>NZ_JBEZHO010000030.1:0-103486 GCF_040650615.1 Streptomyces sp. NPDC048643
GGTACGGGCCCCTCCGTCACCTCCCGTGACACGGACCTCGACACCGACAACGTCAAGCCCGGTTCAGTGCAGCGCGGACGCGTCGAAGCGTCCGGGCCGACGGTGGTGGTCGGTGCGGGCCGGTCAGCCGATCTCGAACGTGGCCGGGTCCGGGCCGAGCCGGCGGTCCTCGTTCAGAGCGGAGATGGCCGCGATGTCCTCGGTGTCCAGGGAGAAGTCGAAGACGTCGATGTTCTCCTTGATCCGCGACGGGGTCACGGACTTCGGGATCACGACGTTGCCGAGCTGGATGTGCCAGCGCAGTACGACCTGTGCGGGGGTGCGGCCGTGCTTCTGGGCGATGGCGACGATCGCCGGAACCTCCAGGAGGCCCTTGCCCTGGCCCAGTGGGGACCAGGCCTCGGTCGCGATGCCCTGCTCCGCGTGGAACTCACGAGCGGCGTTCTGCTGGAGGTGCGGGTGCAGCTCGATCTGGTTGACGGCCGGGATGACGGACGTCTCGTCGATCAGCTTCGCCAGGTGCTCCGGCAGGAAGTTGGATGTGCCGATGGCCTTGGCGCGGCCGTCGGCGTAGATCTTCTCGAAGGCCTTGAACGAGTCGATGTTCGTGCCGCGGGACGGCATCGGCCAGTGGATCAGGTACAGATCCACGTGGTCCAGGCCGAGCTTCTCCAGCGAGGTGTCGAAGGCGCGCAGGGTGGAGTCGTACCCCTGGTCGCTGTTCCAGAGCTTGGTGGTGACGAAGAGCTCCTCGCGCGGGACGCCCGACGCGGCGATGGCCTTGCCGGTGCCCTCTTCGTTGCCGTAGATCGCCGCGGTGTCGATGCTGCGGTACCCGGACTCCAGCGCGGTGGCGACCGCCCGCTCCGCCTCGTCGTCCGGCACCTGCCAGACACCGAAGCCCAGCTGCGGCATCTCGACGCCGTTGTTCAGGATGATCGGGGGGACCTTGCTCACGAGCTCTCGATCCTTCAGTCGTCGGGTGGTTCTGCCATGGTCAACGATCACGGCCCGTGATGCATTCCTGACCGGGCCCGTGGTCCTGTGAAATACAGATTGGCCGAAAGGCCCACCGCGCCGGCCCCCGCCGACCGCCGTTTCCCGCGCCGTCCGGCCGCTACGCCCGGTACAGCGCCTCGACCTCCGACGTGTACGCCTTCTCGATCGCCTTGCGCTTCAGCTTCAGCGACGGGGTCAGCAGGCCGTGCTCCTCGGTGAACTGGTGGGCCAGTATCCGGAACGTACGGATCGACTCGGCCTGCGAGACCAGGGTGTTCGCGGCGACCACGGCGCGCCGCACCTCGGTCTCCAGATCGGCGTCGCGCACCAGGTCGCCGGCGGCCAGCTGCGGCTTGCCGCGCATCTGGAGCCAGTGCTCGACCGCCTCGGAGTCGAGGGTGACGAGCGCGGCGATGTACGGGCGGTCGTTGCCGACCACGATGCACTGCGCGACCAGCGGATGGTCGCGCACCCGCTCCTCCAGTACGCCCGGCGAGACGCTCTTGCCGCCGGAGGTCACCAGGATCTCCTTCTTGCGCCCGGTGATGGTGAGGTAGCCGTCCTCGTCCAGGGAACCGAGGTCACCGGTGGCGAGCCAGCCGTCGTGCAGGGTGGCGTCCGTGGCCTTGTCGTTGTTGAGGTAGCCGTGGAACACGTTGCCGCCGTGCAGCCAGATCTCACTGTCGTCCGCGATGTGCACGGTGGTGCCCGGGATGGCCTGTCCGACGGTGCCGAACCGGGTGCGCTCGGGCGGGTTGGCGGTCGCGGCGGCCGTGGACTCGGTGAGCCCGTAGCCCTCGTAGATGACGACGCCCGCGCCCGCGAAGAACAGTCCGAGCCGCCGGTCCATCGCCGAACCGCCCGACATGGCGTGCTTGACCCGGCCGCCCATCGCGGCCCGCACCTTGGAGTAGACGAGCTTGTCGAAGACCTGGTGCTGCATGCGCAGGCTCGCGGAGGGGCCGGGGCCGATGCCCCAGGCTTTCGACTCGACGGCGTCCGCGTAGCGCACGGCGATGTCGACGGCCTTCTCGAAGGGCCCCGATCTGCCTTCCTTCTCGGCCTTGCGGCGGGCGGCGTTGAAGACCTTCTCGAAGATGTACGGCACGGCCAGGAAGAAGGTGGGCCGGAAGGCCGCCAGGTCCGGCAGCAGCGCGGCCGCGTTCAGCTGCGGCTGGTGCCCGAACTTGACCCTCCCGCGCACCGCGGCCACCTGCACCATCCGCCCGAAGACATGTGCGAGCGGCAGGAACAGCAGGGTGGTCGCCTCGTCGCCGCGCTTGGAGTGGAACACCGGCTCCCAGCGCTCGATGACGGTGTCCGCCTCGAACATGAAGTTCTCGTGCGACAGGACACAGCCCTTGGGCCGCCCGGTGGTGCCCGAGGTGTAGATGATCGTCGCGGTCGACTCGGGGGTGACGGCGCGGCGGTGCCGATGCACCACGTCGTCGTCGATGTGCGCCCCGGCCTCGTACAGCTCGTGCACCGCGCCCGCGTCGAGCTGCCACAGCTGCTGCAGCGTGGGCAGTCGGTCCACGACCGTGGCGATGGTCATCGCGTGGTCCTCGTGCTCCACCATGACCGCCGACACCTGCGCGTCGTGCAGCATCCAGAAGACCTGCTCGGCGGAGGACGTGGGATAGACGGGCACCACCTGGGCGCCGACCGTCCACAGGGCGAAGTCGAAGAGCGTCCACTCGTAGCGGGTGCGGCACATGATGGCGACGCGGTCGCCGAACCGGACGCCCTGGGCGAGCAGGCCCTTGGCCAGGGCCAGGACCTCGTCGCGGAACTCGGCAGCGGTGACGTCGCGCCACTCTCCCCGCTCGTCCTTGCGGCCGAGCGCGATGCGCAGCGGGTCCTCCTGGGCATACTCGAAGACGACGTCGGCCAGGCCGCCCACCGGCGGCGCCGACGCCAACGGGGGGTTGGTGAACTCGCGCAATACCGCTCCTCGTGGCGCTCCGCACAGCGCCGTGAAAGCTACCCCACCCCGCGACCGGACGGGAGGGGGCTCGAACCGCCGAGGGGCACGGCGTCCGCACTGGTCAGCCGAGGAAATGCCCGCACAAGGGGAAGGGTCGGACAGAAGTGCCTACGGTTCCGTAGGTTTCGGGTCCGCAATCTCCACGGAATCTGTACGACCCCGGACCAGTCCGCGGCGCCACCCGCGTCGGAGGGTGATCCTCCCCCTCCCACCGCCGTGTGAACCCTCTCCGCGGGCCTCGTGAACCCCCGCCAGGCCGCCACGGTCCCGGCCCGGGGGAGGCCCTCCGTCCCGGGCGAGGGCGGCCCCGACCGGCGCGCCGGGCCGCCCGGTGAGCGCGTGTCGAGCCGGTCCCGGCGGGGCGGGACCGGCTCCGGGGGGCTCAGGCCCGGGACGCCGGCACCTTCTCCGCTGGGGTGCCCGCCGGGCTCGCCGCGGCGCGCGGTGTCCGGACCAGGATCAGGACGAGCGCGCCCGCGGCCAGGGCGGTCAGCCCGGCCGCCACCGAGGCCGTGTCGAGCCGCGAGGCGAACGCGGCCCGCAGCGTGTGCTCGGGGACGGTGCCCCGCAGTGCCCCGGCGCCGCCGCCCGCCAGCGTGTGCGCCGCGTCCTGTGACAGCGTCTCCCGCATCCGGGAGATCAGCACGGTCCCGAAGACGGCCACCCCGAGCGCGTACCCGAGCTGCCGGACGGTGTTCACCGCGCCGCCGTTCCTGCGCCGGGTCAAGCAGCTCACGTACACCCGGATCCGCTGACCGCCCTCAGCCCCGACGCCCCCGGTGCAGCCGGTCCCCGCCCGCCAGGATCACCGCCGCGAGCGCGTCCGCCGCCCCCTGCGCCGACGGCCTCCGATGCCCGTGCACCAGCACGAAGTCCACCTCGCCCAGCGTGGGCAGGCCCGCCCGCTCCGGGACCCGGGCCAGCCCCGGCGGCACGAGCCCCCGGGAGTGGGCCATCACGCCGAGACCCGCGCGGGCCGCGGCGATCAGCCCGTTCAGGCTGCCGCTGGTGCAGGCGATGCGCCAGGACCGGCCCTGGCGTTCCAGCGCCTCCAGCGCGAGGGCCCGGGTGATGCCCGGCGGCGGATAGACGATCAGCGGCACCGGGCGGTCGGGGTCGAGACGCAGCCGCGGGGCGCCGATCCACACCAGGTGGTCGTGCCAGACGAGTTGGCCGACCGGGTCCTCGGGCCGCCGCTTCGCCAGCACCAGGTCGAGGTGGCCCGCCGCCAACCGCTCGTGCAGGGTGCCCGACAGCTCGACCGTCAGTTCCAGGTCCACCTCGGGATGGTCGGAGCGGAACCCCTCCAGGATCTCCGGCAGCCGGGTCAGCACGAAGTCCTCGGAGGCCCCGAAGCGCAGCCGGCCGCGCAGCCGCGTCCCGGCGAAGAACGCCGTGGCCTGCTCCTGCACCTCCAGGATCCGGCGCGCGAACCCGAGCATCGCCTCGCCGTCCTCGGTGAGTTCCACGGAGTGCGTGTCCCGGGAGAAGAACTGCCGTCCGGCCGCGTCCTCCAGCCGGCGCACATGCTGGCTGACCGTCGACTGGCGCACCCCGAGCCGCCGGGCGGCCTGCGTGAAGCTGAGGGTCTGCGCCACCGCCAGGAACGTACGCAGCTGCGAAGGGTCGTACATGTCGATCACGTTATCGTGGAACGTGATGACAGTCAGAGCGGTGTGAAGGATTCCCGATCGCGGAGGGGGAGAGGACGATGGAGAGGGCACGACCCGGGCCGGCCCGAACGGCACCTCCGCCGGCCCCGACCGACGCACCGAACGAGTAGTGGAGCACCGTGAAACGCCTGCAGTGGCCGAGTTGGATGCCGATCGATCCGTACATCCTGCTGTTGCTCGGGACCGTGGGGCTCGCCGCCCTGTTCCCGGCGAGCGGTACGGGAGCGGACGTCGCCTCGGGGGCGTCCACGGCGGCGATCGCGTTCCTCTTCTTCCTGTACGGCGCCCGCCTGTCGACCCGTGAGGCGGTGGAGGGCGTCAAGCACTGGCGGCTCCACACCACGGTGCTGGTGTGCACCTTCGTGGTGTTCCCGCTGCTCGGCCTCGCCGCCCGCGGCCTGGTCCCGGTGTTCCTGACGCACGACCTGTACACGGGCCTGCTCTTCCTCACGCTCGTCCCCTCGACCATCCAGTCGTCGATCGCCTTCACCTCGATCGCGCGCGGCAACGTGCCCGCCGCGATCTGCGCGGGCTCCTTCTCCTCGCTGGCCGGCATCGTCATCACACCCCTGCTCGCCGCCGCCCTGCTCGGCAACAGCGGCGGCGGGTTCTCCGCCGACTCGCTCGTCAAGATCGTGCTGCAACTGCTCGTGCCCTTCGTCGCCGGACAGGTGCTGCGGCCCTGGATCGGCGCGTTCATCACCCGGCACAAGAAGGTCCTCGGGTACGTCGACCGCGGCTCGATCCTGCTCGTCGTCTACACCGCGTTCAGCGAGGGCATGGTGCAGGGCATCTGGCACCAGGTCAGCGCCGTCCGGCTGGCGGGACTCCTGGTCGTCGAGGCGGTGCTGCTCGCCGTGATGCTGGCTCTCACCTGGTACGGAGGCAAGGCGTTGCACTTCGGCCGGGAGGACCGGATCGCCATCCAGTTCGCCGGGTCGAAGAAGTCGCTCGCCTCCGGACTCCCCATGGCCAGCGTCCTGTTCGGCGCGCACGCCTCGCTCGCCGTGCTGCCGCTGATGCTCTTCCACCAGATGCAGCTGATGGTGTGCGCGGTGATCGCCAAGCGCCGCGCCCGCGACCCCGAGGCGACGGGACCGGCCGACGGAACCGGCCCGGACCGCCCGGACACGACGACGGGCACCGGCGGAACACGCGGCGCGGGCGGCACCACCGGCTCGGCCGGGAGCGCTAGGAAGGCGCCCCCAGGCGCAGCGTCACGAAGCGCGGTCGGTACAGGGACACGTTCCGGCTGAGGTTCGTCTGCGCCGCACCGCCCGTGGCGTCCAGCCAGTTGACGTCGTAGCTCAGCACGATGCGCCCGCCCTCGCCCAGCTCGGGATGCGCCTGCGGGTTGTACGCGGCCACCTCGCCCCGCGGCAGCGGCGGGCTGAAACCGCGGGTGGGCCCGTGCCAGGGCCCGGTGGGGGCGCACGCCCAGTAGGAGGTGACCGTGGTCAGGCCCGCGGTGCCCGCCGCCATGGTGAACAGGACGTACGTGCCGCCGTCCCGCACGACGCTGAACGCGCTGCCCACGCCGGTGCTCCGGCTGTTCCCGAGCACCGGCGCGGGACGCCCGCGCACCGTCCACGCCCTGCCGTCCCAGTACTCCCAGGCCCCCGGCTCACCGAGCCGGCCGCGCGGCACCCGCGCCACGTACGCCCGCGAGGCGGAGCGCCCGGCGGCGCGGCCGTCGTCACCGCCGAAGACGTACGTCCAGCCGCCGGCGTCGACGGCGGTGGTGCCGAAGAGGACCCGCCGGGAGGCGTCGGGCACGGAACGCTGGTCCAGGACCGTGGTGACGCCTTCGAGGCGGAGTCCCGGCAGGGACAGCGTGGCGACCTCGGTGGACGTGGGCACCCCGTAGATCCAGGGCGCCGGGCCGGTGGCGCGCGTCCACAGCAGGACACGCAGGACCTGCTCGCCGGAGGCGGGGGAGCGGGGTTCGACGCGGGCCGCCACCGGCCAGCGCCACTGCTGCGGGGCCGGGTCGGGAAAGAGGGGCGCGGGCAGCGTGCTCTCCGGCGTGCCGTCGCGCGCCGCCACGACCGCCGCGTTGCGCACCAGGGGCGTGCTCACGTCACGCCAGGCGTACGACTCGCCGACCGGGTTCGGCGGTGCGTACACGGGCCCGAGATAGGTGTCCGAGAACAGCCACAGCGTCCGGCCGTCCGGCAGCCGCACCGAATGGGTTCCGTCGCCGCCGGTCCAGTCGTCGGCGCGGCCGGCGTCGTCCCCGTACCGCGCGAACGCGTCCGTGTGCCGAGCGTCCGCGGACCAGGACCGCACACCGCGGGCGGCGCACGTGCCGCCGCCCTCCCGGTCGTGGTCCGGGAGGGCGGTGAGCAGCACGGCGGCCGAGACCAGGGCCAGCAGCACGCCGAGCCCGGTCCCGGTCCGCCGTCGCGTTCGTGCGTCGTCGGGCACGCACGGGACGTTAGTGGCCCCCGCCCACCCGGTCCATGGGGAGCCACAGGACGGTGTCGCGGGTGGCGTGTGCCGCGGGCTCCGCCGCCAGTTCGGCGTCGCTCAACGCCCGGTCGTGGACGCGCACGTCGTCGAGGGTGCCGGTGAAGTACGCCCGGCTGTCCATCCGTTGGCCGATGTGCACCCCGAACGGTGCGTTCCGGCTGACCGATCCGGGCACGTCCGCGGTACTCACGGCCGATCCGTCGACGGACAGGGTGAGCTGTCCGCCGCCGCGGCGCAGCGCCAGATGGTGCCACTGGCCGTCGTTGTACGCGCCCGTGGTCCGCACGGACGCGGTGGCCGGGGCCGCCGCACCGTTCCTTGTGGTGATGAGACCGGTGATCCGGCCGGACGCGGGCTCCCCGCGCACCCACACCTGCGGCTGCGTCGTACCGATCCCGCCCATCCACAGCAGGGGCTGTTCACCGCTGGCCGCCGTGTAGCGGAACCACAGGGAGGCCGTGAAGTCCTTTGTCCCCAGCGGCAGTCGGCTGCTGTAGGGCAGACGTACGGCGTCGTCGGTGCCGTCGAACTCCAGCGCGCCGCCGCGGACGCCCGCCGTCTCGTGGGCGCCGCCGAGGACCACGGCCCGCCGGGCGAACGGCACGAGGTCGGCGGTCGTCGGGTCGGGGCCCCGACGGGGCCGGAGCCAGTCCTCGGTGAAGCGGGCGAAGCGGATCTCGTCGCGTGCGTCGACCGCGCCACCCTCGTAGAGCAGGCCCACCGCGTCGCCGTCGATCCGCACCAGGTCGGAGTAGCCCGACCAGTCGGAGGTCACGACGGTCCCGCGGTCGACGCTGTCCCAGGTGCGCCCGCCGTCGTAGGAGGAGCGGATCATCATGGTCCGGCGGCGGTCCGGGTCGCCCGGGCAGGCCAGCAGGATCCGGTCGCCGACGCGCAGGACCGAGCCCTGCACCTGGGGCGCGTACAGGTCGGGGACGGCGGCGAAGGGCGACACGAAGCTGTCGCCGCCGTCCCGGCTCACCGCCTGGGTGCGGTGGCCCAGGTCGGTGCCGTCCTGCTCGCGGCCGCTGACCAGGACCGACCCGTCGGTCCGCTCGGTGAGTGTCATCTCGGACGGCTTCTGCCGGAAGGCCCCGTCGTCCGCGATCGGCCAGGAGTCCCGCGCGCCGATGTCCCAGTGGTCGCCGCCGTCGTCGCTGGTGATGAGCGCGGCGTTGTTGGCCGTGACCCGACCGCCGTCCCACGTCTCGGTGTTGACGGCGAAGACGAGGCGTCCCGCGTGGCGTCCGTGGGTGAGCTGGATGCCGTGCACCGGGCCGGTGGCGTACCAGGAGTTCCAGGTCGCGGGCAGGATCTCGTCGCTCAGGTCGCGCGGCTGCGACCAGGTGAGACCGTCGTCGTCGCTGTACTGGAGGTGCGGGGTGCGGTCGCACGGCACCGAGCAGCTCGCGCTGTCGGTCCGGCCCGTGTTGTACGTCTCGGCGAGCAGGATCCGGCCCGTCTCGCGGTCGACGACCGGCGTGGGGTTGCCGTGGGTGTCGCCGCCCCCGTCGTTGACGACCCGCAGCGGGCTCCAGGTGCGTCCGCCGTCGCCGGAGCGCTTCACCACGATGTCGATGTCCGCCGCGTCACCGCAGTTCAGGACGCGCCCCTCGGCGAACGCCAGCAGCGTTCCGTCCGTGGTCCGCACGACGGACGGGATGCGGAAGCAGGCGTAACCCGGGTCCTGGGAGGCCTTGAACAGCACCTGCTGCTCGAACGTACCGGGCGCGGTGGCGGTGGCGGTGGCGCTGGCGCTGGTGGGGGCGGCCGTGGCCGTATCGGCCGGTGAGGCGTGTGCCGTGCCGGGCAGTGTGAGCAGTGCGGCGGCGGCCGAGAGGGCGGTGAGCGCGGCGCCCGGACGGGTGCGGGAGCGGCGGCGCGGGCCGGGGGCCGAGACGGGCCGCCGGCGGGCGGTGAAACGCGGGCCCGGTCGCGCGGCGAGTGCGGATCTCAGACGGCTGCGGAGGCGTGACGGCATGCTGCGACCTGCCCTTCGTACGGCGGGGCAATCCGGATTCTCTGGACATCCCACGTCCAACGTTCGCGCCGCAGACGCTACTTGGGCCCTCGCCCACCTCACAAGGAGCGTGCACCGGTCGTGTTCACGCCAGATTTTCGGCTGCCGACGGCGAGCGGGCGGAGCGTTCGGGCGCAAGATCACCTTGCCTCGGCCCGCCCCGGGAGGACCGGACGCGGCACGGCCGCGCGTGTCGGTTCGTGGCCGTACGGCGGAGGGCGCGGACCGCGGGAACGCGGGCCGTCCCGGCCGGCCGTGCCACGCCCGACGGCCCCGGCGGGAGCAGTTCACGGGCTTGTTGATCCGGATTTCCGGTACGGACGGCTGATGCGGGCTAACGTTCCGTCATGACCGCACCCGAAGCCGAACCCCGCCTCGCCCTCGATCCGGCGTGCACCGCCCTCGTGCTCGTCGATCTGATGGAGCGCATCGTGGCGCTGCCCCTGGCGCCCCACAAGGGCACCGAAGTCCTCGCCACCGCAGAGGAGTTGGCGGCCACCTTCCGCAAGGCGGGCGCGCTCGTCGTGCTCGTCCGGGTCGAGCGGTCCGGAGTGCCCGAGCAGCCCCCCGGCAGCGGACTCGTCGCCGGGCTCGCCGAGGCGGGCGACCTGGAGATCGTGAAGCGGACCATCGGCGGGTTCCAGGGCACCGGTCTCGACGACAAGCTGCGCGAACACGGTGTCTCCACCCTGGTGTTCGGTGGGATCGCCACCAACCTCGGGGTCGAGTCGACCGCGCGCGCCGCCGGAGACCTCGGCTACGACCTCGTCTTCGTCGAGGACGCGATGGCCGCGTTCACCGCCCCCGAGCACGACGCCTCCGTCCGGCTGGACTTCCCCCGCCTCGGCACCGTCGTGGCAGCGGCGGAGGTGCGCTTCACGGCACGGTGAGCGGCGGCCGGGGGAAGCCGGTGTGCCGCGTCGCGCGGCGAAGCGCGGGTGCCTGCCGGGAGAGCCGGTGTGCCGCGTCGCGTCACGGCGGGCGGCGAGGGCCGGTGCGCCCGCCGAGGTGAGCCGCGGGCGCCGGTGGCCCACCGCGTACGACCTCCTGGTGACGTGCGGAATCCGGTGCGATGCCGGCGGGTGTCCCTGGCGTCGCGATGTGCGGAGCGGTGCGACGCGCGGACTCCGGTGCGATGCCGGCGAGCATCCCGGGCGTCGGGATGCGGTACCGGTGGGATGCGCCTCATTGTGCTGCGCGTCCCACCGGTCTCGCGGTCCCATCGGTCGCGCCGGCCCACTGTGCGCGCCGGACCGGCCTCCCGGTCCGGCGCCCTGCTTCGGTCCGGCGCCGTCCGTCCGGCCGGGCCTCAGACCAGCACCCCGCCCCCGTCCACCACGACCACCGATCCCGTGGTGTAGCCGCCGCGCATCAGGTACAGGTAGGCCTCCGCGACATCCTCCGGTTCGCCCGCCCGGCCGACGGGCAGGGAAGCGGCGGCGGACGCGAACAGCCCGTCGCGGTCCTGGGCCGGCAGGTCCCGCCACAGCTCCGTGCGCACCACCCCCGGCGAGACGGCGTTCACCCGGAGCGGCGCGAGCTCCAGGGCGAGGGCCCTGGTGAGCGACTCCATCGCCCCGCACAGGCTCGCCGCGACGGTCGTCCCCGGCAGGGGCCGGCGCCCGGCCGTACCGGTCGTCAGGACCACCGAGCCGCCCTCCCGGATCACCGGAGCGCCGTGCTTCACGGCCGTGTACGCGCCCCACAGCCGGGTGTCCAGGAAGCCCCGGGCCCGCGTCAGGTCCGACTCGGCGAGGGTTTCCAGCAGCAGGGACTCACCGGCCGTGTACACGAGGTGGTCGAACGCGCCGACCCGGCCGAAGAACTCCCGGACGGCCTGCTCGTCGGTGGCGTCCAGCACCTCCCCCTCGGCGCCCGCGGGCAGCCTCTTCAGCGCCGCCTCCACACCTTCCCGGCGGCGGGAGGCGACCACCACCTCCGCCCCCTCCCGCGCGGCCGCCTCCGCGACCGCGAACCCGATCCCCGCCGTACCGCCGATCACGACGACCCGCTGTCCTCGCAGACCCATGTCCGTTCCCTTCCGCGTCTTCCCCGGGGCCACCCCGGTGTCTGCAAGCCTGCGCGCGGCCCCGCCCCGCCGTCCAAGACCTCTTGCGGCGCCGGCGATACCCTGAAGGCATCGCCACCGTGTGGACGAAAGGGGCGGCCGTGGATCTCGACCTGCGCAAGGTCCGTTACTTCGTGACGGTGGCCGAACTGCTGCACTTCGGACGCGCGGCGGAGCGGCTGCACATCGCCCAGCCGGTGCTGAGCCGTCAGATCAGGGCCCTGGAGAAGGACGTGGACGCGGTGCTCCTCGACCGCGACAGCCACGGGGTGCGGTTGACGGCCGCCGGACGTCAACTCCTCGACGACTCGCGCCCGTTGCTCGCCGCGGCCGAGGCCGCCCGGCGCCGGGCGCACCGTGCGGCGCGCGGCCCGCGCCGGCTCGTCGTGGGCTTCCGGGCCGGGGTGGTCGTCACCCACGCCCTGCGCGCCTTCTCCGCCGGCCATCCCGACGTCGACGTGGCCGCCCGTCGCGTCGAGTGGGACGACCAGGAACAGCTGATCCTCGACGGGACCGTCGACGTCGCCTACGTCCGCAGGCCCGTCGACGAGCGGGGACTCACGCTGCTGCCCCTGTTCGGCGAGGCCAGGGTCGCCATGCTCCCGGCCGCCCACCGGCTCGCCGGGAAGCAGGAACTCCTGCTCGGCGACCTGGACGGCGAGACCTGGCTGCGCTACTCCGACCCCGGCCCGGACGACACACCGATCAGGACCGTCGAGGAGAAGTTCGAGCGCGTGGCGGGCGGCGCCGGCATCACGCTCGTACCGGAGTCGGTGGCGGCGCAGTACTCCCGGCCCGACATCACCTACGTGCCCGTCACGGACGCCGCGCCCGACCAGGTGTTCCTCGCCTGGGAGGCGGGCCGCCGCGCCCCCCTGGTCGCCGCGTTCGCCGAGGTCGCGGGGGTACGCGGCTGAGGCGGGGCCCCTCCGGCGCAGGGGGCGCACCCCGCCGTTCGGGGCCCCGCCGCCGTGTCGCGGGGAGCCGGGTCAGCCCTGGGCGGCCTCGGCCCGCAGAGCGATCCGGTGCTCGCCCGCGTACACGTTCATGTTGGAGCCGCGCAGGAAGCCGACCAGGGTCAGGCCGGTCTCCGCGGCCAGGTCGACCGCGAGCGACGACGGGGCGGAGACCGCCGCCAGCACCGGGATGCCGGCCATCACCGCTTTCTGCGCCAGCTCGAAGGAGGCCCGGCCGGAGACCAGCAGGACCGTCCGGGACAGCGGGAGCGTGCCGTTCTGCAGGGCGCGGCCGACCAGCTTGTCGACCGCGTTGTGCCGGCCCACGTCCTCGCGGACGTCCACCAGCTCGCCCTCCTCGGTGAACAGCGCCGCCGCGTGCAGACCCCCGGTCCGGTCGAAGACCCGCTGGGCCGCGCGCAGCCGGTCGGGGAGGCGCGCGAGCAGCTCGGGCTCCAGCCGTACCGGGGGAGTCGTGTCGCCCGCCGTGTCGTCGACGGGCCAGCGGGCCGTGGTGCGGACCGCGTCGAGGCTCGCCTTGCCGCACAGGCCGCAGGAGGACGTCGTGTACACGTTGCGTTCGAGCGTGATGTCGGGGATGACGACGCCCGGCGCGGTCGTCACGTCGACGACGTTGTAGCTGTTGGAGCCGTCCACGGTGGCGCCCGCGCAGTACACGATGTTCTGCAGCTCCTCGGCCGCGCCGAGCACCCCCTCGCTGACCAGGAAGCCCGCCGCGAGGGCGAAGTCGTCGCCCGGGGTGCGCATCGTGATGGCGAGGGGCTTGCCGTTGAGGCGGATCTCCAGCGGCTCCTCGGCGACCAGCGTGTCGGGGCGGGTGTTCACGGCCCCGTCCCGGATGCGGATCACCTTGCGTCGTTCCGTGACTCGTCCCATGTCCTGATCAGTCCCGGTTCTGTCCGTGCGGCCGGCCGGAGAGGCCCTTCATGCGGCGGTTGCCGTGCGGGTCACCGGCCCGTCGCGCGACCGGGTGACCGTCAGGCCCTCATTGTCCTGCACGGACGGAGCGGACCGCATGCCGCCCGGCCCCGCGGCCCGCTCCGCGCTCATGCCGCCGTCCGCAGCGCGAGCAGGTCCGAGATGGCGTGGACGGTGCGCAGGGTCGGCACCGGCACCCCGGTGATCTCGGCGAGTTCCACGACGGCCGCGAGCAGCACGTCGAGTTCCAGCGGTTTGCCGCGCTCCAGGTCCTGGAGCGTGGAGGTGCGGTGGTCCCCGACCCGCTCGGCGCCCGCGAGGCGCCGCTCGATGGACACCCCCACCTCGCAGCCGAGTGCCTCGGCGACGCTCAGCGTCTCGGTCATCATGATCTCGATGACCCTGCGCGTCCCGCCGTGCAGGCACATCTGCCGCATCGTGGCGCGGGCGAGTGCGCTGATCGGGTTGAAGGAGATGTTGCCGAGCAGCTTGAGCCAGATGTCGTTGCGCAGATCCGGTTCGACCGGGCACTTCAGCCCGCCCTCCCGCATCGCGTCGCCGAACGCCAGGCAGCGCGCCGACACCGACCGGTCCGGCTCCCCGATGGAGAACCGGGTGCCTTCGAGGTGACGGACGACGCCGGGCCCCTCCAGTTCCGTCGCGGCGTACACGACGCAGCCGATGGCCCGCTCGGGCGCGAGCACCGCACTGACCGCGCCGCCGGGGTCCACGCTCTCCACACGGTGACCGTCGTGGGGTCCGCCGTGCCGGTGGAAGTACCACCAGGGGATGCCGTTCTGGGCGGCGATCACCGCCGTGGTGTCGTGCAGCAACGGCTCGATGAGCGGCCCGCACGCCGCGTACGAGTTGGCCTTGAGGCCGAGGAAGACGTAGTCGACCGGACCGATCTCGGCCGGGTCGTCGGTGGCGTGGGCCCGGGCGGTGAAGTCGCCGCGCGGGCTGAGGACTTGGACGCCGTGCTGCCTCATGGCCGCGAGATGCGGTCCACGGGCCACGAGATGCACGTCGGCGCCCGCTCGGTGCAGCGCGGCGCCGACGTAGGCGCCGATCGCACCGGCGCCGAGAACTGCGACTCTCACTGTGTGGCGCTCCGTTCGGTCGAGGGTACCGAGGAACTTCCGAACTTGTCGACGAAATATTGTCTACAGGATGGAATGACTGGCGGCAAGGGATTCGACAACCACCGGGCGAAGGAGGTGAATCGGCCACGGGCGCGACCCTGCCGGCGTCCGCGGACCCGCTCGGCCCGCGTCCGCGACCGTTCGTCGCGTCAGGAGGACCGCTCGTCGCACACGTCCCGACGGTTCGCGTCACGCGGGTTCCCAGCCGGGCAACCGCTTCCTATCGTTCCGGATCATGAGCCCCCCTGTCGCACCCCCCGGCTGGAGCCGCTGGCTCGTCCCGCCGGCCGCCCTGTCGGTCCACCTCTCCATCGGCCAGGCCTACGCCTGGAGCGTCTTCAAGCCGCCGCTCGAGTCCGCGCTCGGTCTCAGCGGGACGGAGAGCGCGCTGCCCTTCCAGCTCGGCATCGTGATGCTCGGTCTGTCCGCCGCGTTCGGCGGCACGCTCGTCGAGCGCAACGGCCCGCGCTGGGCGATGACCGTCGCCCTCGTCTGCTTCTCCTCCGGCTTCCTGATCTCCGCGCTCGGCGCCGCCACCGAGCAGTACTGGCTGATCGTCTTCGGCTACGGATTCGTCGGCGGGATAGGCCTCGGCATCGGCTACATATCGCCGGTGTCCACCCTGATCAAGTGGTTCCCGGACCGGCCCGGCATGGCCACCGGCATCGCGATCATGGGCTTCGGGGGCGGCGCGCTGATCGCCTCGCCCTGGTCCGCCCAGATGCTGAAGTCCTTCGGGTCCGACTCCTCCGGCATCGCCCTCGCGTTCCTCGTGCACGGACTGACGTACGCCGTCTTCATGACGCTCGGTGTGCTGCTGGTGCGCGTGCCGCGCGGCGAGCGGCCGGTCGCCTCCGGGCCGAGCGCGCTCGACGGCGTCCAGGTCTCGGCACGCAGCGCGGTGCGCACCCCGCAGTTCTGGTGCCTGTGGATCGTGCTCTGCATGAACGTGACCGCGGGCATCGGCATCCTGGAGAAGGCCGCCCCGATGATCACGGACTTCTTCGCCGACACCTCCACCCCCGTGTCCGTCTCCGCGGCCGCCGGCTTCGTCGCCCTGCTGTCCGCCGCCAACATGGCCGGCCGGATCGGCTGGTCCTCGACCTCCGACCTGATCGGACGCAAGAACATCTACCGCGTCTACCTCGGCGTCGGCGCGCTCATGTACGCGCTCATCGCCTGGTTCGGGGACTCCTCCAAGCCGCTGTTCGTCATCGGCGCCCTGGTGATCCTCTCCTTCTACGGCGGGGGCTTCGCCACCGTCCCGGCCTACCTGAAGGACCTCTTCGGCACCTACCAGGTCGGCGCGATCCACGGGCGGCTGCTCACCGCCTGGTCCACGGCGGGCGTTCTCGGACCGCTCATCGTCAACCGGATCGCGGACCACCAGGAGGCGGCCGGCAAACACGGCGCTTCCCTGTACGGCATGTCGTTCCTGATCATGATCGGGCTGCTCGTCGTAGGCTTCGTCGCCAACGAGTTCGTGCGGCCCGTCCACCCCCGCCACCACGTCCCCGCACCGAGGGAGGCAGCCGATGTCGCACGACAGCAGCCCGAGTCCGCCTGACCGGCGACCGCTCATCGCCTTCGCCTGGCTCTGGGTGGGCGCACCCCTGTGCTACGGCGTCTACGAGCTGGTACAGAAAGTGACACAACTGTTCAGCGGATGAGTGTTCGGGCGTCCGAGAGTCTGACAGAAGCCGACAAGCCTGGCGCCCAGATCCTGTGGCATCACCTGCCGTCGTACCCGTGAGTCACTGATCAGACTGGTGGATCCCGCTACCCAAGGCAACGAGGGGGACCACTCATGAACGGCTCACGGATCGCCGCCGTCGGCCATTACCAGCCCGCCCAGATCCTCACCAACGAGGATCTGGCGGGCCTGGTCGACACCAGTGACGAGTGGATCAGGAGCCGGGTCGGTATCCGGACGCGGCACATCGCCGGGCCCGACGAGCCGGTCGACGAGCTGGCCGCGCACGCCGCCGCCAAGGCGCTCGCCGCCGCCGGGCTCACGCCGGGCGACATCGACCTGGTGCTCGTCGCCACGTCCACCGCCGTCGACCGCTCCCCGAACATGGCCGCCCGGGTCGCCGCCCGCCTCGGCATCCCCTCCCCGGCCGCCATGGACGTCAACGTCGTCTGCGCCGGTTTCACGCACGCCCTCGCCACCGCCGACCACGCCGTGCGCGCCGGTGCCGCGACCCGGGCGCTCGTCATCGGCGCCGACAAGATGTCCGAAGTGACGGACTGGACCGACCGCACGACCTGCGTCCTGGTCGGGGACGGCGCGGGCGCCGCCGTCGTCGAGGCCTCGGCGCCGGGCGCGGAACCCGGCATCGGCCCCGTGCTGTGGGGCTCGGTGCCCGAGATGGGGCACGCGGTTCGCATCGAGGGCACCCCCGCGCGCTTCGCGCAGGAGGGCCAGAGCGTCTACCGCTGGGCGACCACCCAGCTCCCGCCGATCGCCCGCAGGGCCTGCGAACGCGCCGGCCTCACCCCCGAGGACCTCGCCGGCGTCGTCCTGCACCAGGCGAACCTGCGCATCATCGAGCCGCTCGCCCAGAAGATCGGCGCGGTCAACGCCGTCGTCGCACGGGACGTCGTCGAGTCCGGGAACACCTCGGCCGCGAGCATCCCGCTCGCCTTCTCCAAGCTCGTCGAGCGCGGCGAGATCTCCAAGGGTGACCCCGTGCTGCTGTTCGGCTTCGGCGGCAACCTCTCGTACGCCGGACAGGTCGTCCGCTGCCCCTGATCCGGCTCCCGGCGGTCCGACCGGGCTGCCGGCGCGCCCCGGCCGGGATCCGGCCACCCCTGTGACAGGCCCAACTCCCGTGCCCGCGCGGCTTTGTGCGCCGTAGACTGTAGGCGAAAGACAATTCATAATTGCCTTTCCCTATCGCGGCGACGGCGCTGCCCAGGAGGGACCGTGATGTTGTCGGCAGGACTGCCTCAGGGAGCGGTACCCAAGCTCGAACGGCCCGGCCCACTGCGCGACCGTGTGTACGAGGCGCTGCTCGAACTCATCACCACCCGTGCCCTCCAGCCGGGCCAGCACCTCGTCGAGAGCGAACTCGCCGGCCACCTCGGGGTGTCCCGGCAGCCGGTACGGGAGGCGCTGCAGCGTCTGAGCACGGAGGGCTGGGTCGATCTGCGGCCCGCCCAGGGCGCGTTCGTGCACGAGCCGACCGAGGAGGAGGCCGACCAGCTCCTCACGGTGCGGACGCTCCTGGAGGCCGAGGCGGCCCGGCTCGCCGCCGGCAACGCGGGCAGCGACGCGATCAGAGCGCTGGAGGACCTGTGCGCGGAGGGCGAGCGGGCGGTGGCCGCCGACGACGTGGACGCCGCGGTCGCGCTGAACGCCCGGCTGCACGCCAAGGTCATGGAGCTCGCCGGGAACGCGGTGCTCGCGGAGCTCGCCGCGCAGGTCGACCGCCGGGTCCGCTGGTACTACACACCGGTCGCCCGGCAGCGCGGCCGGCAGTCCTGGATCGAGCACCGCGAGCTGATCGCCGCGATCGCGGGACGCGACGGTCAGCGTGCCACCGCGGTCATGCGGGCCCACACGGAGCACACCCGGAAGATGTACCACGAGCGCGCGAAGTGACCGTCTGAACAACGGCGTTGACCGACCCGCCGACCGTCCGCGACACCCCCGTCGACGGTCCGAGGGATGTCCGCACGCCCGGCTTTGTCCACGGAGTGGAGAAAGTAGGTGCCGATTGCTGCGCTACTTCTTCCCACCTCCGGCAGCCACTGCTACGTTCCCCTCGAAAGCGGACCGGTGCGGGTGGCCGGAAACCGACGGACGCAGGCCGGTGGGGCGGGGAGGGGCTCGTGAGACGGATGACGGCACGACCCGCGAACGCCCATCAGGCCCGGCTGCTGCGGCTGTTGCGTGACGGCGGCCCCAACTCCCGCGCACAGCTCGGCGATCAGATCGACCTGTCCCGGTCGAAACTGGCCGTCGAGGTGGACCGGCTCCTGGAGACCGGGCTCGTCGTGGCCGACGGCCTCGCCGCCTCCCGGGGCGGTCGCCGCTCCCACAACATCCGGCTCGCGCCGGCGCTGCGCTTCCTGGGCGTCGACATCGGGGCGACCTCGGTCGACGTGGCCGTCACCAACGCCGAACTGGAGATCCTGGGACACATCAACCAGCCCATGGACGTCCGCGAGGGCCCGGTCGCGGTCTTCGAACAAGTCCTCGGCATGGCAGCGAAGTTGAAGGCCTCGGGGTTCGCGGAGGGGTTCGACGGCGCCGGCATCGGCGTCCCGGGACCGGTCCGCTTCCCCGAGGGCGTACCGGTCGCCCCGCCGATCATGCCCGGCTGGGACGGCTTCCCGGTCCGCGAGGCACTCAGCCAGGAACTCGGCTGCCCGGTCATGGTCGACAACGACGTGAACCTGATGGCGATGGGGGAGCAGCACGCGGGCGTCGCGCGCTCCGTGGGCGACTTCCTCTGCGTCAAGATCGGCACCGGCATCGGCTGCGGCATCGTCGTCGGCGGAGAGGTGCACCGCGGGGCGACGGGCAGCGCGGGGGACATCGGGCACATCCAGGCCGTTCCCGGCGGACGTCCCTGCGCCTGCGGCAACCGGGGCTGCCTGGAGGCCCACTTCAGCGGCGCCGCGCTCGCGCGCGACGCCCTGGACGCCGCCCACCAGGGACGGTCGGCCGAACTCGCCGCGCGGCTGGAGGCGAACGGCGGCCTCACCGCCGTCGACGTCGCCGCCGCCGCCGCGGCGGGCGACGCCACCGCGCTCGACCTGATCCGGGAGGGCGGCAACCGCACCGGCCAGGTCATCGCCGCACTCGTCAGCTTCTTCAATCCGGGCCTGGTGGTGATCGGCGGCGGGGTGACAGGTCTCGGCCACACCCTGCTCGCCACGATCCGCACCCAGGTCTACCGCCAGTCGCTTCCGCTCGCGACCGGCAACCTGCCCATCGTCCTCGGGGAGCTGGGCCCCACCGCCGGAGTCATCGGCGGAGCCCGGCTGATCAGCGACCACCTCTTCTCACCCGCGTAACCCGCACCCCCACCACGGAGCACCGGCACGACGCCCGGCTCCGCCGTGTCCGAAAACAGCTCGCCCTGTACGCGCACCACCCGGCAACCGGCCCGCACGCCTGCCAAGGGGAACCGTCATGGCACCCGAACCACCGCTGCTCACCATGTCCGGCATCACCAAGTCGTTCCCCGGCGTCCGGGCACTCGACGGCGTCGACCTCGACGTGCAGGCCGGCGAGGTCCACTGCCTGCTCGGCCAGAACGGCGCCGGAAAATCCACGCTCATCAAGGTCCTGGCCGGCGCCCACCAGCCCGACGACGGCACCATCAGCTGGCGCGGCGAACCCGTCACCCTCCGGTCCCCGATCGCCGCGATGCGCCTCGGTATCGCCACCATCTACCAGGAACTCGACCTGGTGGAAGGCCTGTCGGTGGCCGAGAACGTCCACCTCGGACACGAACTCACCACCGCCGGATTCGTCGTGCGCGGGAAGGCCGCCAAGGCGTCGACAGCCGCGCTGCTCCACCGACTCGGGCACCCGGAGATCGATCCGGGGCGACTCGTCGGCGACCTGTCGGCGGCCCAGCAGCAGATCGTCTCCATGGCCCGGGCGCTCTCCCACGACGTGCGGCTGATCGTCATGGACGAGCCGTCCGCCGCCCTCGACCCCGACGAGGTCGACAACCTCTTCCGCATCGTCGGCGACCTGACCGCCGCCGGCGTCGCCGTCGTGTACATCTCGCACCGGCTGGAGGAGATCCGCCGCATCGGCGACCGGGTCACCGTGCTCAAGGACGGGCGGGCGGTCGCGGGCGGACTGCCCGCCAGGTCCACCCCGACCCGCGAGGTCGTGGCCCTGATGACCGGCCGGAACGTCGAGTACGCCTTCCCCGACCGGCCGGCCGAACGGCCGGCGGCCGACCCCGTCCTCACCGTCCGGGGCCTCTCCCGGGAGGGCGAGTTCGCACCCCTCGACCTCGACGTGCGCCCCGGCGAGATCGTCGGCCTCGCGGGGCTCGTCGGCTCCGGACGCTCCGAGATCCTGGAGACGATCTACGGGGCGCGCAGGCCCACCACCGGCCGGGTCGCCGTCGGCGGCACGCCGCTGCGCACCGGGAGCGTGCGGGCGGCCGTGCGCGCCGGGCTCGGCCTCGCACCCGAGGAGCGCAAGGCGCAGGCCCTGCTGATGCTGGAGTCCGTCACCCGCAACGTGTCCGTGTCGTCCATGTCCCGCTACGCGCACGCGGGCTGGATCGACCGGCGGGCCGAGCGCGTCGCGGCGCGGGCCGCGACCCGGGAGCTCTCGCTGCGCCCCGACAACCCGTCCGTGCCGGTCCGCACCCTGTCCGGCGGGAACCAGCAGAAGGTCGTGCTCGCCCGCTGGCTGCTGCGCGGCTGCCGGGTCCTGCTCCTCGACGAACCCACCCGCGGCGTCGACGTCGGCGCCCGCGCCGAGCTGTACGCCGTCGTCCGGCGGCTCGCCGACGAGGGGCTCGCCGTCCTCATGGTCTCCAGCGAGGTGCCCGAGGTGCTCGGCCTCGCCGACCGGGTCCTCGTGCTCCGCGAGGGTCGCGTCGTCCACGAGGCGCCGGCGGCGGAGCTGGACGAACACCGCGTACTCGACCTCGTCATGGAAGGAAGCCCTGTGGCCAGTGAAGGGAGCCCGGCGTCATGACGCAGCACGTGTCCCCGCCCCGGGAAGGCACCGACAAGGTGCCCTCGACGGGTGAACTCCCCGCGTGGCGCACGGCGGTGTTCCGCGCCGACGTCCGCACCCTCTCGCTCCTCGGTGTCCTCGCCGTCCTCGTCGTCATCGGAGGGGTGACCCGGCCCGACGAGTTCCTCGACACCCGCAACCTCCAACTCGTGCTCACCCAGGCCTCGGTGATCGGTGTGGTCACCGTCGGCATGACCTTCGTCATCACCTCCGGCGGCATCGACCTGTCGGTCGGCGCGATCGTCGCGCTGTCCTCGGTGTGGGCGACCACGGTCGCCACCCAGGAGTACGGCTTCGCGGGCATCCTCTTCACCGCCGTGCTCGTCGGCGTGGGCTGCGGCCTCGTCAACGGACTGCTCGTCGCGTACGGCGGGGTGGTGCCCTTCATCGCCACGCTCGCCATGCTCGCCTCGGCCCGCGGTCTCGCCCTCCAGCTCACCGACGGCAGGACCCAGATCGTGTCGGTGGACAGCGTCCTCAGGCTCGGTGAGCGCGACGCGTACGTGCTGGGCATCCCGCCGCTGGTCCTCGTCTTCGCCGTCGTCACCGTCATCGGCTGGCTGATCCTGAACCGCACCACCTTCGGCCGCCGCACCGTCGCCGTCGGCGGCAACGCGGAGGCGGCCCGCCTCGCCGGCATCGACGTACGACGCCAGCGGCTCTACCTCTATCTGCTGTCCGGACTGTGCTGCGGCATCGCCGCGTTCCTGTTGATCATCCTGTCCGGCTCCGGCCAGAACACCAACGGCAACCTGTACGAACTCGACGCCATCGCGGCCGCGATCATCGGCGGCACCCTGCTCAGCGGAGGCCGCGGCACCATCACCGGCTCCGTACTGGGCGTCCTCATCTTCACGACGATCACCAACATCTTCGCGCTGAACAACCTCCAGAGCGACGTCCAGCAGATCGCCAAGGGCGCGATCATCGTCGCCGCGGTCCTGGTCCAGCGGCGCACAGCAAGCACGACCTGACACGGGAAGGGTCCACCGCCATGCCAGAACCCACGAGCCTGACCAGCCGCAGAGGACTGCTCTTCGGCACCGCCGCCGTCTCCGCCGGCGTCCTCCTCACCGGCTGCACCAGCAACGAGACCAAGGACGACAAGCCGGCAGCGAACGACCAGCCGGCCGCCGACGACAAGCCCGGCAAGCACGTCACCATCGGCTTCGCCGGCCCCCAGGCCGACCACGGCTGGCTCAACGCCATCAACGACAACGCCAAGAGCCGCGCCAAGAAGTACGCGGACGTCAGCCTGGAGATCACCGAGGGCTCCAACGACACCGCCGCGCAGATCGGCCAGATCGAGACACTGATCAACAAGAAGGTCGACGTCCTGGTCGTGCTGCCCGCCGACGGCAAGGCACTCACCCAGGTCGGCCTCAAGGCGATGCGCGCCGGCATCCCCGTCATCAACCTCGACCGCATCTTCAACTCGCCCCAGGCGTACCGCTGCTGGATCGGCGGCGACAACTACGGCATGGGGCTCAGCGCCGGCCACTACATCGGGGAGAAACTCAAGGGCAAGAGCGACGCCCGGGTCATCGAGCTGGCCGGGATCGACAACCTGGAACTCACCAAGCAGCGCACCCAGGGCTTCGACGCGGCGCTCAAGAACTACCCGAACATCAAGAAGGTCGCCCGCCAGGCTGCCGAGTTCACCGTCGAGACCGGTCAGGCCAAGATGGCGCAACTCCTCCAGGCGCAACCGAAGTTCGACGCGCTGTGGAACCACGACGACGACCAGGGCGTGGGCGCGCTGCGGGCCATCAAGCAGGCGGGACGGGACGGCTTCCTGATGGTCGGCGGGGCCGGCGCGCTCTCCGCCTTCCAGGCCATCGAGGCCGACGACAGCGTCCTGAAGGCCACGGTCCTGTACCCGCCGACCATGGCCGCCTCCGCGATCGACCTCGCCCGCACCCTCGGCCAGGGCAAGGGCATCGGGGGACTGGCCGAGTTCGAGATCCCCGCCTCGCTCACCCTCTACTCCGCCGTCGTCGACAAGGACAACGTCAAGCAGTACATGCCCACCGGCTTCAAGTGAGCCGCCCCCGTTCCAGGGGCCCGGCACGGGGGTCCGGGCCCCTTTCCGCACCGCGCCACGACGACGAGGAGGACATCCGTATGGGACAGCCGCACCGGGGTGACGAGGCCGCGAAGCCCCCACTGCGTGTCGGCATGGTCGGCTACGCGTTCATGGGCGCCGCCCACTCACAGGGCTGGCGCACCGCGGGCCGCGTCTTCGACCTGCCGCTGCGCCCCGTCCTCGCCGCGGTCTGCGGCCGGGACGGAGCGGCGGTGCGGGCGATGGCCGACCGGCACGGCTGGGCGGCGGCCGAGACGGACTGGCGTGCGCTGATCGCCCGGGACGACGTCGACCTCGTCGACATCTGCACCCCCGGCGACAGCCACGCCGAGATCGCGGTCGCCGCGCTGGCCGCGGGCAAGCACGTGCTGTGCGAGAAGCCCCTCGCGAACACGGTCGCCGAGGCGGAGACGATGGCCGCGGCGGCCGCGACGGCCCTCGAACACGGCCGGCTGTCCATGGTCGGGTTCAACTACCGCAGACTGCCCGCCACGGTGCTCGCCCGCTCCATGGTCGCCGAGGGCCGCCTCGGCGCTCTGCGGCACGTACGGGTGACCTACCTCCAGGACTGGCTGGTCGACCCGGACTTCCCGCTCACCTGGCGGCTCCGCAAGGAGGTCGCGGGCTCGGGTGCGCTCGGGGACCTCGGAGCCCACATCGTCGACCTCGCGCAGTTCCTGGCCGGCGAACCGCTCGGCGGGGTGTCCGCGCTCACCGAGACGTTCGTGCGCAGCAGACCGTGGCCCACGGGAGCGTCCAGCGGACTGTCGGCCGTGCCCGAACCGGACGGATCGGCGGGCGGCACGGGCGCCGGTGCGGGTTCCGTCCCCGGTACCGATCCAGGGACGGCAGCCGCGGGCACCCTCCACGGGCCCGGTTCGGGAGCCGTCACCGTCGACGACGCCGCCCTGTTCACCGCCCGCTTCGCCTCCGGCGCCCTCGCCTCCTTCGAGGCCTCCCGCTTCGCGACCGGGCGCAAGAACGCCCTGCGCATCGAACTCAACGGCGAGCGCGGCTCGTTGGCCTTCGACCTGGAGCGCCTCAACGAGCTCTCCTACCACGACCACACCGAGCCCGCCACGCACGCGGGCTTCCGCCGCATCCTGGTCACCGAGCCCGACCACCCCTACCTCGACGCCTGGTGGCCGCCGGGCCACGGCCTCGGCTACGAGCACACCTTCGTGCACCAGGCCCGCGACCTCGTGAGCGCCATCGCCGCCGGCCGCCCGCCCACCCCGTCCTTCGCCGACGGTCTCCAGGTGCAGCGCGTCCTCGCCGCGGTCGAGGAGAGCGCCGAGAAGAACTCCGTCTACACCCCCATCGCGGTCTGAGGAGGCCCCGAATGCCGCGCACCTTCACGCTCTTCACCGGCCAGTGGGCAGACCTGCCCCTCGAAGAGGTCTGCCGCCTGGCCCGCGACTTCGGCTACGACGGACTCGAACTCGCCTGCTGGGGAGACCACTTCGAGGTCGACAAGGCGCTCGCCGACCCGGCGTACGTCGACTCCCGGCGCGCTCTGCTCGACAAGTACGGGCTGACCTGCCGGGCCATCTCCAACCACCTCGTCGGACAGGCCGTCTGCGACGCCATCATCGACGAACGCCACCGCGCCATCCTGCCCGCCCGCATCTGGGGCGACGGCGAGGCCGAGGGCGTACGGCAGCGGGCCGCCGCCGAGATCGCCGACACCGCGCGGGCGGCCGCCACGCTCGGCGTCGACACCGTCATCGGCTTCACCGGCTCGGCGATCTGGCACCTCGTCGCGATGTTCCCGCCCGTCCCCGAGTCGATGATCGAGCGTGGTTACGAGGACTTCGCGACCCGCTGGAACCCGGTCCTGGACGTCTTCGACGCCGAGGGCGTCCGGTTCGCCCACGAGGTCCACCCCAGCGAGATCGCGTACGACTACTGGACCACCCACCGTGCCCTGGCCGCCGTCGACCACCGGCCGGCCTTCGGCCTCAACTTCGACCCGTCGCACTTCGTGTGGCAGGACCTCGACCCGGTCGGCTTCCTGTACGACTTCCGCGACCGGATCTACCACGTCGACTGCAAGGAGGCCCGCAAGCGCCTCGACGGCCGCAACGGCCGCCTCGGCTCCCATCTGCCCTGGGGCGACCCGCGCCGCGGCTGGGACTTCGTCTCCGCCGGCCACGGCGACGTCCCCTGGGAGGACGTCTTCCGCATGCTGCGCTCCATCGGCTACACGGGACCGATATCGGTCGAGTGGGAGGACGCGGGCATGGACCGGCTCCAGGGCGCGCCGGAGGCGCTGAAGCGTCTGAAGGCCTACGACTTCGACCCGCCGTCCGCGTCCTTCGACGCCGCCTTCGCAGGCAACGACTAGGCGGGGCACGGCAGTTGTCCCGTTCCCTTCCGCTGTCGCGCACCACGTGAGGGGCCCTCCCCGCCGGATCTGCGGGGAGGGCCCCTCACCATGCGCCGCCCCGGTGCGGGCGGCCCTCCTCAGCCGACCGGCTGCGGCTGCGGTGTCGAGGTGTCCGCCGTGCTGCGTCCCGGCTGCCGCAGCAGCAGGGCGATCGCGGCCGCCACCATGGAGATGCCGCCCGCCAGCGCGTAGGCGCCGTCGTAGCCCCACGCCGCGACCACCATCGAGCCGAGGCCGCCGCCGAACAGGCCGCTGATCAGCTTGCCGCTGTACACCAGGCCGTAGTTGGTGGCGTTGTAGTTCTCGCCGAAGTAGTCCGGGGTCAGGGCCGCGAACATCGGATAGAAGGCGCCGCCGCCGAACCCGGAGAGGAAGGCGAAGAACAGGAACAGCGCCTCGCTGTGGATGTCACCGGCCCAGATCACACCGAACTGCGCGAGACCGAGGACCACGATGACGAACACCAGGGACTGCTTGCGGCCCCAGGTGTCGGACAGCCAGCCCACCACGCCCCGGCCGACGCCGTTGATGACCGCCATCACGCCCATCGACGACGCCGCCACCAGCGGGCCGAAGCCCACCTCCTTGGCGAAGTCGACCTGGAAGGAGATCCCGAAGATCGACACACCCGCGGTCATCACCAGCGCGACCCACATCAGGGGGAGCATCCCGGTCCTGATGGCCTCCTTGGGCGTGTACTGCTTCACCGCGGGAGGGTTCTTCGCGAGACTCGCGGCCCCCTTCGCACTGCCGCCGTACGTCAGCGGGTCGATGTCCGCCGGCCACCAGTTCTTCGGCGGGTCCTTGAAGAAGAACGCGGAGGCGAACACCACGACCATCACGTAGACACCGATGAGGTCGAGCACCCGGTGGTAGTTGGCGGTGTCGAACGCGTAGTTGAAGATGAAGATGAACGGCAGCGAGCCGTACGCGAAGCCGCCGTTCACGAACCCCGTCTTCGCGCCCCGGCGTTCGGGGAACCACTTGCCGACCATGTTGATGCAGGTCGCGTACACGAGCCCGGACCCGAGACCGCCGACGACGCCGAAGCCGAGGATGGCCAGCAGTACGTTGCCGAGGTGCGACAGGGCCAGGAAGCCGATCGCGCACATCACCGAGCCCACGTACATCGCCCTGCGGGCCGTGAGGATGCCCTTCTCCCGCATCCAGCCCGCCGGGAACGCGATGCCGGCCTGGAAGAACACCCAGACGCTCAGGATCCAGAAGGTGTTGCTCTGCGTCCAGCCGTGCGCGTGGGACAGGGTGTCCTCCGCCGAGCCGAAGGCGTACTCGAAGACACTGATCGCCATCATGGCCGCCCAGGGCAGGTACACCATGAACTTCCGCGAGTGGCCGAGGATGTCCCGGTCGCTCTCGCCGATCCGGTACACGCGGCCCCGGGAGTCGGTGACCTCCCGGTAGGCACGCCGTGAGGCGCCGGAGTCGTCCGGCCGGTCCTTCGCCGCCATGGGTTCCGCCGTCATCACGCCATCTCCTCGCCGAGCGGGTGCGGATTGGGAACGATGCTCCGGGCCTGCGGTCGGCCCGGCGATTTGAGGAACAGGGCCAGTACGGCGGACGCCAGTCCGACGGACCCGGCCAGCACGAAGGCGCCGTGGTAGTCCCACGCGCCGACGACGACCGCGCCCATTCCGGAGCCCACCAGGCCCGAGATCAGCTTCGAGCTGTAGACCATGCCATAGTTGGAGGCGTTGTTGTTCTCACCGAAGTAGTCCGCCGTCATGGCCGCGAACAGCGGGAAGATCGCGCCGCCGCCGAAGCCGGAGACCATGGAGCAGAACAGGAAGAACGGCATGCTGCCCATCTGGCCGGAGATCAGCACCCCGAACTGCGCGGTGCCCAGCACCAGACACACGATGATCAGCGTGTGCCGGCGGCCGGCCCGGTCGGAGATCCAGCCGATGACGCCGCGCCCGGTGCCGTTCACGATGGCCTTCAGGGACATCGCCGTGGCCACGATCCCGCCCGCGAAGCCCATGTCCTTGCCGAACGGCACCTGGAAGGCGATGCCGAAGATGTTGATCCCGGCCGTGCACAGCAGACAGAACCACATCATCCACAGAACGGGGGTACGCGCCGCCTCCCTCGGGGTGTACTGCTTCACGGCCGGCGGGTTCTTCTCCAGCGCCCGGCGGATCTTCGGGTCGTCCGACACCTTCAGCGGGTCCACGTGCGCCGGCCACCAGCCCTTGGGCGGGTCCTTGAAGAACCAGCCGGCCACCGCGACGATCGCGCAGCACAGCAGACCGACGCCCACCAGGACGACCCGGTAGTTGCCCAGGTCCATGTACGAGGTGAACAGGAACACGAAGGGCACGGACCCGTAGGCGAAACCGCCGTTGACGAAGCCCGTCTTGCCGCCCTTGCGCTCCGGATACCACTTGCCCACCATGTTCACGCAGGTCGCGTAGACAAGACCGGCGCCGATGCCGCTGCACATGCCGAAGCCGAGATAGGCGATCGCCACATGGGGCGCGTACGCCAGCGACACATAGCCGAGCAGGGTGCCCAGGGCGCCCAGCAGCATCGCCGTACGGGCCGGCAGCCGGCCGCTCTCGCGCAGCTGCCCGGCGGGGAAGGCCACGGCCGCCTGGAAGAAGATCCAGACACCCATCAGCCAGAAGATGTGTCCGCTGCTCCACAGATGCGCGTCGTGCAGCGTGTCCTCCGCCGAGGTGAACGCGTACTCGGCGGAACTGATGCCCATCATCCCCGCCCAGGGCAGGAAGACCATCCACTTGCGTGTGCGGCCCATGATGTCGACGTCGGACTCGCCGACGCGGTACACCCGGCCGTTGGAATCCGTCACCTCTTGATGGGGGACGGAGGTCGAATAGTCGGTGGTTGTCATGTCGGTCCAGCACCCCTTGCGTCGAAAGATCTGGTCAGCGCCCCCTGCCAAATGCCTTTCGTGCGCTCACGGGTCCCGGGGCCGGCCGACGCGCACCGTCGGCCGTCCCCGCGCACACTCATGTCATCGACGCGCCCCCCAACGGCAGGTGTGGACAGGCCATCTCAGATCACCCCGGTGGACTTGAGAAGCCGCAGTTCCTCTTCGCCCAGGCCGAGTTCACCGATGTAGATCTCCTCGTTGTGCTCGCCGAGGAGCGGGGAGGCGGTGATCTCGACGGGGGAGTCGGAGAGCTTCAGCGGGTTGCCGACGGTGACGTAGGACCCGCGTTCTGGATGCTCGACCTCGACGACCATGTCGTTGGCGGCGAGCGAGGAGTCCTCGATGATCTCCCGGGTGGACAGGATCGGCCCGCACGGGATGTTCTCGGCGTTGAGCCGTTCCAGCACCTCCCACTTGGGCAGGGTGCTGGTCCACTCCTCGATGAGCTGGAACATCTTGGCCAGCTTCGGCAGCCGGGCCCGCGGGGTGGACCACTCGGGGTCGTCGGCGAGTTCGGGCCGGGCGATCAGCCGGGTCAACGGCTGCCAGCCGGCCGGCTGGACGATGACGTAGACGTAGTCGTTGGGTCCGCCGGGCGCGCAGCGCACCGCCCAGCCGGGCTGTCCGCCGCCGGAGGCGTTTCCGGACCGGGGCACCTCGTCGCCGAAGTCCTCGTTCGGATACTCGGCGAGCGGCCCGTGCGCGAGGCGTTGCTGGTCGCGCAGTTTGACCCGGCAGAGGTTGAGGACGGCGTGCTGCATGGCGACGTTGACGCGCTGCCCGCGTCCGGTGCGGGTGCGCTGGAGCAGCGCGGCGAGGACGGCGGCGACGGCGTGGATGCCGGTGCCCGAGTCCCCGATCTGCGCGCCGGTCGCCATCGGAGGGCCGTCCTCGAAGCCGGTGGTGGCCATGGAGCCGCCCATGGCCTGCGCGACCACCTCGTAGGCCTTGAAGGCGGTGTACGGGCCGTCCCCGAAGCCCTTGATGGAGGCGTAGACGATCCGCGGGTTGATCTCGCGGATCCGGTCCCAGGTGAAGCCCATGCGGTCGACGGCTCCGGGGCCGAAGTTCTCCACCATGACGTCCGAGCGGCGGATCAGCTCGGTCAGGAGCTGCTTGCCGCGCTCCGTCTTGGTGTTGAGCGTGATGCTGCGCTTGTTGCTGTTGAGCATCGTGAAGTAGAGGGAGTCGGCGTCCGGGATGTCCCGCAGCTGGGTGCGGGTGATGTCCCCGGCCGGCGCCTCCAGCTTGACCACGTCGGCGCCGAGCCAGGCCATCAACTGGGTCGCCGAGGGGCCGGACTGAACATGTGTCATGTCGAGCACGCGGATGCCTTCGAGAGCCTTGGTCGTCACAGGTCACCTCACTTGTCCGTTGCCTTGGGCCGCCCTGGTGCCGCCGGTGGTCGGGTCCCATCCGGCACATTGCATACAGTCGACGAATACTGTATGAAGATTGTTATCCCGCATCCGCTGGGTGATGTCCAGAGGTCGCGCACCACTTTCAGGACAGGAGCCGAAACATGGACCTGTACGAGCACCAGGCGCGGGAACTCCTCGCGGGACACGGCATCTTGGTGCCCCGCGCCGAGATCACGGACTCGCCCTGCGAGGCCCGCGCCATCGCCCGCCGGCTCGGCGGACCGGCCGTCGTCAAGGCGCAGGTCAGGGCCGGTGGGCGTGGCAAGGCCGGCGGCGTCCGGTTCGCTGCCGACCCGGCCGAGGCGGAACTGATGACCCGGCGGATCCTCGGCACGGACATCAAGGGCCACCCCGTCCGCACCGTGATGCTGGCCCAACCCGTCGACATCGAGGCCGAGTTCTACGTCGCGTACGTCCTCGACCGGACCCGCGGACAGTTCGTCGCCGTCCTGTCCACCGAGGGCGGCACGGAGATCGAGGAGGTGGCCGCGGCCCGGCCGGAGGCGGTGATCCGCGTCCCCGTCGACCCGACGGAGGGCGTCACCCCGGCGAAGGCGGCCGGCATCGTCCGGGCGGCCGGACTGCCCGCGCGGGCCGCCGACGTCCTCGTACGGCTCTGGCAGGTGCTCACCCGCGAGGACGCCCTCCTGGTCGAGGTGAACCCCCTCGCCCTCACCGCCCAGGGCAGGCTCACGGCACTCGACGCCAAGGTCACCCTCGACGACAACGCCCGCTTCCGTCAGACACGCTGGGGCGAGCGGGACGCGGCGCACGACGACCCCTTGGAGGCGTCCGCCGCGGCCAGGGGACTCACCTACGTGAAACTGGACGGCGAGGTCGGCGTCATCGGCAACGGCGCGGGCCTCGTCATGTCCACCCTCGACGTGATCGCGGGCTGCGGCGCCCGTCCCGCCAACTTCCTCGACATCGGCGGCGGAGCCTCCGCCCGGGTCATGTCCGACGGCCTGTCCGTCGTCCTCTCCGACCCGGACGTCGAAGCCGTCCTCGTCAACGTCTTCGGCGGCATCACCGCCTGCGACGCGGTCGCCGGCGGCATCGTGCGGGCCCTCGACGCCGTGCGGCCCACCAAGCCGATCGTCGTCCGGCTCGACGGCAACAACGCCGCGCGCGGCCACGCCGTCCTCGACGACCGCGCCCACCCCCTGGTGCACCGGGCCACCACCATGGACGACGCCGCCCGCCGCGCCGCCCACCTCGCCAACACCACCTGAAGGAGCGGGACATGGCCGTCTTTCTCACCAAGGAGTCCAAAATCCTCGTCCAGGGCATGACCGGAGTCGAGGGCATGCGGCACACCCTGCGCATGCTCGCGGCCGGCACCGACGTCGTCGGCGGCGTCAACCCCCGCAAGGCCGGCCGGACCGTCCGCTTCGACGTCCCCCGGAGCCCCGCGGGCCTCGGCACCGCTCACCGGTCCGTCCCGGTCTTCGGCTCGGTGCGCGACGGCGTCGAGGCGACCGGGGCGGACGTCAGCGTCGTCTTCGTGCCGCCCGCCTTCGCCAGGGCCGCCGTCGAGGAGGCCGCGGACGCCGGCACCGGCCTCGTCGTCGTCATCACCGAAGGCATCCCCGTCCACGACGCGGTCGCCTTCCGCGCCCACGCCGCCGAGCGGGGCACCCGCGTCGTCGGCCCCAACTGCCCCGGCCTGATCACCCCCGGACAGTCCAACGCGGGCATCATCCCCGCCGACATCGCGGGACCGGGCCCCATCGGCCTGGTCTCCAAGTCCGGCACCCTCACCTACCAACTCATGCACGACCTGCGGGACATCGGCTTCTCCACCTGCGTGGGCATCGGAGGAGACCCCGTCGTCGGCACCAGCCACATCGACTGCCTCGCCGCCTTCCAGGACGACCCCGACACCGAACTCGTCGTCCTCATCGGGGAGATCGGCGGCGACGCCGAGGAACGGGCCGCCGCCTTCGTCCGCGACCACGTCACCAAACCCGTCGTCGGCTACGTCGCCGGATTCACCGCCCCCGAGGGCAGGACCATGGGCCACGCCGGAGCCATCGTCTCCGGCTCCTCGGGCACCGCCCGGGCCAAGAAGGAGGCACTGGAGACGGCCGGCGTACCCGTCGGCGACACCCCGACCGAGACCGCCCGCCTGGTCCGCGCCCGGCTGAACACCCCGACCCGGTCCCCCTGAACCCGACGTGACCTCACTCATAGTCGACGTGAGGTGACTCCCGGAAACCGCGCCGCCTCACTACCTTCCCCTTACCCGCGCGACGACTGTTCGCGCGGGCCCGGGCGACCCGCCGCAGGGCGGACGCCGGGCCCCCCGCCCCCGACTGTGCACCGAGAGCGGAGACACCCATGACAACCCTCGACCCCACCCCCGCGGAGCCCCCCAACACTCTCGTCCTCAAGTCCGGAACGTCCTGGACCGACGCCTGGCGGCGCTGCCTCGCCGTCGCACCCGAGGCGTTCCGCGACGACCGCGTCCTCAACCTCTGGAACGCCGCCTGGCAGGCGGACGGCCGGACCCTCACCGCGACCAGCCCCGTGGACGGGGGGCCCATCGCGGGCCCGCCCCGCCTCGACGGCGCCACCGCCCGGCAGGCCGTCGGCGCGGCGCTCGACCAGCACCGCGCCTGGCGCCACGTCCCCCTCGCGGAGCGCCGCGCCCGCGTCGCGGCGACCCTCGACGCCCTCACCGAACACCGCGAACTCCTCGCCCTCCTCCTCGTCTGGGAGATCGGCAAGCCCTGGCGGCTCGCCCAGGCCGACGTGGACCGGGCGATCGACGGCGTGCGCTGGTACGTCGACGGCATCGAGCCCATGGTCGACGGCCGGACCCCGCTCGACGGACCCGTCTCCAACATCGCGAGCTGGAACTACCCGATGAGCGTCCTCGTCCACGCCATGCTGGTGCAGGCCCTGGCCGGCAACGCGGTCATCGCCAAGACCCCCACCGACGGCGGCGTCGCCTGCCTCACCCTCGCCTGCGCCCTCGCTGCCCGCGAGGGAGTCCCTCTCACCCTGGTCAGCGGCAGCGGCGGCGAGCTGTCGGAGGCGCTCGTGCGCGCGCCCGAGATCGGCTGCGTCTCCTTCGTCGGCGGACGCGACACCGGCGCCGCGGTCGCCACCGCCGTCGCCGACCTCGGCAAGCGCCACGTCCTCGAACAGGAGGGCCTCAACACCTGGGGCATCTGGAACCACACCGACTGGGACGCGCTGACCGCCGTCATCCCCAAGCTCTTCGACTACGGCAAGCAGCGCTGCACGGCCTACCCGCGCTTCGTCGTCCAGCGCTCCCTCTTCGACGACTTCCTCACCGCGTACCTCCCCGCCGTCCGCACCCTGCGGACCGGCCACCCCCTCGCCGTCGAGCACCCCGACGACCCCTACCCCTCGCTCGACTTCGGCCCGGTCATCAACGCGGCCAAGGCGAAGGAACTCCACGACCAGGTCGCCGAGGCCATCGACCGGGGTGCCGTCCCGCTGCACCGCGGCAACCCGGCCGACGCGCGCTTCCTGCCCGGCCAGGACACCTCGGCGTACGTCCAGCCCGTCACCCTCCTCAACCCGCCCCCGTCCTCGCCGCTGCACCACGCGGAACCCTTCGGCCCGGTCGACACCATCGTCCTGGTCGACACCGAGGCCGAGCTGCTCGCCGCCATGAACGCCTCGAACGGCGCGCTCGTCGCCACCCTGTCCACGGACGACGAGGCGACGTACGACCGACTCGCCCCGCAGATCCGCGCCTTCAAGGTCGGCCACGGCAAACCCCGCTCGCGCGGCGACCGCGACGAGCTGTTCGGCGGCTTCGGCGCGTCGTGGCGCGGCGCGTTCGTCGGCGGGGAACTCCTGGTCCGCGCGGTCACCCAGGGCCCGCCCGGAGAACGGCTCCCGGGCAACTTCCCGGACCACCACCTCATGCCGTGAGGCGAGGGGCGGCGCCCGTGCGCGGCGCCGCCCCGTCCGCGGCAGGCGCGCTACGCGATGCCCTGCCGGTCCGGCCGCAGCGCGAAGGCGCGGTCCGACGGTTCGGCGACCGTGAGCTGCACGGCCTCCACCAGCAGGGTGCGGTGCCGGAGCAGCGGCTCCCGGCGCTCCTCGGGAGCGACGAGCAGCAGGTCGTCGAGGCCGGCGACCAGACGCCGCGTCACCTGCGGACTGCCCACCGCGCACGCCCGGATCTCCGCGAACGCGAGATCGACCAGCTCCGTCCACCCGGGCACGGGCTGCACCAGCCGCACCGCCCCGCGCCGGTCGCGGTGGAGCGCCGTGTCGAGGGGCCGACGCACGACGGCGGACAGGAACTGCACGATGCGGTCGATCGCCTGCACGGCGGTGGTCGGGTCGTTCACCGCCGCCGACAGCGCCCGCAGTCCGATGTCGGCGAGCTGCCGCAGCCCGAACGAGAAGTCCTGATGGAAGGTCCGCTCCACCCCGACGTTCACCGTGTAGCTCAACGACCGTCGCGAGGGGGCGGCCCCTCCGTGCACGGCGAGCAGCGGCGTGCCCGGTACGACGAAGTCCCCGATCCGCGGGATCAGCCGCAGTACGACGTCCTGCTGCCGGGCCGCCCGCACCAGCCGGGGGATGTTCACGTCGCGCAGCACCCCGGGCCGTCCCTGATGGGCGACCCGCGCGGTCTCCGGCCCGAGCGCGTCCTCCTCGCCGGTCGAACGGGCCACCGGCATCCGCCCGACGAGCTTGAACGCGTCCCGGGTGATGTGGTCGATGACGTGGCTGATGCGCATGAGCCGCAGCGTCTGGTTCACGTACAGCACGAAGAGCAGCAGGCTCAGCCCCAGCATCAGGAGCGTCAGCACCGACTGCACCAACGGGACCGAGGTCACCAGCCGCGCCTCGGCGTTCGACTCGTAGGAGGTGAGCACGAGGAGCGACAGCAGGAACGTCGCGAGGAACACCGCGAACGTCGCCTTGGTGATCCGGCTCCGTACGAAGATACGCACCACCCGCGGGCTGAACTGCCCGCTCGCCATCTGCACGGCGACCAGCGAGATGCTGAAGACCACACCGATGAAGGTCATCATCGCCGAGCTGACCGACGTCACCACGGTCTTGGTGTCCTCGGCCAGCCGCAGCAGGTCGTCGAGCGTGTCGTAGTCCCGCGACCGCTGGAGCGACTCGACGATCGCGGTGTCGATCGCGCCGGCCACCGTCCACACCACGAAGACCAGCACCATGGCCGCGGTGGGCGCGAACCAGAACGTGTCCCGCAGATGCTCCCGCAACGGCGACAACGCTCGCGGCCGACGCCCCTCCGGCAAGCCCCCGGTAGTCATCCAGTCACCCATGGTGAGACTGTAGGCGCACCCCCGTCCCGCCGCGCGGACCCGCTCCGGAGGCCCGGATATGCAGGTGAAGGGCACTCCGAAAGCTTGGTATTGTTGTCCATGTCGCCGCGGGGAACACCCCCGGCCAGGCGGCAGACACCTCGTCCGGGTGGCGGAATGGCAGACGCGCTAGCTTGAGGTGCTAGTGCCCTTTAACGGGCGTGGGGGTTCAAGTCCCCCCTCGGACACAGAGATCATCACCGATGGTGCAGACCGGAACCGGTCTGCACCATCGGTGTTTCCCGGGGCGCTTCGCCCCCGGAAACCTCCTCTCAGGACCCCGATCCCCGCTCCCACAGCCACACCGTCGTGTCGCCCGGCACCGTCACCCGTCCCTTTGCGTCCTCGTCCAGGGGACCGCTGGCCAGGGCCACCTCCGTGTCCCGGGGGAGGGGCTGAGGGGTGGACGACAGGTTGGTCAGGCAGTGGAAGCCGTCCGGGCGGGTGAAGCTCAGGACGTCGGCCGCCGACTCGGTCCACGTCAGGATCTCGGGGAGGTGGGCCAGCCGGGTCCGGCGCAGGGACAGGGCCGTGCGGTAGAGGTTCAGGACCGAGTCCGGGTCGCTCTGTTGGGCGGCCACGGCGAGGCCGTCCCAGTCCGCGGGTTGGGGGAGCCAGGGGCCGGCCGTCGCGCCCGCCGGGGAGAAGCCGAGCGACGGGCCGTCGGCGGTCCAGGGCAGCGGGATGCGGCAGCCGTCGCGGCCCCGGTCGGTGCCGCCGGAGCGGGCGAACGTCGGGTCCTGGAGCAGCTCGTCGGGCAGGTCCTGCACCTCGGGGAGGCCGAGTTCGTCGCCCTGGTACACGTAGACCCCGCCGGGCAGGGCCAGGGTGAGCAGGGCCGCGGCGCGGGCCCGGCGCCGGCCCAGCTCCGTGTCGCTCGGGTCCAGCAGCCGCTTGTCGGACATGTCGAAGGACGTGTCCTCGCGGCCGTAGCGGGTGACATGCCGGATGGTGTCGTGGTTGGCCAGCACCCAGGTCGGCGGGGCGTCGACCGGCGCGTGCGCGGCGAGGGTGCCGTCGACCACCTCGCGCAGCACCCGCGCGTCCCAGGGGGCGCACAGGATCTCGAAGTTGAACGCGGAGTGCAGCTCGTCGGGGCGCAGGTAGCGGGCGAACTGTTCGGCGGTAGGCAGCCACACCTCGCCGACGAAGGTGCGCTCCCCGTCGTAGGCGTCGAGGATCTTGCGCCAGGAGCGGTACACCTCGTGGACGTCGTCGACGTCCTGGTACGGGAGGTCCGTCGCGTCGGGGGCGGTGCCGACGTCCGGCAGGCCGGGCTTCTTGGCGAGGCCGTGGGCGACGTCGATCCGGAACCCGTCGACCCCGCGGCGCAGCCAGAAGTGCAGGATGTCCTCGAACTCGGCTCGCACCGCGGGGTGTTCCCAGTTCAGGTCGGGCTGCTGCGGCGCGAACATGTGCAGGTACCAGTCGCCGGGCGTGCCGTCGGCCTCGACGACGCGGGTCCAGGCGGGCCCGCCGAAGTACGACTGCCAGTCGTTCGGCGGGAGTTCGCCGTGCGCGCCGCGTCCGGGCACGAACCAGAAGCGGTCGCGTGCCGGTGCCTGCGGGCCCCCGGCGAGTGCCTCCTGGAACCAGGGGTGGCGGTCGGAGCAGTGGTTGGGCACGAGGTCGACGATGACGCGCAGGCCCTGCGCGTGGGCCTCGCCGATCAGGGACTCGGCCTCGGCGAGGGTGCCGAAGACGGGGTCGATGTCCCGGTAGTCGGCGACGTCGTAGCCCCCGTCGGCCATGGGGGAGACGTACCAGGGGGTGAACCACAGGGCGTCCACGCCGAGTTCACGCAGATACGGCAGCCGGTCCCGGGCGCCGGCCAGATCGCCGACGCCGTCGCCGTTGCCGTCGGCGAAGCTGCGGACGTAGATCTGGTAGATCGCGGCGTGTCGCCACCAGGGGGCGGCGGTACGAGGCGCGCGCTCGGTCACGTGGACTCCTTTGCGTTGCTTGCTGCGTGTGCCGGGTGGAGCTGGGCGGGCCCGGCCCGCGGGGCGTTGCGACCGGGCCCGCGTACGGGGCGGCTACCAGCCGGAGTTGCCGGAGCCGCGGTTGACGGTGAAGCCGCCCGCGAGGTTCAGACCGCCGGACGCCGTGCCGGTCACGGTCACCCCGGAGAAGGTGCCGGAGCCCGCGGAGTTGATCTCGATGCCGTACGAACCGGTCCTGTCGATGGTGAGGTTGCTGACGGTGAGGTTGCTGACGGTCTTCTGGTAGGAGATGAGGACCCCGCTGTAGGTGGAGTCGAGGATCGTGTTGTCGGTGACGTTCACCGGTGCGGTGATGTCGGAGGCGTCGGCGTAGATCCACAGGGCGCCGAACTTGCTCTGCCAGTTGGGCTCGTAACCGCCCGTCCTGGTCAGGGTGTTGCGGGCGACCGACGTGGTGCCGGCGAAGGGCAGCGGGGCCGGGTTGAAGTTGCGGGTGCTGATCGCGATGCCCGCGGAGGCGGTGACCGTGTCGGAGATCAGGTTGTCCTCGATGCGGTTGCCGTTGCCGCCGTAGATCGCCGCGCCGTTGGCGAGCAGCGGGAGCTGGACCGTGTTGAAGCGGTAGGCGGAGTCGGTGACGGCCTGGGCCTCGGAGAACATCGCGAGCGCGTCGTCACCGGTGTTGCGGATGCTGGAGTTGGAGATCTCGGTGCCGGCGGTGCCCTTGTGGAGGTTGACGCCGTCGGCGAACGTGTCGCGGATGCGCAGGCCGCTCGCGTACAGGCCGTTGGTGGGGGCGTCGATCCACAGGCCGACCTTGGTGTGCTCGATCCAGACGTTCTGGACGGTGGAGCCGCTGCCGAAGTCGCCCTCGACGGCGGTGTCGAAGCCCGCGTCGTCCCGGTAGGCGACGTCTCCGGAGATGCTCAGGTCCTGCACGGTGTTGGTGCCGCCCTGGCCGAACAGGCCGCCCTTGCCGTTCTTGCCGCGCAGGACGGTGTACCACTCGCCCGCGCCGCGCAGGGCGATGCCCGTGAGGTTGACGTGCCCGGAGATGTCGTACGTGCCGGACGGCAGCCAGAGTCCCTTGCCCTGGCTCTTGGCGGTGCCGACGGCGGAGTTGAGCGCCGCGGTGTCGTCCGAGCCGTCGTCGGCGGTCACGCCGAGCGTGGTGGCGGAGACGAATCCGGCGGGCATGGCGTAGGCGGCGGGCGCCGTCTCCGTCTCGACGAGATCGAGGGTGTACGAGGCGGCCGTGTCCGCCGCGTCCTTCTGGAACTTGAGCACGGTGCCCGCCGGGAGGGTGCTCGCCAGCCGGACGTGGACCTCGTCGAAGAAGTGGTGCCCGGAGCCCTGCGAGGGGTCGTTGTTGTAGGGGTAACCGCCGTACACCCAGCTGTACTTGTTCGTCAGGGTGAGGTCGCGGAGATGGGTTCCGGCGGAGTACAGGCTCAGGGGCGTCTGGTAGGCGGAGCCCGAGGCGCTGTCCGGGATCGAGTAGCGCAGGGTGAGGGCGTTGGCCGGCTTCGACAGGGTGAACTGGACGTACTCGCCGGTCTGGTCGAGGACGACGGCCCTGCGTCCCGAGGCCTCCGAGGCGGTCTTCAGGTAGGTGCGGTCGGGTCCGAGGACGGAGCCGTTGGTGCTGCCGCTCTCCGCCTCGTACGTCGTGTACGGGACGGTGGCGCCGCGGGTGGCGCTCGCGGCGGCGGTGGTGATGTTCAGGCCGTCGAGCTGGAGGTTGCCGTTGTCGCCGGACTCCTTGCGCAGCGTGACGTTGTTGAGGCCGGCCCGCAGCGGCGCGTCGGTCGCCAGGGTCTTCCAGTCGCCGGAGGTGGCGGGCAGGGTGAGCCTGCGGACGGTGAGGCCGTTCGCGACCAGGGTGATCGTCGCGGCGGTGGCGTCGGGCGTCCGGTAGCGCACGTCGAAGGAGTAGCTCTTCGCCTCGGCCGCGTTGACGGCGAAGGCGGCGCGGGCCCCGGTGGTGCCGAACCCGGTGAGGTATCCGCTGCCCGTGTAGCCCGACACCGAGGAGGCCTTGGCGGGGCCGCCGGAGGCGAACGCCTTCTCCGCCTCGTGCGTCACGCTGCCCGTGGGGGCGGTGGGCGTGGTGGCGACGACGTTGTCGAGGTTGATGTTCCCGCTGTCGGAGGACGTGAAGGTCAGGGCGACGGTGTTGCTGCCCGCCTGGTAGGTGAGCGCCTCGTCGGTGGTGGACCAGGTGTCCCAGTTCGCGGTGGCGGGGAGGCTGATCTGCCGGACCTTGCTGCCGTTGACGTACAGGCTGAGCGTCATGACGGCGGTGGTGCCGTTGGCGTACCGGATCTTGAGGGACCCGCCGCCCGCCACCGCCGAGGAGACGGTGAACGACGTGGACGCGGTGCCCTTGTGGCTGTCGGTGTAGCCGCCGACGTAGCCGGTACCGGTGTAGCCGGGGTGCTCGGTCTCGGTGACCGCCCCGCCGGTGCGGGTGGCCGACTCGGCTTCCAGCGTGGTGGACGCGGCGTGGGCCCTGGGTGCGGCGACCACGCAGAGGAGCGCGGCCAGCAGGGCGAGGAGCAAGGGGGGAACGAGTGCTCTGCTGAGGATTCCCGGTGATCGTGACATGGCGATCTGTCCTTCCGTCGGGGCGGCTCGCCCGTGGGGGTTCGGTTCGGACGGGAACGGGCTGCCCGGTCGCGGGCAGCGCTCGGCCGGGGAGCGGGCCGAGGGGATCGGGGGAGGAGGGAGACGTGCCGGTGGCGACCGGCTGACCGGTGTCAGCCCTTGAGGCTGCCGGCGGTGAGGCCCGTGATGATGTGGCGCTGGAAGACGAGGAACAGCACCAGCAGGGGGACGGAGGCCATGACCATCCCGGCGAGGAGCTGGTTGGCCGGCATGAACTCCGCGAGACGGCCGAGGGCGACGGTGATCGGCTGCTTCGACGGCTCGGGCAGCACGAGCATCGGCCAGAGGAAGTCCTTCCAGACGCCGACCACCGCGAAGATGGAGACGACGGCCAGGACCGGACGGGACAGCGGCAGCACGATCGACACGAGGACGCGGACCGGTCCCGCGCCGTCGATGCGCGCCGAGTCGAGGAGCTCGCCCGGGATCTGGTCGAAGAACCGCTTCAGGATGAAGATGTTGAAGGCGTTGGCCGACGCCGGGAGCCAGATCGCGAAGGGCGTGTTGATGAGGTTGACGTGCACGAGCGGCACGTCGGTCACGGTCAGATACGTCGGGACGAGCAGCGCCGACACCGGCAGCATCAGGGTCGCCAGCATCATCCCGAGGACGATGTTGCCGAGCGCCGGGCGCAGCTTGGACAGGGCGTAGGCGGCGGACACGTCGATGACGAGCTGGAACAGCCAGGCGCCGAGGGCGAGCAGCAGGGTGTTGAGGAAATAGGTGCCGAGGCCCACGTTGGTCCAGGCGTCGGCGTACGCCTCGGGGTGCCAGGTGTGGGGCAGCAGCGTCGGATTCGGGTCGGCCAGTTCCGCCGAGGACTTCAGCGCGCCGGTCGCCATCCAGTAGAGGGGGAAGACGAAGGCGAGGGTGAAGCCGGTCAGGGTGAGGGTGAGGACGGTGCGGTAGAGGATCCTGCCGGTGCGGCGGGTCATCTCGGTGGGCGCGATCAGGGTGCGTTCGGCGGTGCCGGCCATGTCGGTTCCTCTCAGCCCTTGGTCCGGGTCAGCCGGAGATAGACGGCCGCGAAGGTGCCGAGCACCACGAAGAGCACGGTGCTCATGGCGCTGGCCATGCCGAAGTCGTTGTAGATGAACGCGTAGCGGTAGAGCAGCAACAGGACGGTCACCGTGGCGTCGTCGGGGCCGCCGCCGGTGAGGACGTACGGCTCGATGAAGACCTGCATCGTCCCGATGACCTGGAGCAGCAGCGTGATCATCAGGATGAACCGCATCTGCGGCAGGGTGACGTGCCACAGGCGTCGCCGGATGGACGCGCCGTCGATCTCCGCCGCCTCGTACAGCTCGCCGGGGATGCCGCCGAGCGCCGCCAGGTAGATCAGCGTGGTGGTGCCCATGTTGGCCCAGGTCGAGACGAGGACCAGCGAGATCATCGCGAGGTTCTCCGACTCCAGCCACTGCTGCGGCGGCAGGTGCACGAGCTCCAGCGCGTTGTTGAAGAGGCCCGGCCCCGGATCGTAGAACCAGCGCCACAGCAGCATCGTCACGATCGGCGGGAGCATCACCGGCAGGTAGACGGTCATCCTCAAGTACGCCCGGCCGTGCCGGAGTTCGTTCAGGACGACCGCGGTGAAGAAGGGGGCCGCGAAGCCGAAGACCAGCGCGAGCAGGGTGAAGTAGCCGGTGTTGCGCCACGCGGTGACGAACAGGGGGTCCTCGAAGAGCCGCCGGAAGTTGTCCCAGCCCACCCACTCGGCGGGCTGGGCGAACGTGACCTGCTGGAAGCCGAGCAGCCAGCCGCGGACGATCGGGTACCAGGAGAACAGTGCGAAGCAGAGCACCCCCGCGGTCAGGAAGGCGTACGCGACGAGGTTCTCGCGGATCCGCCGGCGCCGCCGGGACGGGGTCGTCCCGCTCGGCGCGGACGGTCCCGCGTTCTTCCGGGCGGGGAGCGGATCCGTCCGAGTCGGCCGCTCCCGCGCGGAGTTCGGGGTCGGGGTGAGGGGCTGCACGGTCATGTCACTTGACCGTGGCGAGTATCGAGTCGACCCTCTTCGCGGCGTCGCCCAGCAGGTGGTCGATGTCCGCGTTCTCGCGGGTGAGCACCGCCTGCATGACGCTGTCGAGGACGGTGTAGATCTGCTGGGCGTTCGGCGGCTCGACCTTCTGCGTCAGACCGCTGTTGCGCTCCATGAACGGCTTGTAGTTCTCCTGTGGGACGGTCGCGTACCGCGCGTGGACCGCGTCCACCTTGGCCTGTGTCGACGCGGTGAAGAGCCGGTCGAGCGGCAGGCCGATGGGCACGTCACCGCCCTTGGCCCGCTTGTCGTCGTGCTGGGTGCGCTCGGGGTTGAGGTACTTCCACTGGATCCACCGGACGCCGGCCTTGATCTGCTCCGGCGAGGCCTTGGGGTTGAACATGAAGCCGTTGCCGCCGCCCAGGGTCGCGGTGCCGGGCATGGCGGCCACGCCGAACTCGGCGTACTTGCGCTCGAACTGCTTGACGATGGTGGGGATGTTGTCGGGGCCCGCCATGTAGATGCCGAGCTTGCCGGAGCCCATCATCTTCTGGACGTCCTCGATCTGGAGCAGTTGCCGGGTGCCCATGGTGCGGTCGGTCCAGCGCATGTCGTGCAGGTGGGTCAGCGCCTGCCGTCCCGCGTCACTGTCGAACGCGGCCTTCCAGTGGCCCCCTTGGCGGGTGGCGATGTCGCCGCCGAGCGAGTACACCCATGACGTGAGGTGCCAGCCGCCCTGGTTGTTCTTGCTGTAGTCGGCGTATCCCACGATGCCGTCGCCGAGTGCGGTGATCCGCCGTGCCGCCTCCCGGACCTCGTCCCAGGTGGTCGGGGGCTTGTCGGGGTCGAGTCCGGCCTTCTTGAACAGGTCGCGGTTGTAGATCAGTCCGAGCGAGTACTGGCCGTTCGGCAGGCCGTAGATCTTGCCGTCGGGTCCGGTGAAGACCTTCTTGAACGCGGGAGCGACGTCCTCGACGTACGGAACTCCCTTGAGGTACGGGGTGATGTCGGCGCCCTGACGGCGCTGGATGAGGCCGGAGGGATCGGTGAAGTAGACGTAGTACACGTCCTCCAACTGGCCGCCGGCGAGCTTCGCCGAGAAGGTCTTGGGGTCCATGTAGCCCTCGCGGGCATCGATCTTGATGTTCGGGTGACTCTTCTCGAAGTCCCGGACGTCCTGCTCGTACCACTTGCGGTCGACGGGCTGCGTCTTCGGCGGCATGCCGTTCACGGAGATCGTCACCTTGCCGCCCTTGCCCTCGGACGACGAGGAGCCGCCGCATGCGGACAGCCCGAGGGCGAGTGTCGACGCGATACCCGCACCGACGAAGCCGCGGCGGGAAAGAGAGTCGGCCATACGATCAGCGCCTTCCTGAAGTGAGCCCGGGGACGCCGGTTCCCGAGCAGCAGCGATGACGCAGACCGTAAAAGCTGTCACGCAAATCGTCAATGAAAGTACGCAAAAAATTGATCGTGCTGACGAAGTCGTCTGACGCGGTGTGGCTAGCGCGGGCGGGCGGCGGTTGATCCGCGCACGATCAACTCCGTGCCGAAGAGAAGGGGTTCGGCCGGTGGCGGCTGCCCGTTGAGCTGGGTGACGAGCGCGGTGATCGCCGCGTCGGCCATCGCCTGCACCGGCTGCCGCGCGGTCGTCAGGGGCGGATCGGTGGCGACCATGAACAGCGAGTCGTCGAACCCCACGACGGAGAAGTCGTCCGGCACGGCCAGGCCCTGGCGCCGTGCTCCGCGGATCACGCCGAGCGCCAGGGCGTCGCTCGCGCACACCACTGCGGTGACGCCCTGGGCGGCGAGTTGGGGCACCGCCGTGGCGCCGCCCTCCATCGAGAACATCGTGTGCGCCACCCAGCCGTGCCACTGCTCCGGCGGTACTCCGCGGGCCCGCCAGAAGGCCGCGTACCCGGCGAGCTTCCTGGCCGAGGGGACATGTCCGATCGGTCCCGCGACCAGACCGATCCGCTCGTGCCCCAGGGCGGTGAGGTGCGTCAACGCCTGGTCGGCGGCCTGCGCGTCGTCCGCCGAGACCTGCGCCAGGCCGCGGTTCTCGTCGGCCGCGTTGATCAGGACCAGCGGGGTCCTGCGGTCGCGCAGCGCCCTGCTCTGCTCGGGGCCGGCGTCGGCGTAACTGGACCCGACGAAGACGATGCCGCCGATGTTCTGCCCCAACAGCCGCTGGATGTAGTGGGCTTCGGAGGAGCCGTCCGCGGTGCGGGTGCAAAGGACGGGTATCAGTCCCTGCTTGTTCAGGCGTCCGGCGAGCGCCTCCGTGAACGCGGGGAACACGGGGTTCTGCAGTTCGGGCACCACCAAGCCGACCAGTGGCGCGCGTTCGGTCCGGCCGGCCGCGGGGCGCTCCAGGCCGAGCACGTCGAACGCCCTGAGCACCTTGTCCCGGGTGGCAGGCGCCACGACCGAACTCCCGCTCGCCACACGGCGGACGGTCACTTCACTGACGCCGGCGAACGCGGCCACCTCGGAGAGTCTCGTTGTCACACGGGTACTGTACAACTGTCTCCGCAAAACCGAATCAGATCTACGCAAGAAAGCGACAGTAATGGTGTGCGGGTGATCGGGCCGATGATCCGGGCGGGTGCGCACCCGCCCGGCCGGCCAACGGGCGGCCGACTGCCGCCCGTCGGCGGTCGACGCGAACCCGACGGACGGATGATCCCGACGGCTCTCGGGGGCGCGTCCCTGTTCACGGCCCGCGGTGCGGGTACAACCGACCCATGGCGCTTGAACGGTTCATCGGCATCGACCTCGCCTGGGCCCACGGCGGAGCCCGGGCCCGGCCGAACGAGACGGGTGTCGCCGTCATCGACGGACGGGGGGAGGTCCTCGACTGCGACTGGACCCGGGGGATCGACGAGACGGCGGAGTGGATCGCGTCGGTGGCGACGGAGCGGGCGTCCTGCCTCGCCTTCGTCGACGCCCCGCTCGTGGTGGACAACCCGTCCGGGCAGCGGCCGTGCGAACGGGAGGTCGGCCGTCGCTACGGGCGCTGGAAGGTGAGCGCGAACAGCACGAACACGGCTTCCCCGCGGCTCGCCGGTGTGCTGCTCCTCGAGCGGCTGCGAGCGGCGGGCTGGAGGTACGACGACGGCCTGGGCGGCCCGCCGGACGACGGGGGCGCGCTGTCCGAGTGCTACCCGTACACGACGCTGGTGGGCGCGCCCGAGCTGGGCTACCCGCTGCGGCGGCCGCCGTACAAGCGGCGTCCCGCGAGCGTGCCGACGGCACAATGGCGCGCGGTGCGGGCGGAGGTCTGCGACGAGCTGATCGCGCGCCTGGCGGGTCTCGCGACGGCGGACCCTCCGTTGCGCCTCGCGTCGCACCCGGTCGCGCGCGCCCTGCTCGACGAACCGACACCCGAGGCGGCCGGAGCCTACAAGCACCGCGAGGATCTCATCGACGCGCTGCTGTGCGCGTGGACGGCTTCCCTGTGGGCTCGCCACGGTCTGACGCGCTGCCAGGTGCTCGGTCCGGGTGAATCCGACGTCCGGCATCCCGGGGACGGCGTGGCCACGATCATCGCGCCCGCCCGGCCGGAGCAGCGACGGGACGCCGCCGGGCGGTGAATCGGGGGCGGAGCCGCCGACGGCTCCGGCCGGCTGGACAAGGAACGGCCGACGGTTCAAGAATGCTGGTTCCTGGATACCGTATGCATCATCCTGTACGCGTGTCCGCGCGGTGTCCCTCCGTCCCGGAAGGCGGCTCCCGAGTCGCGCGCCGTGGCCGGGGGCGCCTGAGGCGCGGGCCCACAGGTCGGAGAGCCGGCAGGCCCCGCGCCCGCCGGAGCCTTCGACCCGGTGACGCGTGCCTGTGGCGTCGCCGCGTGGGCATGCTCACCGACGCGGTACTCCTTTCGAACCCGACCGGAGTGAGGTAGCCCAGCATGACTCCAGCACCCCGACTCGCCTCGTCCATCGACGGTCCCCCCGGTGACGGCTCGGTCATCGACCGCCTCGTGGCGGCCAACCGCACCTATGCCGCCGGGTTCGTCGACCCGGGCATGGGCGCCCGGCCCGTCCTGCGGGTCGCCGTCGTGGCCTGCATGGACGCCCGGATCGATCTGCACGCCGCCCTCGGTCTCGAACTGGGCGACTGCCACACCGTGCGCAACGCCGGCGGGGTCGTCACCGACGACACCATCCGGTCCCTGACGATCAGCCAACGTGCCCTCGGTACACGCAGCGTGATACTGATCCACCACACCGGATGCGGTCTGCAGACCCTGACCGAGGAGTTCCGGCACGAGCTGGAGATGGAGGTCGGCCAGCGGCCGGCCTGGGCGGTGGAGGCCTTCCGCGACGTGGACCAGGACGTTCGGCAGTCGATGCAGCGCGTGCGGACCTCGCCGTTCCTGCCGCACACCGACGACGTGCGCGGCTTCGTCTTCGACGTCACCACGGGGCTGCTGCGGGAGATCGACCCCGGCATCTGAGTCGTCGGCCCCCTCGGCGTGCTGTCGAGGGGGCCGACGTCCGTCTCGGCCCGATTCCCCTGCACCGTCCTCTGGCGCACTCCACCCACCATCGGCATACTGTATGCAATTCTTGCGGAAGGGTGCTCCCGGGCGCTCCCGTGGGAGGCCGGTCAGGATTCCAGAAGGGGGTCACCCCGTGTCGTACCGCAGTTCTCTCTCCGCGGTCCTCGCCGATGTCGTCGCGCCCGCCGCCGAAGTGACCGGTGAGCAGGGCAGGTTCCCGCGTACGGGCGTGACGGCCCTCGGTCGCGCGGGGCTGCTCGGGCTCACCGTTGCCGTGGCCGACGGCGGTGGCGGCCGGGGGTGTGCGGAGGCCGCAGAGGTGGTGGCGCGGACCGCGCGTGTCTGTCCGGCGACCGCCGCCGTGCTCACCTCCCACTTCGCCGCCGTCGCCGCTCTGGGGAGGTACGGCAGCTCCTGGCTGCGGGGCGAGATCGCCGCCGGACGGCACCTCGCCACGCTCGCCCTCGGGGACAGGGGCCCGGCTGGGAGCGCTCCTGCCGGGGAGGGGGCGGGTCGGTGGCCGCCGGCGCCGGGGGAGGGCGGCTCGACCGCCGTCCGCTCCGGTGACGTGGTCGCCCTGAGGGCCCGGCGGCGGGATGTGGTCGCCGCCGGTGAGGCGGACAGCTATCTCTGGTCGTCCGGGACCCTGGAGTCCTCCCGATCGGACAGGTCGCCTGCCCTGTCCGGGGCCTCCCGACGGCCCGCGGGCGAGGGCGGCATGACCCTGTGGGTCGTTCCGGCGCACGCCCCCGACCTGTTCGTTCCGGCGAGACCCTACGGCGGGGGCCCCAGCGGCAGCGGGACCTCGACCGTGTGCGCCGACCCGGTGCTCGTTCCGGCCGACGCGATGCTCGGACCGGACGGCGCGGGGCGGGACATCGTCCTCGGTCTCGTGCGGCCATGGCTGCTGGAACTGACGGCCGCGATGGCCGCCGAGGTGTCGCGAGCCGCGGAAGCAGCCTTCGCGGAGGCGCAGTTCGCGGGCGCGCGGCCCGGCGGCGGCCGGTCGCAGGGTGCGGGCCCGGGTGACGTCCGGGCGGGTGACGGCCGGTCCGGGGACGGTCCGGCCGGGACGGCGCGGCCGGCGGACGGCGGTCTCGCGCCTGCCGGCCGGCCCGCCGGAACCCTCGCGCCGACGTGAACGCGGACCGGTACCGACTACGCCCGTCCGCCCGCCGCGATCTGCTTGCGGTAGAAGCCCGTGGTGCGCTCGGTGTGCTTGCGCATCACCTCGCCGGCGCGGTCGGCGTCGCCCTTGGCGATGGCCCTGATCAGCTGGGCGTGTTCGTTCCACGCCTCCTTGCCTCGCGGGCGGGCGATCGGTGTGTAGTACCAGCGCACCTTCTGGCCGACACCGGAGATCAGCTCGGCCAGGACGTCGTTGCCGGCCACGGAGGTGATGAAGGCGTGCAGAGCCGTGTTCGCGGCGACCAGCCGCTCGACGTCACCCTCGGCGAGCGCGTCGACGCCCTCCTGCTGCAACTCCCAGAGCCGCTCGATGTCCTCGGGCTTCGCGTTCTGCGCGGCGAGCTGGGCCGAGTAGGTCTCCAGAACGGCCCGGACACCGAGGAGTTGGGCGGCCTCCTCCTCGGTGGGGGAGTGGACGAACGCGCCCTGGGCCGGACGCAGGTCCACCCAGCCGTCGGTCTGGAGTCGCTGCAACGCCTCGCGGACGGGCTGGCGGCTGACGCCCAGGTGCTCGGCGAGCTCGGCCTCGACCAGGTGTTGGCCGGGCTTGAGGGAACCGCTGACGATCAGCTCGGTCAGAGCGTCGTACACGGCCTGGCGCAGCGGTGCCGGGCGGGTGACGCGCCGGGCCGCGGCGGCCGTGAGTGCCTCGCGCATGGGAGCCCCGTTCTGCCACCGGGCCCGCGGGCCGACGGCTCTGCCAAGTGGTGGCCGCCGAGTGGGTTGCCGACGGCCCGGTCAGCATACAGGTTTTGGTATGCAAGATGGTGGGCTCCTCCCGGAGGATTCCCAGGTCGGCCGGGGGTGTCCGTCGTGCCGCCCACGCTCGCGGGAAGGTGTCGAGAGCGGGCGGGGGTGCGGGCTCGGGTCGCGGGACCGTGACGATCCGTCCTGCGGGGCGCATCAAGTCCCCTACGGGTGAACGGGATCGATGACGATTGAGTTCTGTATACAGAAGCCTGTATGAGGTATCGTCCAGTCTCCCGCGAGCATCGCCGGGGGCCCGCGTGACGGAAGGCGGAGCGATCATGACGACCAGCGCGAGCGACGTGACGGTCGAGAGCGTGGTCCGGAGAGTGGCGGCCGGCCACCGGGATCAGCGCGGTGCGCTGCTGCCGGTACTGCACGCCGTGCAGGCCGCGTTGGGACACGTGCCGCAGGAGGCGATCCCGGTGCTCGCCGACGAGTTCAACCTCTCCCGGGCCGACGTCCACGGAGTCGTGACCTTCTACCACGACTTCCGCCGCGAACCCGCCGGACGCACCCTCCTGCGCATCTGCCGGGCCGAGGCGTGCCAGGCCCTGGGCGCCGACGGCCTGATGACCTACGCCCGCGAGGCGGGACTGGTACCCGGCGAGACGACCGCCGACGGTGCCGTGACCGTCGAGCAGGTCTTCTGCCTCGGCAACTGCGCCCTCGGCCCGGCGGTCGAGGTGAACGGCCGCCTGCACGGACGCGTGACCCCGGCCCGGTTGGGCCCGATCCTCGACGGGACGGTCTCCTCATGAACGACACCGCGCACCCGGCCGCCACGGTCTACGTCCCCCGCGACTCGGCGGCCCGGTCCGTCGGCGCGGACGACGTGGCGGTCGCCCTTCAACAGGCAGCGGATCGAGGCGACTTCACGCTCGACGTCGTACGCAACGGATCGCGCGGCCTGCTCTGGCTGGAACCCCTCGTCGAGGTGGTGACTCCCCGGGGCCGCATCGGATACGGCCCCGTCGCCCCGTCCGACGTCGAGGACCTGCTCGCCGCGGGCCTGCTCGACGGCGCCGACCATCCGCTGTGCCGCGGAGTGGTGGACGAACTCCCCTGGCTGGCACGCCAGAACCGGGTCACCTTCGCCCGCGTCGGCGTCACGGACCCGCTGTCGCCCGAGGACTACGTGGCGCACGGCGGTATCGCGGGGCTGCGCGCCGCGCTGGAGCGACCGCCCGCCGACGTGGTCGCGGAGGTCACCGCGTCCGGACTGCGCGGCCGGGGCGGCGCGGGATTCCCGGCCGGCATCAAGTGGAAGACCGTCCTCGACTGCCCGGACGCGCTGAAGTTCGTCTGCTGCAACGCCGACGAGGGCGACAGCGGAACCTTCGCCGACCGGATGGTCATGGAGGGCGACCCGTTCCTGCTCATCGAGGGCATGACCATCGCCGCGCACGCGGTCGGCGCACGCGAGGGTTACCTCTACATCCGCTCCGAGTACCCGGACGCGGTGGCCTCGATGCGCGCCGCGATCGGCGTCGCCCGTGAACAGGGCTGGCTCGGCACGGGCATCCTCGGCTCCGCGCTCGACTTCGACCTGCACGTCCGCGTCGGCGCGGGCGCGTACATCTGCGGCGAGGAGACCTCCATGCTGGAGAGCCTGGAGGGCAAGCGCGGCACCGTGCGCGCCAAGCCGCCGATCCCCGCGATCGAGGGCCTGTTCGGCAGACCGACGGTCGTGAACAACGTCCTCACGCTCGCGACGGTCCCCGTCGTGCTCGCCGCGGGCGCGGCCGCGTACCAGGAACTCGGCGTCGACCGCTCCCGCGGCACCCAGGTCTTCCAGCTCGGCGGCAACATCGCGCACGGCGGCATCGTCGAGACCGCGTTCGGCGTCACCCTGCGCGAACTGGTCGAGGACTACGGCGGCGGTACGTTCACCGGGCGCCCGGTGCGCACGGTGCAGGTCGGCGGCCCCCTCGGCGCCTACCTGCCGCCGTCGATGTTCGACCTGCCGATGGACTACGAGGCGTTCGCCGCAGCGGGCGCGATGGTCGGGCACGGCGGGATCGTCGTCTTCGACGACACCGTGGACATGGCGGCCCAGGCACGCTTCGCGATGGAGTTCTGCGCGGCGGAGTCCTGCGGCAAGTGCACGCCGTGCAGGGTCGGTTCGGTGCGGGGCGTCGAGGTGATCGACAAGATCGTGGCGGGCCGGCACCGGGACGAGAACCTGGCCCTGCTCGAGGACCTGTGCGACCTGATGACCGACGGATCCCTGTGCGCGATGGGTGGCCTGACGCCGATGCCGGTGCGGAGCGCCCTCGCGCACTTTCCCGACGACTTCCTCGCCCGTGGACCGGGACAGGGAGCCCCACCCGAGCCGACGAGCGGCGTACGGACGGAGGGCACGGCATGACGCTGCTCAAGGAACCCGACTTCGGAACCCCGGAACGCCCCGGCGCGGCCACGGTGTCCGTGGAGGTGGACGGACTGCCGGTGAGCGTGCCCGAGGGCACCTCGGTGATGCGGGCCGCCGCGCTGGCCGGCATCGACATCCCCAAGCTGTGCGCCACCGACAGCCTGGAGCCGTTCGGCTCCTGCCGGCTGTGCGTGGTGGAGATCGACGGCAGGCGCGGCACGCCCGCGTCCTGCACCACGCCGGTGGCCGACGGGATGCGGGTGAGCACCCAGACGCCGAAGGTGGAGAAGCTCCGCCAGGGCGTCATGGAGCTGTACATCTCCGACCATCCGCTGGACTGTCTCACCTGCCCTGCCAACGGCGACTGCGAACTCCAGGACATGGCGGGCGTGGTGGGGCTGCGGCAGGTGCGCTACGGCTACGAGGGGGAGAACCACCTCGACGCCGAGAAGGACACCTCCAACCCGTACTTCGACTTCGACGCGTCCAAGTGCATCGCCTGCTCCCGCTGCGTGCGGGCCTGCGGCGAGGTGCAGGGCACGTGCGCGCTGACCATCGAGGGACGCGGCTTCGACTCCAAGGTGTCGCCCGGCGCCGGCGAGACGTTCATGGACTCCGAATGCGTCTCCTGCGGGGCCTGCGTCCAGGCCTGCCCGACCTCCACCCTCCAGGAGAAGTCGGTGGTCGAACTCGGCATGCCGACCCGGTCGGTGGTCACCACCTGCGCGTACTGCGGGGTCGGCTGCTCCTTCAAGGCCGAGCTGCGCGGCGACGAACTCGTACGGATGGTGCCGTACAAGGACGGCGGCGCGAACGAGGGCCACTCCTGTGTGAAGGGCCGCTTCGCCTTCGGCTACGCCACCCACCCGGACCGGATGCTCAAGCCGATGGTCCGCGACCGGATCACCGACCCCTGGCGCGAGGTCGACTGGGACGAGGCGATCGGCACGGTCGCACGCCGGATGCGGGACATCCAGGCGCGGTTCGGACCCGGTTCGATCGGCGCGATCTCCTCGTCCCGGTGCACCAACGAAGAGGTCTACGTCGTCCAGAAGATGGTCCGCGCGGCCTTCGGCAACAACAACATCGACACCTGCGCCCGGGTCTGCCACTCCCCGACGGGATACGGGCTCAAACAGACCTTCGGAGAGTCGGCCGGCACCCAGGACTTCCGGTCCGTCGCCGAGGCCGACGTCATCATGGTGATCGGCGCCAACCCCACCGACGGGCACCCGGTGTTCGCCTCGCGGATGAAGCGCAGACTCCGTGAGGGCGCCCGACTGATCGTCATCGACCCGCGCCGCATCGACCTGGTGCGCTCACCGCACGTCGAGGCCGCGCACCACCTCCAGCTCAGGCCCAGCACCAACGTCGCCGTCGTCAACGCCCTGGCCCACGTGGTCGTCACCGAGGGACTGGTGGACCGGTCCTTCGTGGAGAGCCGGTGCGAGGGCTTCGAGGAGTGGGCGCGCTTCGTCGCCCTGCCCGAGAACAGCCCGGAGGCCACCGAGGAGATCAGCGGGATCCCCGCAGGCCAACTCCGGTCCGCCGCACGGCTGTACGCCGAGGCACCGAACGGCGCCATCTACTACGGCCTCGGCGTCACCGAGCACAGCCAGGGCTCCACCATGGTCATGGGGATGGCGAACCTCGCCATGGCCTGCGGCAACATCGGCCGCGACGGCGTCGGGGTGAACCCGCTGCGCGGCCAGAACAACGTGCAGGGCTCCTGCGACATGGGGTCCTTCCCGCACGAACTCCCCGGCTACCGGCACGTGTCCGACGACGCGGTCCGCGAGGTGTTCGAGAACCTGTGGGGCGGCACGCTCCTCGCCGAACCGGGCCTGCGCATCCCCAACATGTTCGACGCCGCGATCGACGGCACCTTCCGCGGACTGTTCGTGCACGGCGAGGACATCGCACAGTCCGATCCCAACCTCCAGCACGTCACGGCCGCCCTGGAGGCCATGGAACTCGTCGTGGTGCAGGACCTGTTCCTCAACGAGACCGCCAGGTTCGCCCATGTCTTCCTGCCCGGCGCGTCCTTCCTGGAGAAGGACGGCACCTTCACCAACGCGGAGCGCCGCATCAACCGGGTGCGCGCCGTCATGAAACCGAAGACGGGCAAGCACGAGTGGCAGATCGTCTGCGAGATCGCCACCGCCATGGGCTACCCGATGGCGTACGACCACCCGGCCCGCATCATGGAGGAGATCGCCTCGGTCACCCCGACGTTCACCGGGGTCTCCTTCGAGGTGCTCGACAAGCTGGGCAGCGTGCAGTGGCCGTGCAACGCGGCCGCTCCCGACGGCACACCGGTCATGCACGTCGACGCGTTCGTGCGGGGCAAGGGCCGGTTCGTCGTCACCACGTACGTGCCGACCAAGGAGCGCTCCACCCGGCGCTTCCCGCTGGTGCTCACCACCGGGCGCATCCTCAGCCAGTACAACGTCGGCGCGCAGACCCGGCGTACCGGCAACGTCGCCTGGCATCCCGAGGACGTCCTGGAACTGCACCCGCACGACGCCGAGGTGCGCGGCATCACCGACGGCGCGCTGGTCACGCTCGCCAGCAGGGTCGGGCGGACGACGCTGCGCGCCGAGATCTCCGACCGGATGCCGGCCGGCGTCGTCTACACCACGTTCCACCACCCCGTGACCGGCGCCAACGTGGTGACCACCGAGAACTCCGACTGGGCCACCAACTGCCCCGAGTACAAGGTGACCGCCGTCCAGGTCGGTCTCGTCCACCCGCTGGGCCGCGCCGACGACGTACCCGAGCAGACGGGGGACACGGCATCGGAACCCCTCGGGAACGGGGCCCGGACGTCCGCCGGCGACGACGTGCTCACGGCGGTGGACTGAGATGGCCGGGACCGTGCCGGCGGAGCGCCGGATGGCGAACGACATCGCCGTGAACCTGGGCCACCTGCCCGGGGACGAGGCGGCACAGGCGGTCGCCGGGCACATCGGCCGGTTCTGGGACCCACGCATGCGGTCCCGGCTCGTCGCGGACGTCGACGCCGGGGCCGACGGACTGCATCCGCTGGTGGTCGCGGCGGTACGGCTCCTGCGCTGACCGCGACCGTGTGCGGCGGGCCGGGGTCGGCCGTGCACGACAGGCCACGGGAGACGGCCGGATCGGTAGGCTCGGGATGATCACGGGGCAGCCGGCCGGCCGGTCCGCGGTGCCGGGGTGCGGCGCGAGCGAGAGAGGAGTCGTGCATGCTGTTCCGGCAGCTCGAGTACTTCGTGGCGGTGGCCCGCGAGCGGCACTTCGCGCGGGCCGCGGAGTCCTGCTACGTCTCGCAGCCCGCGCTCTCGGCGGCGATCGCCAAACTGGAGCGGGAGTTGAACGTCACGCTCATCAACCGCGGGCACAACTACCAGGGCCTGACACCCGAGGGCGAGCGGCTCGTGGTGTGGGCCAAGCGCATCCTCGCCGAACAGGACGCGTTCAAGGCGGAGGTGGCCGCCGTGCAGTCGGGCATCACCGGCACGCTCCGCCTCGGCACCGACCCCACCGCCTCCACCACCCTCGCGATGCCCGTGGCCGCGTTCTGCGCCGCGCACCCGCTGGCCAAGGTGCAGGTCCGCTCGCGCCTGTCGACCAAGGAACTCCACCGCCAGCTCCGCGACTTCGAACTGGACGTGGCGATCGCCCACTTCGACCCCGGCGACCAGGAGGGCCTCCAGGTCGTCCCGCTGTACCAGGAGCGGTACATGCTGCTGGTCTCCGACGACCAGCTGACCGCCCAGGCCTCCACCATGACCTGGGCGGACGCCGCCCAGCTGCCGCTCGCCCTGCTGACCCCGGACATGCGCATCCGGCAGGTCGTCGACGGCGTCTTCGCGGACAAGGGCTTCGTGGTGACCCCGCAGGTGGAGACCGACTCGATCGCCTCGCTGTACGCGCACGTCGGCGGCGGCGAGTGGGCGAGCATCGTCCCGCACACCTGGCTGCGCGCGATGCCGGTGATCGGGAGGACGCGGGCGCTGCCGCTGGTCGACCCGGAGGCGGGCGCACAGGTGTCGGTGGCCATCCACGCGGCGACCCCCGGATCGGTGGCCGCCCGCGCCTTCGTGAACGCGGCGACGAGCCTCTCCCTGGACGACTTCTTCGGCCGGCCCCTCACCGGCGAACACCGCGTGCGCTGACCCGGGGCACGTCCGTCCGGCTCTCAGTGCGCGTACCGGGCCTCGACCGCCAGCCGGTCGAGACCGCCCTTCGCGGTGTGCGGCAACGCGGCGACGAACTCCAGCCGTTCGGGCACCTCGAAGGGGGCGAGCCGCTCGCGGCAGTACCGCAGCACCTCCTCGGCGCCCGCGCACTCCGGGTCGCGAACGACCAGGGCCGCGCCGACCCGCTGCCCGTACACGGCATCGGGGACGGCGAACACGGCGGCCTCGGCGACGCCCGGGCAGCCCGCGAGGACGTCCTCCACGTGCTCGGGGGAGATCTTCTCCCCGCCGCGGCTGATGACGGTGGTGATCCGTCCCGTGAGGCGGAGATGGCCGTCCTCGTCGAGGGACCCCAGGTCGCCGGTGCGCAGCCAGCCGCCGGAGAAGCCGCGCGCCGTCTCCGCGGGGTCGGCGAGATAGCCGCGGGCCACCGTGGGTCCGGACAGCCACACCTCGCCCCGGACACCGGCCGGGCACGGCCGCCCGTCCTGGTCGACGACGCGCACCTCCACGCCTGTCGGCCGGCCGACCGACCCGTGCTTGAGGAGGCCGTCCTGTGGCAGCGGCTCGCTGGTCGCCTGGTGGGTGGACTCCGTCATCCCGTAGGCGGAGAGCAGCGGGGCGCCGAACGTACGCTCGAGGGCCCGTTGCGTGGCCGGGTTGAGCGGGGCGCTGGAACTGCGTACGAAGCGCAGCGGCGGACCCTGCGGTCCTGGATGCCCGGACTCGGCCCGCTCCAGCAGGACCTCGTGCAGGGTCGGAGCCGCGGTGAACCAGGTGGCGCAGGCCGCCCGCATGTCGTCCCAGAAGGTCCGCGCGCAGAAGCGGCCCGCTGCGGGCAGCAGGACGCAGCCCCCGCCGGCCAGCGATGCCAGGAGCGAGGCGAACAGGCCGTGACCGTGGAAGAACGGCATCACCGCGACGGTCGCGTCTCCGGGGCCCAGCCGGTAGGTGGCGCAGACGTTCCGCACGGAGGCGGCGACGTTCGCGTGCGTCAGCTGGACCATCCGGGCCCGGGTCGCGGTCCCGGAGGTGTGCAGCACCAGGGCGTCCCGAGCGGTCAACTCGCCTTCCTTGCCCGCCACGTGACGGGCGGCGGCGCTCGTGTCGGCGACCACGGCCGCCGTCCCGCTCGGGGAGACGTCCACCCGCAGGGGCCAGGCCGGGACCCGGAGCGGTGCGAGGGCCGCAGTGCCGGTCGCCGACGGGCCGAGCAGGACCGCGGGGACACCGAGCGCGTCGAGCCGTGCGGCGAGTTCGGGCGCGGGCAGCGCCGGGTCCAGCGGCGCGGCCACCAGTCCGGCCCGCGCCGCGCCGAACAGAGCGACGACGAACTCGGCGGTGTCGGCGCCGACCAGACCGATCGCGTCACCCCGGCGCAGTCCGGTGGCGGCGAGGCGGGCGGCCAGGTCGTCGGCCAGCGCCGACAGGACCCGGAACGAGATCGCCCGCCGGTTCGCCCCGACCACCAGGGCCCGGGCGTAGGGGCGTTCACGCGTCGGCCGGTCCAGCAGGTCGGCGAGGCCCGTCAGTTCGGGCGGCCGGTACCCGTCGGCCTCACGCGTCGACGCCGCGGCCGGAACGGCCATGACCCCACCTCCGTCCCCCGGGTCCGACGGAGCCGCCGTCCGCCGCAGCGGGCCCCGGCTTCGGCGAGGCGCTCCTCTGCGAGCCTGCGGCGAGGTGGGGAGCGCGTCCAATACGCAGCGCCGAACGGCCGATAGCGGGTGTCTATCAAGGGAGTCGAGAGGCGCCGGGGACGCCCTCGATAGACGCTGCTTATCGGCTGGTCGCCGATGGGTCTTGGACGCGGGCGGGCGCGCTGCCGAAGGTGGGAGAAGGAGCCGCACCGGCAGGATCTGCCCAAGGAGGACCTCGGACCATGACCGCCCCCTCGACACTGGAGACCGCGGCGAACGCCGACGTTCCGACCGAGCTCACCGACGGGTACCACCTGGTCGTCGACGCGCTCAGGATGAACGACGTCGACACCATCTACGGGGTGGTCGGCATCCCGATCACCGACCTGGCCCGCCTCGCGCAGGCCCGGGGCATCCGCTACGTCGGCTTCCGGCACGAGAGCAACGCCGGCCACGCGGCCGCGGCCGCCGGCTATCTCACCCAGAAGCCCGGAATCTGCCTCACGGTGTCCGCGCCGGGCTTCCTCAACGGTCTCGTCGCGCTGGCCAACGCCACCACCAACTGCTTCCCCATGGTGCAGATCTCCGGCTCCAGCGAGCGGCACCTCGTCGACCTGCGACAGGGTGACTACGAGGAGATGGACCAGCTCGCCGCCGCGCAGCCGTTCTGCAAGGCCGCCTACCGGGTGAGCCGCGTCGAGGACATCGGCCGGGGCATCGCCCGCGCCCTGCGCACCGCGGTCTCCGGGCGCCCCGGCGGTGTGTATCTCGACATCCCCGCCGCGGTGCTGGGCTCCATCATGGACGCCGAGGCCGGCGCCCGGACGCTGAGCCGCCTCGTCGACCCCGCGCCGCGCCAGCTGCCCGCGCCCGAGGCCGTCGACCGCGCGATCGAGCTTCTCGCGGGTGCGGAGCGGCCGTTGGTGGTCCTCGGCAAGGGCGCCGCGTACGCGCGCGCCGACGACCAGGTCCGCGAGTTCGTCGAGTCCACCGGCATCCCGTACGTTCCCATGTCGATGGCCAAGGGCCTGCTGCCCGACGACCATCCGCAGTCGGCGGCCACCGCCCGCTCGCTGGCCCTGAAGAAGGCCGACGTCGTCATGCTCGTCGGCGCCCGCCTCAACTGGCTGCTCAACCACGGCGAGTCACCGCAGTGGAACCCCGACGCGAAGTTCGTCCAGGTGGACATCGAGGCACGGGAGATGGACAGCAACCAGCCCATCGCCGCCCCGCTCGTCGGCGACATCGGCTCGGTCCTCGACGCCATCGCCGAGCGGACCAAGCCCGGCCGGATCTCCGCTCCCGCCGCCTGGCGCGAGGAACTCGGCGCGCGCTCGGCGCGGAACGTCGCGAAGATGGCGGAGCGCCTGAAGGCCGACCCGCACCCCATGCAGTTCATGGGCGCCCTCAAGGCCGTACGGGACGTGCTGCGCGAGCGCCCGGAGACATACCTCGTCAACGAGGGAGCCAACGCGCTGGACATCGCGCGCAACGTCATCGACATGCACGTACCGCGGCACCGCCTCGACAGCGGCACCTGGGGCGTCATGGGCATCGGGATGGGCTACGCGATCGCCGCCGCCGTGGAGAGCGGCGCCCCGGTGGTGGCCGTGGAGGGCGACAGCGCCTTCGGGTTCAGCGGCATGGAGCTGGAGACCATCTGCCGCTACGGACTGCCCGTCGTCACCGTCGTGATGAACAACGGCGGCGTCTACCGCGGCGACGACGTCAACCCGCTCGGTGACGCGCCCTCCCCGACCACCCTGATGGCCGCGGCACGGCACGACCGGATGATCGAGGCGTTCGGCGGCAAGGGCTACCGCGCGACCACGCCCGCCGAGGTCACCGCCGCCCTCACCGAGGCGCTGGCCTCCGGCGGCCCCGCGCTCATCGACTGCGTGATCGACCCCGCGGCCGGCACCGAGAGCGGCCACATCGCGCACCTGAACCCCAAGGGCATCACCGTCGGCAACATCAAGTCGGCCCGCCCGTGAGCCCTCGACCCCCCGCCCGCAGCGACGACTCCCGCACCGCGATCATTCACGAGAAGGAAACCGCCATGAGTGAAAAGCCGCTCGCCGGAATCAAGGTGATCGACTTCACCGGAGTCCAGGCCGGTCCCGCGTGCACGCAGATGCTCGCCTGGTTCGGCGCCGACGTCATCAAGGTCGAGCGCATCGCCGGCGGCGATGTGACCCGGCGTCAGCTCCGGGACATCCCCGACCTCGACGCCCTCTACTTCACCATGCTCAACAGCAACAAGCGGTCCCTGGCCATCAACACCAAGTCCCCCGAGGGCAAGGAGGTCATGGAGAAGCTGATCCGCGAGGCGGACATCCTGGTGGAGAACTTCGCGCCGGGCGCCATGGACCGGATGGGCCTCGGCTGGGACCACATCCACGCCCTGAACCCCCGGCTGATCTTCGGCTCGGTCAAGGGCTTCAACGACGACTCCCAGTGGAACGACCTCAAGGTCTACGAGAACGTCGCCCAGGCCGCCGGGGGCGCCGCGTCGACCACCGGGTTCTGGGACGGGCCGCCCACCATCAGCGGCTCGGCGCTCGGCGACAGCAACAGCGGGATGCACCTGCTGATCGGCCTGCTCACGGCGATCATCCAGCGCAACGCCACCGGCGTCGGCCAGAAGGTCTCGGTGTCCATGCAGGACGCCGTCCTCAACCTCACCCGGGTCAAGCTCCGCGACCAGCAGCGCCTGGAGCGCGTCGGCTACCTGGAGGAGTACCCGCAGTACCCGAACGGCGAGTTCGGCGACGCGGTGCCGCGCGGCGGCAACGCGGGCGGCGGCGGGCAGCCCGGCTGGATCCTCAAGTGCAAGGGCTGGGAGACCGACCCGAACGCCTACATCTACTTCACGATCCAGGAGCAGAACTGGGCCCGCACCTGCGAGGCCATCGGCCGTCCCGAGTGGACCGAGGACCCCGGCTACACCACCGCGCTGGCCCGGCAGCCGCACATCATGGAGATCTTCGGCGAGATCGAGCAGTGGCTCGCCGACAAGACCAAGTACGAGGCGGTCGACATCCTGCGCACCTTCGAGGTGCCGTGCGCGCCCGTGCTCAGCATGAAGGAACTCGCCGCGGACCCCGACATGCGCAGGAGCGGCACGATCGTCGAGGTCGAGCAGAAGGAACGCGGCACCTATCTGACGGTGGGCAGCCCCATCAAGTTCTCCGGCTTCAAGCCCGAGATCGCCGGCGCCCCGCTGCTCGGGGAGCACACCGACGAGGTGCTCGCGGACCTCGGCTACGACGCGAACGCGATCCGCGAGCTGCACGAGGGCAAGGTCGTCGCCTGACCCCGAACGGCGAAGTGCCCCGCGAACGGACGCCGTTCGCGGGGCACTTCGTGATGTCCCGTGTGCGGGAGGGCCGTCGTGCGGATCACACGGCCGTACGGTCCGTCTCGGCCCGCCGCCGCATCAGCTCCCTCTCCCGGGCCCGCCGGGCGGTGACGTCCCGGACGACCGCGCCGACGTACGGGGCGCCGTCGTCCCCGGTCAGCAGCACGACGCTGAACTCGATGGACAGGGTCCGGCCGTCCGACGCCAGCGCGGGCACGGTCAGGAGGTCGGCGTCACCGTACTTGGTGGTCCCTCGCTCCACGGCGGTGTCGAAGCCCTCCCAGTGCCGACGGCGGTGCTTCTCCGGAATGATGACGTCGAGACTGCCGCCGTCCACCTCGGCCGCCGAGAAGCCGAAGATGCGCTCGGCCCCTCTGTTCCAGTACCGGATCAGGCCTTCCCGGTCGATGATCACCACACCGTCGGGCGCATGGTCCGCCATTCCCAGCACCACTCGGGGATCCAGCTCTGCCATGTCGCCTCCGGTTCGGGGCCATTTGGTGGCGACAGTATACAGAATCCAGTCTGCGGAGAGCCTGGTCGTCGGCTCCCTTCCGTTCCCGTCGGCTCCCGCTGCGGAGGACGGGGGAGCGCGGAAGCGGCCCGGCTCGGCCGTTCGAAGGCGCTGTCGAGCCGGTCCGTCGTCCGTCACCGGGCGGCGGACGTGTTCGTCTCCGGTCAGGCCGGTGCCCGCACCCCGTCGAGCGCCACCGACAGGACGCGGTCGCGCTGGGCGTCGTCCAGGAAGTTCGTGGCGGTGATACCGGCGATCATGCGCAGCAGGTCGTCGAAGTTCATGTCGGTCCGGGCCTCGCCGGCCTTCTGGGCCCGCTCGAAGAGCGGTCCGCCCGCCGCGTACATCGAGTCGCGGCAGGCCAGGAAGATCTCGGACTCGTCGTTCAGTGCCTCCCGGATGGCCCGCTTGGTGACCGTGTAGTCCACGAAGCGCCGCAGCCAGGACGTCAGTGCCTCCCACGGCTCCAGGCCGGAGACCTCCTCGGCGACCCGGCACAGGTCGTCGACCTCGCCCGCGTAGACGCTCTCGAAGAGGTGGCGGCGGGTGGGGAAGTTCCGGTACAGCGTGCCGATGCCGACGCCCGCACGACGGGCCACGTCCTCCAGGGACGCCTCGGCGCCCTTCTCCGCGAACGCCTCACGGGCGGCGGCCAGCAGAGCGTCGTAGTTGCGGGCGGCGTCCTTCCGGTGCGGACGGCGGGACGCGACGATCTCGCTGACGGGGTACGGCTCTGCCGTCACTGCTGCCTCCCGGCTGGATCGGGTTGAAGCGGAGGTATGCCTCCGCTACAGTGGAGGGGTACCTCCACTTTAACAGCCGGGGTGCGTCCGGCGTCGGCCGCGTGCGGCCGCACGCGACGCCGACGTGCACCTGCCCCGGCCCACGACCCCGGCGGGCCGTGCGACGACGCACGGCGCCCGCCCACCCCGACGTATCTCCTCGTATCTCTTCGCGCGACCCGCCGTCGCGGTCGCCGGTGTGCCCGGGCGCCGCCCGGCGCCCCGCCCGTCCCGTACGACCGTGGCCCGACGACCTCGGCCGCAACCTGTCCGGAGAGGCTCTTCATGCCCCGCACGTCCACCCGCCTCACCTTCGCGGTCCTCGCGACCGGTGCCGGCGTGTTCTCCATGCTGCAGTCGCTGATCGCGCCGGCCCTGCCGACCGTCCAGCACGCGCTGCACACCTCGCAGTCCACCGCGACCTGGGTGATGACCGCGTACCTGCTGTCCGCCTCGATCTTCACGCCGATCCTCGGAAGGGTCGGCGACCTCATCGGCAAGAAGCGGACCATGGTCGCGGTCCTCGTCGCCGTCCTGGCCGGATGTCTGCTCGCCGCGCTCGCGCCCACCATCGGCGTACTCATCGTCGCCCGCGTGGTGCAGGGCATCGGTGGCGCGCTCTTCCCGCTGTCCTTCGGCATCATCCGTGACGAGTTCGCCGCCTCCCAGGTCAGCGGCAGCATCAGCAACCTGTCCGCCGTGATCGCCGCGGGCGGCGGAGTCGGCATGGTGGCGGCCGGCCCGATCGTGAGCGCGCTCGACTACCGCTGGCTGTTCTGGATCCCCGTCGGCATCGTCGCGGTGACCGCGCTGATCGCCCTGCGCTACGTCCCCGAGTCGCCCCGACGGGCCGCGGGCCGCGTCAACTGGCTCGGCGCCGTCCTGCTCTCGGGCTGGCTGGTCGCGCTGCTGCTGCCCCTCAGCCAGGCCGGACAGTGGGGCTGGGGGTCGGGCCGGGTGATCGGTCTGTTCGCCGCCGCCGTCCTGCTCTTCGCCGTCTGGCTGGCCTCCGAGGCACGGTCCGCCAGCCCGCTCATCGACCTGCGCATCATGCGGCTGCCCGCCGTGTGGACCACCAACACCGCCGCGCTGCTGTTCGGCGCGGGCATGTACGCGATCTGGTCCTTCCTTCCCGGCTTCGTCCAGACCCCGGAGTCCGCGGGCTACGGCTTCGGCGCGAGCGTGACCGCGGCCGGACTGCTCATGCTGCCGATGCTGCTCGCGATGTTCTGCTCCGGCGTGCTCAGCGGCCGCCTCGAACCCGTCCTCGGCGCGAAGAAGTTGCTGGTCGCCGGTGCCACGCTCGGCGCGGTCGCGTGCGCGATCCTCGCCCTGTGGCACGACCGGCAGTGGCAGGTCGCCCTCGCGGCAGGCGTGTTCGGCCTCGGCATCGGCCTTGCCTTCGCCTCCATGGCCAACCTCATCGTCGGCAGCGTCCCGGCCGAACAGACCGGCGCCGCGACCGGGATGAACGCCAACATCCGCACCATCGGCGGTTCCATCGGCGCGGCCGTGACGAGCGTCCTGGTGACGGGGCACCTCCAGTCCTCGGGCCTGCCGTACGAGTCCGGGTACACCCACGGGTTCACCCTGCTCGCGCTGCTCTGCCTGGCCGCCGCCCTGGCCGCGCTCCTCGTGCCGGCCCGGCGCACCGCACGCCTCTCGGGCCCGCGCGCCTCGGGGGACACCCGGCGCGCCGGCGTCGGTTCGGCCGCCCGGGCAGGGGAGCAGGCGCGGACAGAGGTCGTCGCCCCGGGCGCCCGGAGCTGACCGCGGGGCCGGTCCCCGGCGCACCCGCCTGGTGAGGCGTCGTGCCGTGGACCGGGCCGCGAGCGCCCAGGACCGTGCGGGGGTCGAGTCGCGAGACCGGCCCCCGCACGGTGCTGGGCGCGGGGTGGGTCGCAGGACCGACCTCCTGTGCGCCCCCCCGGGCAGAGCCGCTCCGAGCCTGAACGCAGGTTCCCTCAGCGGGCGGTGGTGAGACCGGCGAACTCGTCGAGCAGCGCCGCCGCGGTGGTCACGTCGTCCGTGAGGGGACGGTCCCGCATCTCGGGGTCCAGCTCCGCGGCCGCGCGGGCGTAGGCCAGGCCGCCCGCCACCGTCTCCGGGCGCGGCGCGCTGCCCCGTAGCCGCAACGCCCGTACGGCGGACACGAGTTCGCACCCGAGGACCAGCCGGTACGCCTGGGCCAGCCGCAGCGACGTGCGGGCGGCCTGGGTCGCGAAGGTCGCCGCCTCCTCCATCCCCTGGGACAGCACCACGTGCCCGAGCGCGGCCGGAGTGGCGCAGAGCTGGAGCTCGGCGAGCGCGGAAGCGGCGCTGTACTCCAGGATCATCATTCCCGACCCGGCCGAGGACGTGTCGGCCAAGTAGGAGCGCAGACCGGTCAGTTCGGGTCGGCCGAGGCCGGACAGCCGAGCCGCGGAGAGGCGGGCGGTGCCGAGCACGGCGAGACCCAGCCGATCGAGCGCGAGCGTGAGCGGCGCGGTGAAGAAGCCGCCGTGATGCAGCGCGACCGGTGCGCCCGTGACCGCGTCCCAGCCGATCAGGGGGTTCTCGGTGGCGGAGTTGAGGTCGATCGACAGCACCCGCTCCAGGCCCTCCCACGCCTCGGTCGCCGGACCGTGGGCCTGCGGGAAGCACCGGAAGCCATAGGAGTCCTGCACCCGGGACGTGCCGCTCGGGGGCTGCTGTGGCACCGCACCCGGGGCCTCGCCGGTGCCGAGCAGTTCCCGGACCCGGGCCGCCGCCCCCTGGATCGCCGGGTGCGGATGGGCGGCGTGGACCTCGGGTGCGTACGGCTCCATGGACGCGTCCACCGCGAGCAGCGAGAGCGCGGCCACCACGTGGGCGGCGCTCAGCAGGACGCCCAGGTCGTGGCAGGCGAGCGCGGACTGGCCGAGGGTGAGGGCGTTGCTGCTGAGCAGGGCCAGCGCGTCACCCCGGCGGACCGGAAGGCTCGCGGGGAGGACGTCCCCGGCGTCCGCCCGGTCCCGATTCCAGGTGCCGTGCCCGAACAGGGCCAGCCCCAGCTCGGCCAGGGCGGTCAGATCCCCGGTGCCCACGGACCCGTACTCCGGCACCCGGGGGTGGACCTCCGCCCGGAGCGCGTCCGTGACGGCCACCGCGATCTCGGGGCCGAGCCCCGATCCGCCGGCGAGGAGCTGGTTGGCGCGCACCAGCATCATGGCGCGGACCTCGCGGGCGGGCAGCGGAGCGCCGACGCCTCCCGCGTGGCTCAGCAGCAGCCGCAGGTCGTGACCCGCGCCGTCGGACTCCTCGACGGCGAGGCCCCGGTGCGCGCCGACGCCGGTGCTGCGCCCGTAGACCCGGGCGCCCTCGGCGGCCAACCGCCGTGCGGCACGCCTGGTGTGTTCCATCGCCTTCAGTGCCGCGGGGTGCGGCGGGGGAGGCGGGGCCCCGTCGGCGACCGAGGCCACCGTCGTCGCGTCGAGTCCCCGGCCGTCGAGAGCGGCTCCGGGCGGCAGGGTGTTCCGGGCCGGTCCGGGAGGGTCCGTCTCCCCGGCGCCGGGGGCCCTGCCCGCGCGGGCGACCGGCGGGCCGCTCTCGGGTGCGAGGGCGATGTCCCCGCCGCCCGCGTCCGCGAGGGCCGTGGCTGCTTCGGCCGCGTCGGCCGTGCGCTTGAGCATGACGGGCGTTCACTCCTCCGTACGCCGTCGGAAGGCCGGGGGCCGGGGTGTCCCGACCGCCCCGGCCCCCGGCATCCGTCAATCGGCCGACGGCCTGCGCGTCAGCTGAGTCCGGCCGAGGACAGCCAGGACTTCGCCACGTCCAGCGGGTCCTTGCTGTCGTTCTGCACCTGGCCGTTGAGCGACACCAGGGTTTCCGTGTCGAGCTTCGCCGAGACGTCGTTGAGAACGGCGATTCCCGCCTTCGGGAGACCCTTCTTGTATGTCAGCGGCGTCACGTTCTCGAAACCGAAGAGACTCTTCGGGTCCTGGAGCACGACGAACTTGTTCTTGCTGATTCCGGGGTCCGTCGAGAAGATGTCCGCGGCCTGGATGTTGTTCCCCTTCAGGGCCGCCACGGTGAGCGGGCCACCGGCGTCCAGCGCCTTGAAGTTCTTGAAATCGAGGCCGTATACGGACTTCAGTCCCTTCAGACCCTGCTGGCGGGTCTGGAACTCCGGCGAGCCGCCGATCACCAGGTCCTTCGCCGAGTCGGCGAGGTCGGAGATGGTCGACTTGTCCGTCAGGCTGTACTTCTTCGCCGTGGCCTCGTTGACCGCTATCGCGTCCTTGTCCTCGGCCTTGGACGGCGTCAGCAGGCTCAGCTTGGAGTCGAGCTTGGCCGTGATGGCCGTGCTGGTCTCCTCGACGGTCTTCGGGGTGGCCTTCGCGTCGAGGTAGGCGAGCAGCGCGCCGTTGTACTCCGGCAGGACGGTGATCGTGCCGTTCTTGATCAGGCCGTACGTGGTCTCGCGGCTGCCGATGTTCAGCTTGTAACTGACCTTGATCCCCTTGGACTTGAGGGCCTCGCCGTAGATGTCGGCGAGCAGGATGCTCTCGGGGAAGTTGTTGGAGCCGACGACGACCGTACCGCCCTTGGCGGCGTCACCCTTCAGCGGGTCGGACGTGCCGGAGTCGTCGGAGGAACCGCAGCCCGTCAGTGCGGCCGCGGCCACAACCAGCAGGGTGGCAGCGTACGTTGCGGACGTTCGGGAACTTCTGGCGATGGTCACGTTGGTCATCCAGACTTGGCATCGGGTGGGGCGTGGGCGCGGGTCTTGACAGTCCAGACGATCCAATCGAGCCAACGCGAGAAACGTCAAGACACGAATAGATCACTGGTGGGGACCGTACAGCTTCGCCGCGTAGGCGCATCGCGATCAATATGCGCGCGAATCCGGCGTCACCGCATGTCACTTTTTGGTTGATCATGGCCGTACTCTTGCGCCAGCCGCTAGGGTTGGCCGCGTCGAGGGCCCCCTTCCACTTGTCGGCCCGAGCGCGCTGTCGTGACCACTGATCCATGCAGGCCTGCCAAAAGGCTTCCAACGGGGAATGAAGTCAAGGAGGTTGGGTGCCCGCGCACAGAAAAGCCGCCTCGGGGCAGCCGTCCACGGCTCTTCCGATCGGCCGGACACCATCCCCGCTGGACCGCTGGCCCTTTCGCCGGAAACTCAACGTCCTGGTGATCGTGCCGCTCGCCGTCATCTCCGCGATGATCGCCTATGTCGTGTACGGCGAGATCGACAAGGCCCGCTCGGCGGCCGACACCGCCCAGCTCGTCCGCGACAGCGCCCAGGTGACCAAACTCATCGACGCCGTACAGACGGAGCACCGGCAGGCGCTGCTCGTCTCCCTGCGCCACGAGGCGGGCGGATCCTCGAAGGGCGCGCAGGACACCACCTCCTACCTCGACGCGCAGCAGGAGGTCGGCACCCGTATCGCCGCCGTCCGCACCGCCTACGGCGACCGGCTGCCCGACGCCGAGGCCCAGGCACTGAAGGAACTGGAGGGCCTGGACAGCCTCCGCAAGACCGTCGAGCAGGGCCCGATCCCCGCCGACAACATCGACCCCGCCTACGGATCGGTGATCGAGGGCCTCATCAACGGCCTCGGCCTCGGACTGTCGGGCGGCGAGTCCGGCTCGACCGCGGCCAACCTGCTCGACGCCCTGCTGCGCGCCGACACCGCCCACGCCTCCTTCGAGACCAGCGTCTTCGCGGCCCGGACCCGCGACTCCAACGCGCTCATCGAGTTCACCGGCGCCGTCGGCGACTACGACCAGTACTCCTACCAGGCCGAGCGGTTCACCCGGTTCGCGAGCCAGGACCAGAGCACCGCCCTCGCCGGGATCGAACGCAGCCCGTACCAGAGCGTCATCAGCCAGCACTGGGCCGCCCTCCAGGTCGACCCGAGCGCCCTGGTCGCCGAGACACCGGCCCAGCTGCGGGCCGCGCTCGGCGACGCGCTGCGCGCCGACCCCACCTACGAACGACAGGCCGGGAACCGCCTGAAGATCGTCCAGTCGCTCATCGGCGAGATCGCCGCGGACGCCCAGTCCGCGTCCCACGACGCCTGGTGGCGGGTGGCCTGGCTGGTCGCCGGCAGCCTCCTCGCCTTCGCCGCCTGGATGCTCTTCTCCGTGCTGGCCCGCCGCTCCGTGGTGCGCACCGTACGATCCCTCACCGCGGCCGCCCAGCACGTGGCCGGCGCGGCCCGCACCGAACTCGCCCGGGTCGCGGACGACGACGCCGACGACGCGAGCCCGCCGCGGCTGGAGGCCGTGCCCGTGCCGGTGCGCGACGAGATCGGCGAACTGGCCGAAGCCTTCAACCAGGTCCAGGTCACCGCGACCGCCCTGCTGGAACGCCAGGTCGTCAGCCGGCGCAACATCGCCGAGATGTTCGGCAACGTGGGGCGCCGCGTCAGCAACCTGACGGCACGCCAACTCGCCCTGATCGACTCGGTGGAGCGCGGCGAGACCGACCCCGAGGTGCTCGACCGCCTCTACCGCATCGACCACATCGCCGTCCGGCTCCAGCGCAACGCCGACAGCCTCATGCTGCTGGCCGGCATCAGCGAGACCGGCCTCACCACCGAACCGATGCGGCTCAGCAACATCGTCCGCGCCTCGCTCGGCCAGATCGAGGGCTACCAGCGTGTCACCCCGCACGCCGAGGGCGACGTCACCGTCGTCCCCGACATCATCGGCGACCTGACCCTGATGCTCGCCGAACTCCTGGAGAACGCCGTCATGTTCTCCCCGGCGAGCAGCGGCGTCGAGGTCGTCCTGCGCCCCCGGCACGACGGGGGCGGCGCGCTCGTCGAGATCGTCGACCACGGTCTCGGCATGAGCCCCGAGCGGCTGGAGCAGGAGAACGCCCGCCTGATCCGCCGTGAGCGGCTCGACCTCGCGCCGACGGAGGTCCTCGGCCTGTTCGTGGTCGGCGGTCTCTCCCGGCGCTGGGGCATCGAGGTCGTCCTGTCCCGCACCCCGGGAGGCGGCGTCACGGCCACCGTCGCGATCCCCGCCTCCCACCTGGTGTCCGGCGACCCCGGCAGGTCCGCTCCGCGCGCCCCGCGCATGATGCCGCCGGCACGCCACCCGGGTCCGGCCGAACCGCGTCCCGCGCAGGTCGAGTCGCCGCCCGGACCCGCCGGACTGCCCCGCCGGGTGCCCGCCCGGCCCCGGCCCGCCGAGCCCGCCGGCCACGCCCGCCGCGCCGAACCCGCGACGGGCCCCGGCGCCGAGCACGCCATGACCCACGGCGGGGTCCGGGCCGGCACCGGAGCCGACGCGGTTCCGGGACCCACGGCCCCCGCCCCACCGGCACGGCCCGGCGAGGCCGGTCCGCTGCGCCGCCGGGTGCGCGGGGCGACCCTGTCGGCCACCACGGCGTCCACGCGGCTGCCCAAGACCCGGGAAGCCGTCACCCACCGCAGACCACCCTCCTGGCAGCCCACGGACGCCGAGGCGGCACGCTCCGAACTCGACGAGTTCGAGGCAGCCGTGCAGCGCGCCCAGCGCGAGAGCGAGACCGGGGAACACCCGGTCTGGGCGTTCCGCCCCGACGACGGACCCGGCGGACCCGCCGGCTCCGACACCCTGAACAGAAGACCCTCTTCCCCGGAAGGCATGAGCACGTGACCATGTGGACAGGCGGGCCGGAGTCCCGAACCGCGGAGCCCGAGACGGACGTGAAGGCCGCCGCTGCCGACTTCAACTGGCTGCTCAACCGGTTCGCCACCGAGACGGCCGGGGTCGTCGACGTCATCGGAGTCTCCTCCGACGGACTGCTCATAGCCGTCTCCCAACTGCGCGGCCAGGCCGACTCCGAGCGCCTCGCGGCGATCGTCTCCGGCATCACCAGCCTGGCCATGGGCGCCTCCGGGAACTACGGCCTCGGCGGGCTCAACAAGGTCATCATCGACCTGGAGGAAGGACACGTCCTGGTGTCCGCCCTCGGCGCCGGAGCGGTGCTCGGCGTGGTGGCGTCGAAGGAGGCGAAGCTCGGCAACATCGCCTACGAGATGACCCTGTTCGCCAACCGGGCGGGCGCGGTACTGAGCCCGCAGTTGGTCATGGAACTGAAGAACACCGTGGGCATCGCCCCGGCCGGATGACGTCCGAGGCGTCGTCGCACGACCGGTGACGGCACTGGGTGAAGGGGAGGACGTGATGACGTCCGGCGAGCCACGGGCCGGCGGCGACGCCGAGTGGGGGGCCGAGCGGCCCGCCTCGGTCGTCCGGCCGTTCCTGCTGACCGCGGGACGGATCGCCGGCGGCGACAGCCTCGTCCCGCCGATCCCGATCGAGACGCAGGTCGTGGCCACCGAGGTGGGACTGGCCGCACTCGACGCGTTCGTCTTCGACCAGCACCGCGACATCATCGCGGTCTGCCGTGAGCCGCAGTCCCTCGCGGAGATCGCGGCGAAACTCCGGATGCACCTCAACGTGATCCGGGTCCTCGCCGACGATCTGCGCGCCGACGGCCAACTGGCCCTGTACCTACCCCAGGCCCACTCCAACCGCGATGTCTCCGTATTGCGAAGGGTTATCGATGGTCTCCGAGCTGTCCCCGACTCCCGGGGAGCGATCCGTGAGGGCTGACGACGAGCGGCCCCGGCCGCCGCTGCCGGTGAAGATGGTGATCGCGGGCGGCTTCGGCGTGGGCAAGACCACCACGGTGGGTGCCATCTCCGAGATCGAACCGCTCACCACCGAGGCGTCCATCACCTCGGTCGCCGCCGGCGTCGACGACCTCTCCCACACGCCGGAGAAGGTGACGACGACCGTCGCCATGGACTTCGGCTGCGTGACGCTCGACCCCACGCTCAAGCTCTACCTGTTCGGCACCCCCGGCCAGGAACGCTTCGGCTTCATGTGGGACGACCTCGTCGAGGGCGCGCTCGGCGGACTCGTCATCGTCGACACCCGGCGGCTCGACGACTGCTATGCCGCCGTCGACTACTTCGAGCACCGCCAGATCCCCTTCGCCGTCGCCGTCAACGCCTTCGACGGCCGGCTCGAACACGATCTGGACGACGTACGGTGGGCGCTCGACGTCGCCGACCACGTGCCGCTGACCGTGTTCGACGCCCGCGAACGGGGCTCCGTGCGCGACGCGCTGCTCGTCGTCCTCGAACACGCCCTGGCCACGGCACAACGCTGAGGCGGACGGCACGACGCGGAGGCGGGGAGGGCCCTCGGGCCCTCCCCACCTCCGCCGTCGCGACGGCCCTCAGGCGGACCGGCGCCTGCGTACTCCGGGAGAGACGGCCACCCGGCCCACGGCCCAGAACAGCATGAGGACGAGCAGCGCCAGGACCGCCGTGAGGGCGGCCCCGCCGACGACCTTCTCGTAGTCCCGCTGGTACAGGCCGTCCAGGATGTAGCGGCCGACCCCGCCGAGGGACACGTAGGCCGCGATCGTCGCGGTCGACACGATCTGGATCGTCGCCGAGCGCAGTCCGCTGAGGATCAGCGGCAGCGCCGCCGGGACCTCGACCTGGAACAGGATCTTCGACTCCTGCATGCCCATGCCCCGGGCGGCGTCCACGGGGGAGGGGTCCACGGTGCGGACGGCCTCGTAGGTGGTGATGAGGATCGGCGGGATCGCCAGCACCACGAGCGGGATCATCACCGGCACGATCCCGAGCCCCAGCCACACGAACATCAGCACCAGAAGACCGAAGGTCGGCAGCGCGCGGGCACCCGCGGACACGAACGCGAGCGCGTTGCCGCCGCGCGCGGTGTGCCCGGTGACCAGACCGACCGGCAGGCCGATCGCCGCCGCGATCGCGAGGGCGCCCGCCGTGTACTGCAGGTGCTCCCACACGCGCTGCGGAATGCCGTCGTAACCGTGCCAGTGGGCGCCGTCGCTGAAGAACGACTGCATGAAGGTGAGTACGTTCACGACACGGCCTCCGGAGTGCGGACCGCCGGGTCCTCGAGCGTTGCCGCGGGACGCCGGGCGGCACGGCCTGACGGGGGCTCCCACGGGGTGAGGAGGCGCCGCAGCAGGACCAGCAGCGCGTCGACCACGATCGCCAGCACGGCGGTGGTGACCACCGAGGTCACCGCGAGCCGCGGACGGTGGTAGAGCATCGCGGTGGTCAGCAGGTTGCCCAGCGCGCCCTGGTTGCCGATCAGCGAACCGACGCTCACCAGGCTGATGCTGGAGGCCGTGGCCACCCGCAGCCCCGCCATGATCGCGGGGACGGCGATGGGCAGTTGGACCTGGAAGTAGCGGCGCACCGGCCCGATGCCCATCGCCGCGGCGGCCGCGTTCGTCTCCTCGGGAACCGAACGGATGCCGTCGACGACCGCCGGCACGAGCACGACCAGGCTGTACAGGCACAGCGGGATCATCACGGTGAGCTGGGTCAGCCCGGTGGAGTCGATGAGCACCACGAAGAAGGCGATCGAAGGGATCGCGTACAGCACCGTGGAGGTCCACAGCACCGGCGGGTACAGCCAGTCGTAGTGCACGCACAGCAGCCCGATCGGCAGCGCGAGCAGCAGACCGACGAGGACCGGGATCAGCGCCTCCTGCATGTGGATGCCGATGAGGCCCGCATAGCTGTGCTGGAGGTCGCTCGGTATGTCGAAGAAGCCGTTCATCACAGGGCCTTCGCCGGTGCGGCGTCCTGCGTGGCGTCCCTGGCCGTGCGCTGCCGGGCCACGCGGATCGCCGCGGCGATCGTCTCCTGCCCGGCGACACCGAGCACCTGCCCCGAGCCGTCGACGCCGACGGCGCGGCCGGTCGGCGACAGCACGGCCCGGTCGAGCGCGACGCGCAGCGAGTCCCGGCCCACCTCGAAGCTCTGCCCGTGGGGTTCGAGCGTCTCCGTCTCGCCGTTCCAGGCGGGCGGTGCCCAGCCGAGCGGCTTGCCGCCCGCGTCGGTCACCAGCACCGGCTCCTGCGCCGTGCCGCGACCGGCGGCCTCCCGCGCCTCGGAACCGACGGGCACGACCCGGGAGCGGTCGAGTTCTAGATCGCGGGTGGACAGGAACGACAGCCCGCGGATGCCCCGGTCCGCGCCGAGGAACTGCTCGACGAACGGGTCGGCGGGTGCCGACAGGATCTCGTCGGGCGCGGCGAACTGGGCGAGCTTGCCGCCGGTGCGCAGTACGGCGATGCGATCACCGATCGTGATCGCCTCGTCCATGTCGTGCGTGACGAAGACGATGGCCTTGCCCAGTTCGCCCTGGATGCGGAGCAACTCCTCCTGCAGTCCCTTGCGGACGACCGGGTCGACCGCGGAGAACGGCTCGTCCATGAGCAGGATGGGCGGATCGGCGGCGAGCGCGCGGGCGACACCGACACGCTGCTGCTGGCCGCCGGAGAGCTGGTACGGGTAGCGGCGGGCCATGCCCGGGTCGAGGCCGACCCGCTCCATGAGCTCCGCCGCGCGGTCCCGGGCGCGCTGCTTGGACCAGCCCAGCAGCCGGGGCACGGTGGCGATGTTGTCGAGGATCGTCCGGTGCTGGAAGAGACCGGCGTTCTGGATGACGTAACCCATGGAGCGGCGCAGGGCGTTGACCGGCTGCCGCGTGATGTCCTCGCCGTCGACCCGGATCGTGCCGCTGCTCGGCTCGACCATGCGGTTGATCATGCGGAGCGTGGTCGTCTTGCCACAGCCCGAGGGTCCCACGAGGACGGTGATGGAGTGGTTCGGTATCTGGAGGGACAGGCGATCGACGGCCACCGTGCCGTCTGCGTATCGCTTGCTGACATCTTCGATGGCTATCAAGCGTCGAAACCCTTCGGGGACGGCATTGCTCGCGCGTGGCGCGATCACGTGCACAAGGGGTCGTAGTCTAGCCAGTTGATGTTTGTTCTCGGCCGGGGCAGGTCGTGAAGTGCGCAAGTGCGCCCGATTTCGGCGGAGTCGTGTCGAAAGCGGGACCACCGGTCACGTCGCGCGGGTCCGCGCCGGCCGGTGCCCGTCGGCGTCGAGCCGTTCGGCCCGCAGGACCCGCAGATGGAGCGCGGCCCAGGTGCGGAAGGGCCGCCAGTCCTCCGCGATCACGGCCGGATCGCGCCCGGGCCCGTACTGTTCCTCGATCTCCGCGGCCAGCCTCCGCTCCTGCGTGGGCAGCACGTCCGGGTGTCCGGCACCCCGGACGACGACGAGTTCGGCGGCGAAGGCGCCGAGCCCCTTGACCTGCCGGACCCGGCGCATGGCCTCCTCCGGTTCCAGGGCCCGCAGTTCGGCCCCGTCCAACTCCCCGTCCAGCGCGGCGCCGGCGACGGCGTGCAGGTACTCGGTCTTGCGCCAGGGCAGTTCGACGTCCAGACCGAGCAGCCGCTCGGGCGACGGGAACGCCCCGCCGTCGCCGAGCCGCGCGACGATGTCGGCCCGTGCGCCCCTGGCCGCCGTCCTCCCGGTGCGCTGCGTCAGCACCGCCCACGCGGCCGCCTCGTACGGGGAGTGGAAGCCGCACGGGCGAAGTCCCGGCCTGCGTGCCTGGATCCCGCCGATCACCGGGTCCCGGTCGCCGACGGCGGGCCAGCCACGGGCGTCGACGTCCAGGGAGAGGAAGCGGACCACCTGCTCCGCGGCCGCGTCCAGGTCGCCGTCCCCGGTGACCACGATCCCGGCGGCGGAGCCGGACTGCGTGACCTCCGCGGTGACGCGCCGCCAGTCGGCGTCCGCGGGGAAGACCGTCCGCAGCGTCCCTTCCGTGCCCGCCGCCCCGGCCGGGGGCACCGGTGCCATCTCCTCCCAGAACTCCCGGCTGCTCTCCAGGGACCAGGGACCCCTCACCTCGTACGTGATCTCGTGCCGCGCCATGTCCGACCTCCCGCTGGGGACACGCTCACCGTGTCGACGCGCACCACTGTGACGGCAATACCTGACACATCCCGTCAACCAATCCGAACGGGGCCTCGCACCGGTCGCGGCGGAGCGGCCGAGCCGTCTTGGCCCGTCGGGGTGAACCATGCCCGGCCCCCGCACCGGGTTCGTACGAATATCGGGCCGGGGTGCCGACCATGATCGCGTGCGGGGCCTCCCGGCCGCCGCTCCCCTTACTCACGCACCGAGGTGGAGACATGCTCAGCCCGCGCGCTCGGCGGACCACGAACCGGCTCCTCGCCCTGGTGACGGGCTGCCTGCTGCTCTCCGCCGCCGGCACGGTGCCCGCACCGGCTGCGGAGCCCGGCCGGGTCACCGTCCCGGCGCCCGGAGCCGGCGGGTGGACACACAACGGGTCCGCCCGGCTCTCCGGCGCCGACCTGCAGCTCACCCGGACCGTGGCACACCAGGCCGGCTCGGCGGTGTTCCCGGTCCCGGTGGTCACCGACGGCCTCAAGGCCGCGTTCTCCACCGTCATCGGCGGCGGCAGCGGCGGCGACGGCCTCACCTTCGGCCTGCTCGATCCGGCCCGGGCCACCCCCACGGCCCTCGGCGCGGCCGGCGGCGGGCTCGGCTGGGCCGGGAAGCCCGGGGTGGCGATCACCTTCGACACCCACCGCAACAGCGGTGACCCGTCGGCCAACTTCATCGGCGTCACGAGCGCCACGAGCGCCAGCTCCCGTACCCTCGCGACGACGTCCGCCAGTGTGCCGGACCTCCGCTCGGGCCCGCACGCCGTCGCGATCGCCGTCTCCGGGAAGACCCTGTCCGTCTGGATGGACGGTGCCCGGCTGCTGACCGCGACCGTCCCCGCGCTGCCTCCGACGGCCATGCCTGTCTTCACCGGCGCCAACGGCGGCAAGACCGACAACCACGCCGTCCGCGACACGGTCATCACGGCTGCCTCCTACGCGGTGGCGCCGCCCGGTCCGAACGGCTGGACCCGCAACGGTTCCGCCACGCAGTCCGGCACCGACCTCGTGCTCACCGACGCCGTGCGCGACGCCAGGGGATCCGCCGTCCAGGCGGGCGCCGTACCGTCGGCGCGGCTGCGCGCTCGCTACACCGCACAACTCGGCGGCGGCACCGGCGGGGACGGGCTCGCGCTGCTTCTTCTCGACGCCGCCAAGGCGACTCCGACGGCGCTCGGCGCGGGCGGCGGGGGCCTCGGCTCCGCGGGTCTGCCGGGCATCGCCGTCACCCTCGACACCCATCGCAACACCGGTGAGCCGGCTGCCGGGTTCGCCGGGGTGGCCGTCGGCGGAGCGGGCTCCCCGCTGCGGTACGCCGCCACCTCGGCCGCCCTGCCCGGCCTGCGGACCGGTACCCATGCCCTGGACGTGTCCGTGACGGGGTCGGGGCATCTGCGGGTCGCCGTGGACGGCACGCGGGTCGTCGACGCCGACGTCACTCTCCCGCGGAACGTGCTGGTCGGCTTCGCCGCGGCCACCGGCGGCCGCACGGACCGTCACACCGTGCGCGACGCGGTGATCACCTACTGAACCATCCCTGCCGCATCACGCCCTCGGACCGGATCACGGGTCGGACGGCATCGCTGGTCGGACCGGAGCACGGCCGGACCCTCGCGGGGTCGTGAGTGGACCACGGTCCGGAGCGGACCACGGGCCCGGAGCCGGCCGCGGGCGCGGGCCGGTCGGCGGTCAGGCCGCCGTGCGGGTCGTCGGGGCGACCGGGCGCGGAGCCGCGACCGGGCCCGTCGCCGTGGCGCCGACCAGGTGGCGGGGCCGCCGCTCGACGCGCGCGGCCCGCTCCACGGGCGGCCGCGCGCCGTGCCGCCACAGCCACACGATGTCGCGGCCGAACGACCAGACCAGCGAGCCGAGCGCCAGCGCCACGGCCGCCGCCGTCACCCCGTACGGCAGGACCCCGGCGCCCGCGACCAGCAGCACCACGCCCTGCAGCGCCGCCACCGTCTTGCGGGCCATGCTCGGCGGCAGCGCCGCGTTCAGCCACGGCAGCACCCGGGCCGCCGCGACGAACACGTAGCGCATGGTGCCGATCAGCAGCACCCACGGTCCGAGCGACATCGCGACGTACACGCTCAGGACCAGGATCAGGAACGCGTCCACCTCCATGTCGAAGCGGGCGCCCAGGGCGGACGACGTGCCGGTCCGCCGGGCGACCTTGCCGTCGACACCGTCGAGGATCAGGGCGACCGCCGTCAGGCCGACGAGCAGGCTCACCGGCGGCGAACTCCGGAAGGAGTCCGCGACGAGCGCGGTGACACCGCCCACCAGGATCGCGCGGCCGAGCGTGACGCGGTTGGCCGGTCCGAAGGAGCGGGGCCGCGTGCGCCGCAGGGCGCGGGTGAGCACCGCCCAGGTCGCGATCCCGAAGGCCAGACCGCTCAGCCAGCCCGCGGGCCCCATGCCTATCACCGTGCCCAGCAGCACCAGCAGGAGAAGCTGCACCCCGGCCCCCACCATGGTCTCCTGTTGGGGGAGCCTCGCGCCGTACGTGTTGTTCAGGGCCACCGCACATCCTCCGGCCGTGTGACAGAGTCGATCAACGCCGCGTACCGTCCGCGGCTTGTCACTGGTCCGTACGTGAAGATCTGCTGAATCGTTCAGGGGGACGCTCATGGAACGCACGGCTCGCGCCTTCTGGCTCGCCGAACCCGGCCACGGAGAGATCCGACCGACACTCCTGTCCCCTCCCGGTGACGGAGAGGTGCTGGTGCGCACGCTGTACTCCGGGGTCAGCAGGGGCACGGAGACCCTGGTGTTCCGCGGCGGAGTCCCGGAGAACCAGCACGCCTCGATGCGCGCGCCCTTCCAGGAGGGGGACTTCCCCGCACCCGTGAAGTACGGCTACCTGAACGTCGGCCGGGTCGAGGAAGGACCCGAACCGCTCCTCGGGCGCACCGTCTTCTGCCTCTACCCGCACCAGACGCACTACGTCGTCCCGGCGAGCGCCGTGACCGTCGTGCCCGACTCCGTGCCCGCGTCCCGCGCGATCCTCGCCGGCACGGTCGAGACCGCGGTCAACGCCCTGTGGGACGCCGCCCCGCTGATCGGGGACCGGATCGCCGTCGTCGGCGGCGGCATGGTCGGCTGCTCGGTCGCGGCCCTCCTCGCCCGGTTCCCCGGCGTACGGGTCCAGCTCGTCGACGCCGACCCGGAACGCGCCGCCGTCGCCCGCGCCCTCGGCGTCGGCTTCGCGCTCCCCGGGGACGCGGCGGGCGAGTGCGACCTCGTCGTGCACGCCAGCGCCACCGAGGCCGGCCTCACCCGCTCCCTGGAACTCCTCGCCCGGGAGGGCACCGTCATCGAACTGAGCTGGTACGGCGACCGCCGGGTCAGCCTGCCGCTCGGGGAGGCCTTCCACTCCCGGCGACTGACCCTGCGCAGCAGCCAGGTCGGTTCCGTTTCCCCCTCCGGCCGGGCCGGACGGACCTACGCCGACCGGCTCGCCCTCGCCCTGGAACTCCTCGCGGAACCGGCCTTCGACGCCCTGATCACCGGAGAGTGCGCCTTCTCCGAACTCCCCGACGTGATGGGGAAACTCGCCTCCGGATCGATCCCCGCGCTGTGTCACCGCGTCGCCTACGACGAGGTTTGAGCCGACCGAAACCGGCCTGACCTCCGGCGACTCCGAAGAAAGGGCGACCGGCGGCTGAACACGGTGCGCGGGGTACCCGTACTAGAAGACGTGATCCCGGCAGAGGATCAGACGTACCGCACCTGGAGGGTCGTCCGTTGTTCAGCATCACCGTCCGCGATCACCTGATGATCGCCCACAGCTTCCGTGGCGAGGTCTTCGGACCCGCGCAGCGCCTGCACGGAGCGACGTTCCTGGTGGACGCCACCTTCCGCCGCCCCGAGCTCGACGACGACAACATCGTCGTCGACATCGGGCTCGCGACGCAGGAACTCGGCGCCCTCGTGAGCGAGTTGAACTACCGCAACCTCGACAGCGAGCCGGACTTCAAGGACACCAACACCTCGACCGAGTTCCTCGCCAAGGTCATCGCGGACCGGCTCGCCGCCCGGGTCCACGCGGGCGGGCTCGGCGAGGGTGCCCGCGGCCTGACCGGCATCACCGTCACCCTCCACGAGTCGCACATCGCCTGGGCGAGTTACGAGCGTGCGCTGTGACCGACGTGATCCTCGACAAGACGACCCCGCGGGCCGGACACGGCACCGTGACGCCGGGACCCGACGGCGCCCTGAACTACGTGCCCGTGCAGCACACGGCTCTGAAGAACGCCGAGATCATCCCCATGTCCCTGCGCTCCGTGCACTTCGTCATGCCCGGCGGTGTCGACGACCCGGCGGCGCCGAGCGGCGGCAACGCCTACGACCGCCGGCTCTGCCTGGACCTGCCCGGCTTCGGCTGGCAGGTCCACCGGCACGCCGTCCCCGGTGAGTGGCCCCGCCCCGGCGTCGCGGCCCGCACGGAACTCTCCCGCACGCTCGCCGACCTGCCCGACGGCACGGTCGTCCTCCTCGACGGTCTGGTCGCCTGCGGGGTCCCGGAGATCGTCGTCCCCGAGGCCGACCGGCTGCGGCTGGTCGTGCTGGTGCACCTGCCGCTCGGCGACGAGACCGGGCTCCCGCCCGCCGTCGCCGCCGACCTGGACGCCCGGGAACGCACCACTCTGCGGGCCGTGTCGGCCGTCGTCGCCACCAGTGACTGGGCCGTCCGCCGGCTCGTCGCCCACCACGGCCTCGCCCCCGACCGCGTCCACGTCGCCGCCCCCGGCGCCGACATCGCGCCGCTCGCCTCCGGCACGGACGGTGTCTCACGGCTGCTGTGCGTCGCCGCGGTCACCCCCCGCAAGGGCCAGCACCGGCTCGTCGAAGCCCTCGCGACCGTCACCGACCTGCCCTGGAGCTGCGTCTGCGTCGGCGGACTCGCCCAAGACCCGGCCTACGTCGCCCATCTGCGCTCCCTGATCGCCCAGTACGGCCTCGGTGACCGCCTCCACCTGGCGGGCCCGCAGGCCGGAGCCGAACTCGACGCCAGCTACGCCGCCGCCGACCTCATGGTCCTCACCTCGTACGCCGAGACGTACGGCATGGCCGTCACCGAGGCGCTGGCGCGCGGCATTCCGGTGCTCGCCACCGACGTCGGCGGCCTTCCCGAGGCGGTCGGCCGCGCGCCCGACGGCGGGGTGCCCGGCATCCTCGTACCGCCGGAGGACCCGGGGGCACTCGCCGCCGAACTGCGCGGCTGGTTCGGCGAGGCCGATGTGCGCCGCCGGCTGAAGGCCGCCGCCCGCGGGCGGCGCGCCGCGCTCGACGGCTGGGCGACCACCGCGCGCAGCCTGGCCGGAGTGCTCGGCCGGCTGCCCGACGCACCCCGGAGGGCCGCATGAGTGCCCCGACGACGTCCACGGGCGGGCCGGATTCCGGCACGCCCGAGGAGCCCGAGGAGAAGGTGAGGACGGGCGTGCCCGGTCAGCCAGGGGCGGAGTCCGGCGCCGACGAGGTGCCGCGCTACGCGCCCCAGTGGCTCCGGCTGCGTGAACCCGCCGACGCCGCGGCCCGCGCGGCGGACCTGCTCGACCCGCTGCGCGTCCGGCTGGCCAACCGGCCGGTGCGCGGCGGCGACCTGGTGATCCACGACCTCGGCTGCGGCACCGGCTCGATGGGCCGCTGGCTGGCGCCCCGGCTCGACGGCGCCCAGCACTGGATCCTGCACGACCGGGACCCGTACCTGCTGCACTTCGCCACGGTGGGGGCGCCCCGCGCGGCGGCCGACGGCAGCCACGTCGGCGTCACCACCCAGCGCGGCGACATCGGCCGACTGACCGCTGACGCTCTCGCCGGAGCGTCCCTGGTGACCGCCTCGGCCCTGCTCGACGTGCTCACCGGCGAGGAGATCGACCGGCTCGCGGCGGCCTGTACCGGCGCCGGGGTGCCCGCCCTGCTGACCCTGTCCGTCGTCGGCCGCGTCGAACTCTCCCCGGCCGACCCGCTGGACGCCGAGATCGGCGAGGCGTTCAACGCCCACCAGCGGCGCGGCGACCGGCTCGGCCCCGAGGCCGTCACGGCGGCCTGCGAGGCCTTCGGCCGGTACGGGGCGACGGTGCGCGCCCATCCCAGCCCCTGGCGGCTCGGCCCCGACCAGGCCGATCTGACCGCGGAGTGGCTGCGCGGCTGGGTCGGCGCGGCGGTCGAGCAGCGCCCCGAACTCGCGGAACGCGCCGAGTCCTACCTGAGCGCCCGCCTGGAGGCGTGCGCCGCGGGGGAGTTGAGCGTTCTCGTGCACCACAGCGACGTCCTGGCGCTGCCCCGGGGCAACGGGGGTGCGCGGTGAGTGCCGGCCTGGAGACGGTGAGCGCGCCCGGGGCTGCCGTACCGGCAACTCCGGTTCCCGCGGACGCGGCCGCGGTCGCGGTGAACAGCGTGGCGGTGAAACCTGTCGGCGGTGTCGGCGGGGTGCACGCGCCGGCGGTCCGGCCGGCCCGCACGGGACCGGCCGACGCGGCCTCCGCGTCGGCGGGCACCGCGACGCCGGTGAGCGTCCCCGGGCCGTCCCCTGCCGACAGCCTCCCGGACGAGACCGAGCCGGACCCCGGGCCGCGTGCCCGGGACGCCGTCCGCCGGATGCGCAGGCATCTCGGCACGGTCGTCGGTGTCCTCATCCTCGGTGTGCTGCTCTGGCGACTGGGTACAGGAGTGTTCCTCGACGGGTTGCGACGGATCGACGGGACGACGCTCATGGCGGCGATCGGGATCGGGCTGCTCACCACGGCGTTCAGCGCCTGGCGGTGGTGCCTCGTCGCGCGCGAACTGCGCATCCGGCTCCCGCTCGGCGCGGCCGTCGCGGACTACTACCGCGCGCTGTTCCTGAACGCCGCGCTGCCCGGCGGTGTCCTCGGCGACGTGCACCGGGCAGTACGGCACGGACAGAGCGCCGGCGACATCGGCCGGGGCGTGCGCGCGGTGGTCATCGAACGCACTGCGGGACAGGCCGTGTTGGTCGCCGTCGGCGCGGTGGTGCTGCTCACCCAGCCCTCGCCCGTGCTCACCCAGTCCCGGGAGTCGGCCCTGCTGCTCGCCGTCGTCTCGGTGTGCGGGGTGGTGACCGTCGGAGCCGTCCGCAAGGGCCGGGCCCCGGCCTCCGCCACCCGGTACGGCGCCGTCCGCGTCGCTCTCACCGAGGCGCGGGGCGCCCTGCTGGCCCGGCGCAGTTGGCCCGGCGTGACGCTGTCGTCGGTTCTGGTGCTCGCCGGACACCTGGCGATGTTCGTGCTGGCGGCCCGGGCGGCCGGGTCCGACGCGTCCGTCACCCGACTGCTGCCGCTCGCCCTGCTGGCCCTGCTCGCCATGGGACTGCCGCTGAACATCGGCGGCTGGGGTCCTCGCGAGGGCGTCACCGCCTGGGCGTTCGGTGCCGCCGGGCTCGGTGCCGGCATGGGCCTCACCGTCGCCGTGATCTACGGCGTCCTGAGCTTCGCGGCGAGCCTGCCCGGCGCCGTGGTCCTGGTCGTCCGGTGGGGAGCCGCGCTGCGGCGCCCCCGCGAGGAGAACGCGGAAGGACGTGATCAGTGCAGCGTCTCGGACGTCACCAGAGCGAAGTACGCGCCGAAGGCCTCGGTCAGCCCGGCCAGGAGCGCCCTGCCCTTCTCGGCGGACGCCATCGAGGGACGGCCGATGACCCCGGACTCGGTATAGGCGGACATGCCGAGCGTGAGCAGATGCCGACGGTCGTCGGCGACGAAATCGGAGGCCTCATAACCGTCTTTGACGCATTCCGGATGAGCGTGCAGGAGAATGGACGTCTCGATTTCTCCCGCGTGCATGTCGCTGAGCAACGAGGTCTGCACACCGGCCTGTTCGCAGGCGCCCTCCCAGTCCTCCGCGACGGGGAAAAGCGCCATACGCGTACCGGTGCCCGCGGATTCCTGCACGACATTCCCCAGCACGTAATTCCCGCCGTGGCCGTTGACCACCACCAGGGTGTCGACGCCCGAGCGCCGCAACGACGCGGCGATGTCGCGGACCACCGCGTACAGGGTGACCGCGGAGATGCTCACCGTGCCCGGCCAGGCGGCGTGCTCGTGCGAGCAGGAGATCGTCACCGGGGGAAGGAGCTGCACCGGGTAGGCGTCCGCGATCTCCCGGGCCACGGCGCACGCGACGAGCGTGTCGGTCGTCAACGGCAAATGGGCCCCGTGCTGTTCGAGACTGCCGACGGGAAGAACGGCGACCTGACGGGGGACACCGGCCCCCCGTGCGCGGACATCCTCCGTGGTGTCCAGCGGCAGTACACCGGACACCGTCGAGCGCGTTCCCGAACCACTCATGTTTTCACGGCCCTTTCGACTCTGCTTAGGAACCAGATCATGACAGATAACTTTGGCGTACTCGGCGGGAATGCCCACCTCACAGGTGTCGAACGAGTCGTGATTGCCCCCCTGCCCACCGAATACGGCGACTTCCAGGCCGTCGGCTACCTCGACCACGACCGGGGCGAGGAACAAGTCGTCCTCGTCTACGGCGACTTGGACGCCGTGCGGGAAGGCGATGTGCTCACCCGGCTGCATTCGGAATGCCTGACCGGTGACGCGTTCGGCTCGCAGCACTGCGAGTGCGGGCCCCAACTCGCCGCCGCACTGCGGGCGATCGTCGCCGAGGGCCGCGGTGTCCTCGTCTACCTGCGGGGCCACGAGGGCCGGGGCATCGGTCTGCTCGCCAAGCTGAAGGCGATGAAGCTCCAGGCGGAGGGCCTCGACACCGTCGAGGCCAACCTCGCCCTCGGCCTGCCGGTGGACGCCCGCGACTACGGGGTGGCGGCGCAGATGCTGCACGACCTCGGCGTACGGTCCGTGCGGCTGCTGTCGAACAACCCGCGCAAGCGCGAGTCTCTGGTGCGGCACGGCATCAAGGTCGCCGAGCAGGTGCCCCTGCTGATACCGCCGTGCGAGGACAACCTCACCTATCTGCTGACCAAGCGCGAGCGCCTCGACCACTACCTCCCGCACCTCGACGGCGACGAATGGGCGAAGGCGATCTTTTGCGGGTCGGCGAAAACGGTCATCACTGAGGAATGACACACGACGACCCAGGCCCGCTGTTCCTCTCGCGCGAGCGGGTGAGCGCGCTGCTGGACACCGACGCGGCGATCGCCTCGCAGCGCGCGGCCTTCACCGCGCTCGGTGACGGCACCGCGGAACTGCCCGGCAAGATCATGCATCCCAGCCGCTTCGACGACAGCGTGGTCTTCGCCTACCTGGCGCGGCTGTCCGCGGACACCGGGGCGGTCGCCAAGATCGGCAGCGTCAACCCGGCCAACGCGGCGGCCGGGCTGCCCACCGTCCACGCGGTCGTCACCGTGCTCGACCCGGTCACCGGCCAGGTCGTCGCCGTCCTGGACGGCACCGCGGTGACGACCCTGCGCACCGCCGCGGCCAGTGCCGTCGCCTTCGACGTCCTGGCCCGCCCCGACAGCGCGGAACTGGGCCTCCTCGGCTCCGGAACCCAGGCCCTCGCCCACGCCCGGGCCGTCGCCCTGGTGCGCGACCTGCGGTCCGTACGCCTGTGGAGCCCGCACCCCGGCCGCCGCGCCACGGCGGCGGCGCGTCTCACCGCCGAACTCGGCGTCCCGGTCGAGGCGGTCGGCTCGCCCGAGGAGGCCGTCACCGGCCTGCCGATGGTCGCCGCCTGCACCCTCAGCGCCACCCCGGTCGTCCGGGGCGCCTGGCTGACCCCCGGCTGCACGGTCGTCAGCGTCGGCTCCTTCGAACCCGGCCGCAGCGAGGTCGACGCCGAGGTGCTCCGCCGGGCCGCCGCGGTCGTCGTCGACGATCCGGCCACGGCGGCCGAACACGCCGGCCCGGTGGTGGACGCCCTGCGGGAGGGACGCCTGACCGTCGACGACCTGGTCCCGCTCGGCGCCGTCCTCACCGGCCGCCACCCCGGCCGCACGCACCCCGAGGACATCCTCTTCCACAACAGCACGGGCCTCGGGATCCAGGACGCCGCGGCGGCGTGGGCGGTGGTGCACGCCGCGGGAGCGGCGGAGCCGGGGGCCTGAGGGCGGCACGCCGCCCTGGTCCGCGGCCCCGGTCCGAGGATCCGCCGCCCGCCCTCGCGTCCCGCGGCCGACCTCGTATGATCGCCCGGCACAGGGAGTCGATCGACGGAGCCGGGCCGTGTCCCGGCGTCGTCGGTGAGGGAGGACGATGAAGACCGCGGCGCGCCCGCCGACGACCCGGACGGCGCCGCTGCGCAGCGCCGCCTTCCGCCGGTTCGTCCTCGCCAACCTGATCTCGGCGACGGGGACGGCGATGGCGCCGCTCGCCCTCGCCTACGCGGTGATCGGGGAGGGGGGCGGGGCCGGCTCGCTCGGCCTGGTGCTCGCCACGAACACCGTGCCCACGGTCGCCTTCCTGCTGGCCGGCGGGGTCCTCGCGGACCGGATGTCCCGCAGCCGGATCCTGGTGGCGGGCAACCTCGTCGCGGCGACCGCCCAAGGCGCCCTCGCCGCCGTGGTGCTTTGCGGCGCGGCCTCGACCCTCTCGATCGCCGCCTGCGGATTCCTCTCGGGCGTCGCCATGGCGTTCACCGTGCCCGCCGGTCAGGGAGTGGTGAACCAACTGGTCGCGGCCGAACACCTGCAACAGGCCAACGCGCTGGTCAGGCTGCCGAGCAACGCGGTACGGGTGCTCGGCCCGGTCGTGGGCGGACTCGTCGTCGCGCTCTGCGGACCCGGATGGGCACTGGCCTGGGACGCCGTCACCTTCCTGATCGCGGCCCTGCTGCTGCACGGACTGCGCCTGGAGACCCCCGTCAGCGTGCACAGCGCCCTGAGCGATCTGCGCGCGGGCTGGACCGGATTCCGCTCCCGGACGTGGCTGTGGACGTACACCGTGGCCGGAATGATCGTGGTCGCCGCCTGGCTGGCCGGCTTCCAGATGCTCGGGCCCCTTCTCGCGGCGGAGCTGTACTCCGGCGCCGGCTCCTGGGGCCTCGTCCAAGGCGCCTTCGCGCTGGGCCTGTTGGCGGGCGCGCTGGTCTGTCTGTGGTGGAAACCGTACCGGCTGCTCGCCGTCGCCGTGAGCACCACCTCGCTGCTCTTCCTGCCGCTGACGGCGATGGGACTCGGTCTCCCGCTGCCCGCCGTGCTGGTCGCGGCGCTGCTCGCCGGGATCGGCCTCGACGTCGCCATCGTCGCCTGGACGACCGCCTTCCAACTGCACATACCTGAGCAGGAGTTGGGTCGGGCAGGCTCCTTCAACAGCATCGGCGAGCGCCTCGCGATTCCGCTCGGCTACCTGCTCGCCGCGCTCGCCGCGGGCACCTGGTCCGACCGGGACGTCCTCCTCGTGTGCGCGGGGGTGATCGTGGCCGCCACGGTGGTCAACCTGTGTGTGCGGGACGTCTACCGCGTCAACCGGGCCGATCGACAGCCCGGTTGACGTCGAACGCCGGTCAACCCTGGACGGCCTCGTGCACCAGGCGCTTGAGCTCGGGGTAGACCGAGTGGGAGGCGGTCGGGCGGAGCTGGCTCAGGAACTGCACCGTGAGGTCGTTGCGCGGGTCCACCCAGAAAGTGGTGGTGGCGACGCCGCTCCAGCCGAACGCGCCCTCGCTGGAGGGGGACCGGGTCAGCTCCGGGTCGAGTACGACCGAGACACCGAGGCCGAAGCCGAGGCCCGCGTTGCCCGGCTCCTGGTGGAAGGGGGTGCCGACGCTACGGCGGTCGGCGTTGCCCGGCAGGTGGTTGGCCGCCATCATGTCCACGGTCTCGGGGCGCAGCAGCCGAACCCCGTCGAGTTCGCCGCGCCTGCGGAGCATCTCCGCGAAGCGGTGGTAGTCGTGGGCGCTCGCGACCATCCCGCCGCTGCCGGAGAGGAAGCGGGGCCGGCCGCGCAACGGCAGCCCGGCGATGGGCCGGATGCAGCCCTCGCCGTCCTCCCCGTACAACTGGGCCAGCCGGACGCTCTGTTCGGGGGTGACGTGGAAGCCGGCGTCCGTCATGTCGAGCGGACGGAAGATCCGCTCGTGGAGGAAGGTGTCGAGGTCCTGGCCGGACACCACCTCGATGACGCGGCCGAGGACGTTCGTGGCGACGGAGTAGTTCCATCGGGTGCCGGGCTCGAACTGCAGGGGCAGCCCCGCGTACACCTCGCACGTCCGGGCCAGGTCGGTGCCGGGCGCCACCGAGGACTCCACACCGGCGTCCCGGTACAGCGCGTCGACGGGGTGTGCGTGGTAGAAGCCGAAGGTCAGGCCGGCGGTGTGGCTGAGCAGGTGCCGGATCAGGATGGGCTGTTCGGCGGGCCGTGTGACCGTCCCGGATCCCGAACCGCTGACGTACACGCGTGGTTCGGCGAAGGCCGGGAGATGGTCGGACAGACGGTCGTCGAGTCCGAGCCGTCCCTCCTCGACCAGCGTCAGCGCGGCGACCGAGGTCACCGGCTTGGTCATGGAGTACATCCGCCACAACGTGTCGGTCTCCACCGGGAGTCCGGCCTCGCGGTCACGCCGTCCGTACGTGGTGAGGTGGGCGACCTTGCCGTGCCGGGAGACGCAGACCAGATAGCCGGGCAGATGGCCGTCGTCGACCATGTGGGTGAAGTGCTGGTCGAGTCGGGCCAGCGCCTTGGTGTCGAGGCCGACCGATCTCGGTTCGACTTCCTGTCGCAGATGTCCCATGGCTCTCCTCCGGGCTGCGCCTGTCTCGTTCATCGTCCCGTACGGGCCGAAGCCGCGTCGTCCGGGCTCCGGTGAGCGGTGCTCACGGTGTTCTTGTGCCCAGGAAGCCGCAGCGCGAGCAGTGTTCCGGCCGTGCAGATCGCCGCCAGCGTGACGAGGGGGAGGCCGACGGAGCCGGGTGTCACGGTCAGCAGCGTGGCGGCGGCCGCGATTCCGAGGACGGGGCCGACGTTCATCGCCGTCTGCTGCAGCCCGCCCGCCACGCCGGCCGATCCAGCGGACGCCTGCCGGACGACGACCGCGGTCGCGGTGACCATCACGGTGGCGAAACCGCTTCCCAGCAGCATGAAGCCCGCGCCGACGGTCACGGCGGTCGACGTCGTGTCGAGCCGGGACAGGAGCAGGACACCGGCGGTGAGGAGGAGCGTTCCGGTCAGGGTGGTCGCACGGGCGCCGAGCCTGCGCAGGAGGACGGCGGCGACGGGGGCGCCGAGCACCATCATGACGCCGCCCGGCAGGGCCCGTACACCGGTCTCCAGCGGGTCGAGAGTCAGGGTGCGCTGGAGGAAGTAGCTGGCGGTGAACAGGGTGCCGAACATGGCGGCGGACGCGGCGACCAGGATGCCGAGCGCCGCTCCGACGGTCGCCGAGCCGAGGACGTCGAGGGGCACCAGCGGGCTCGCGGCACGCCGTTCCCGGCGTACGAACGCGGCGCCGGCGACGGCCACCACGGTCAGGCCGAGCGCGGTGGCCGCCGTCCAGCCGGAGTCGGGGATCGCGACCAGGGTGTGGACCAGGGCGACCAGCGTCACCGTCAGAAGGCAGGCGCCCGGCACGTCGAGGGCGTCGGACGCGGCGGGGCCGCCGGTCCTCACGCCCGCACCTGCGCCCGCCTCCGCACCCGCGTTCCCGGCCCCGCCGGCCTCCACGGCGACCGGCGGCCGGACCGTCAGCGCCAGCACGCCCAGCACCAGCGCGGGAAGGACGTTGAGGGTGAAGACGGCCCGCCAGCCGAACTGGCCGACCAGCGCGCCGCCGAGGAGGGGTCCGGAGGCCGCGGCGACGCCGATGGCACTGGTCCGCAGCGCGATGGGCATCCCGAGCCGGTCGGGCGGATAGGCGGCCCGCAGCATGCCGAGAGTGGCCGGCTGCAGGAGCGCCCCGAAGACACCCTGCGCCACCCGGAGCGCGATCACCCAGCCGATCCCGGGAGCGAGGCCGATCCCCGCCGACGCCACGCCGAAGCCCAGCATGCCCAGGGCGAAGACGCGTTGATGGCCGTGGCGGTCCCCGAGCCGTCCGGCGAACACCAACAGCCCGGCCACCGCGATGAGATACCCGGTGCTGGTCCACTGGACCCGGGCGAACGAGGTGTGCAGATCGCGCTGGAGAGTGGGTTGCGCGACGGTGAGGACCGTGCCGTCGAGCGCGACGATCACCGCACCGACGACGCTGCTCGCCAGCGTGACCCGGCGGTGCGCGGCCGCGGTCGCCGTTCGCCGACCGGCGCCCACGGAGCGGTCCGCGCTCACCGCTCCTCCGGCCCGAGGTGCGCGTCGAGCGCGGCCCGCAGCAGCGGCGTGAACTCGGACGCGCCGGTGCTGAGTTGCAGGCTGCCCCACCCCCACAGCTGGGCGATGCCGTGCAGGTTCGCCCACAGGGCACCCGCGACGGTCGGGGCGTCGGCCTCCGGGCGCACCCGACCGACGAGGTCGACCAGCACCCCGAACAGCGGAAGGCTCGTCTCCCGCAGCCCCAACCGATCGCTCTCCAGCAGGTCGTGACGGAACATCAGCTCGTACATGCCGCGCCGGGACAGGGCGAAGTCCAGATAGACCGTCGCGAGGGCGGTGAGCCGGGTCCGCGGGTCGCCCGAGCCGTCGTCGTCCACCGCAGCGGCCCGCGCCTGGAGATCGCCGAACCCGCGCTGCGCGATGGCGGACAGCAGTTCCAGGTGGGTCGGGAAGTAGCGGCGCGGGGCACCGTGCGACACCCCCGCCCTGCGGGCGATCTCCCGCAGGGTCAGCGCCTGCGCGCCCTCTTCCGTCACCAGGTCGACGCCCACGTCGATCAGGCGCGCCCTCAGTCCGCCGGTCTCCGGATCGCTCATAGACACTGTCTACCAGGATGGAGTAGACACTGTCTACGGATGGCCGTGAACGGGACCGGGGAACGGCCGGACGGGTGGTGCGGCCCGTTGGGCGGAATGGGACGTCCGGCCCCGGGCGTTGCCACCGACATGACTGCTGAAGAGAAACGGGACGGGACGCAGGACGACCTGCTCGAACTGCTCTCCGCGTACAAGGGCGGCGTACTCGTCACCCTCAAGAAGGACGGCCGGCCCCAGTTGTCCAACGTCAGCCACGTCTACTACCCCGACGAGGGGGTCATCCGCGTCTCCCTCACCGACGACCGGGCCAAGACGCGCAACCTCCGCCGGGACCCGCGGGCCTCGTACCACGTGACCAGCGACGACCGCTGGGCGTACACGGTGGTCGAGGGCACGGCCGAGCTGACGCCCGTCGCCGCCGACCCGAACGACGAGACGGTCGAGGAGCTGATCCGCGTCTACCGTGACGTCCTCGGCGAGCACTCCGACTGGGACGACTACCGCGCGGCCATGGTCCGCGACCGCCGCCTCGTCCTACGCCTGCGCGTGGAGCGGGCCTACGGAATCCCCGCCCGCTGACCGTGTGGCGTCGCCCCGTGCCGGGCCCGCCTCCGTGCGGTGCTCGATCGCCCGCAGCACCGCGACCATGTCCAGGTCCCCGTGACCGAGTGCCACGGTCTCGGCGAAGAGGGCGTGACAGGCGTCCAGCAGGGGCGACGCCAGACCGGTGAGCCGAGCCGCCCGCGCGATCAACTCGTTGTTCTTCAGGACGTCCTGGACGGCGGCCTGCACCGCGAAGTCCCCGTCCAGCAGTTTCGGCGCCTTCATCCGGGAGACCCCGCTGGCCATCGGGCCCGCGTCCAGGACGTCCAGGAACAGGCCCCGGTCCAGGCCCTGTCGGTCGGCGAAGTGGAACGCCTCGGTCAGGCCGGTCACCAGGGTGATCAGGAACAGGTTCACCGACAGCTTCATCAGCAGGGCGTTCGGCGCCGCTCCGCACGCGAACGTCTCCTGGCACAGAGGTGCGAGCAGCGGGCGTACGTCCTCGACCGTGACCGGGTCCCCGGCGAGCATCGCCACCAGCCGTCCCGCCTCGGCGGGAACGCGCGAGCCTGAGACGGGGGCCTCGGCGTACCGGCCGCCGACGGCACGGATGTCGGCGTCGAGGGCGCGCGAGTACTCCGGTGACGTCGTGCCCATGTGGACCACGGTGCGCCCGGCGACGCGCGCCACGAATCCGTCCGTCCCGCGGGCGAGGACCGCGTCGACGGCGCCCTCGTCGGCCAGCATGAGGAAGACCGTGTCCGCCCGATCGAAGACCTCGGAGGGGCCGGCCGCCACCTCGGCCCCCTCGGCGCGCAGGGGCTCGGCCCGGGAGGCCGTGCGGTTCCAGACGACGAGGGGCACGCCCGCCCGGACTCGACCGTGCCGAGTCCGCCGACGCGACCAGGGCCGCCGCGGCCGCGGCGTTCGCGCGCTGGACCCGTCCGGTCGCCGAGGCGCTCACCGGGACGGGTGTCCCCGCCGAGCGCGCCGAACCGCTCGCGACCTTGATGATCAGCGCGCTGGAGGGCGCGCTCCTCATCGCCCGGGCCGAACGCGACGTACGCGCCCTGACCGCCGTGACCCGCGAACTGGGCCCCCTGCTCGACGCGGCACGCGGGGGAGCGGCGCCCTGACGTCCGATCGCCGACTTCTCTGCGCAGAGGCGGCATCGACGGTGTACGGCTCCGTTGCGCCCGCCCGCGACGGGAACTCCGCGCACCCCGGCCGCCCCTGAACCCGGCCGGGGTGCGCGGAGCCCCTCTCAAGGGTGCCGCAGACCAGAGCGTCGCGGGTGCTCTGATCGTCTTTCAATACCTGATGTTGCCTCAAGTGCCCTGCTGTGAAGGGCCGGTGAACGTGACGACACGGTCGGTGCCGTCGGATCAGGCGGCGACCGTGGTCGGCCGTACCGCCTCGTCCGGCGCCCGCTCGCCCAGCTGCTCGGTCGGCACCTTGTGCGTCTCTCGGGCGGTGAGCACGGCGATGACCGGCGGGACGCACAGCGCCGCGGTGAACAGGGCCACCGCCGACCAGTCGTCCCCGTCCGGACCCGCGATCCGCGCCGCGAACGTGACGGCGAACCCGGCGACCGCGAAACCGATCTGCGTGCCGATGGCCATGCCGGACAGCCGGACCCGGGTGGAGAACATCTCGCCGTAGAACGACGGCCAGACGCCGTTCGCCGCGCTGTAGACGACGCCGAACGCGAGGATGCCGAAGAGCATGACCAGTGCGTACGAGCCGGTGGAGATCGCCCACAGGTAGGCGACCATCAGGACGGCGCTGCCCGCGGCGCCGATCAGGTACACCGGACGGCGGCCGATGCGGTCCGAGAGCGTGGCCCAGGCGGGAATCGCGCCGAGCGCGACCACGTTGGCCAGCGCGCCCACCCACAGCATCTGTGTCCGGGACAGACCGACCGCGTCACTGGTGCCGTAGGCCAGCGCCCACACGGTGAAGATCGTGCTGACCGACGCGATCAGCGCACCGGCGACCACCCGCAGCACGTCCGCCCAGTGGTCGTGGAAGAGTACGCCGAGCGGCAGCTTCACGACGCCCTCCGTCGCCGCCTGCCGGGTGAAGGCCGGGGTCTCCTGGAGGGTGCGGCGGATGACGTAGCCGACCACGGCGACCGCGACGCTCGCCCAGAACGGGACGCGCCAGCCCCACGAGAGCAACTGGTCCTCGGGCAGCGCGGCGATCGGCAGGAAGACGAGGGTCGCGAGGAGCTGGCCGCCCTGGGTGCCGCTGAGGGTGAAGCTGGTGAAGAAGCCGCGCCGGTCCGGCGGTGCGTGTTCCAGCGTCATCGAGTTGGCGCTGGCCTGCTCGCCGGCCGCCGAGACGCCCTGGAGGACCCGGCACAGGACGAGCAGCACCGGGGCGAGGCCGCCGACCTGGTCGCGCGTCGGCAGGCAGCCGATGAGGAACGTCGAGAGCCCCATCAGGATCAGCGTGAAGACCATGATCTTCTTGCGGCCGACGCGGTCCCCGAAGTGGCCGAGGAACAGCGCGCCGACGGGCCGGGCCGCGTAGGCGACCCCGAAGGTGGCGAGCGACAGGAGGGTCGCGTTGGCGGGGTCCGAGTCGTCGAAGAAGACCTTCGGGAAGATCAGGGCCGCGGCGCTGCCGTAGATGAAGAAGTCGTAGTACTCCAGGGCGCTGCCGATCCAGGCGGCCGTCGCGGCCTTCTTCGGCTGGCCCGGTGGCGCGGTGAGCGGGGTGGCGGGGTCGGACACGGCTGCTCCTTCGGGGAACTCCGGGGACGGGAGTGCGGCGGTGCCAGGGGAGGGGTGCCGAGACCCTGGGGGTGTACGGGTCGGCCGTGCCGGGAGCGGGACCGTGTGGCGCCCGCGCATCCGGCTAATTAACCCACTGGATAGTTAGTAGCGACTGGCTACGGATGCTGCGCCCACGTCTCCCGGGTGTCAAGAGGTCGCGCCGAAGGATCTCCCCGCGCTCGGCGGGCCGTTCAGCCGGCCGCGCGGTCGGCGGTGAGGTAGGCGATGACCATGTCGCCGAGCATCGCCCGGTAGTGGTCCCGCTGGTCGGGGGCGACCAGGTCGCGGCCGAACAGGGCGCCGAACGTGTGCCGGTTGGAGACCCGGAAGAAGCAGAAGGAGCTGATCATCGCGTGCAGGTCCACGGCGTCGACCTCGGCCGTGAACAGCCCCGACGCGCGGCCGGTCGCCAGGATCCGGCCGATCACGTCCAGGGCGGGTGAGCCGATGCTGCCCAACTCGTCGGAGGCGACGATGTGTTCGGCCTCGTGGATGTTCTCGATGCTCACCAGGCGGATGAAGTCGGGGTGCGCCTCGTGGTGGTCGAAGGTCAGCTCGGCGAGTCTGCGGATGGCCGCGACCGGGTCCAGATGCTCGACGTCCAGCTTCTGTTCGGCCTGCCGGATGACCGTGTACGCCCGCTCCAGGACCGCCGTGAAGAGCTGCTCCTTGCCGCCGAAGTAGTAGTAGATCATCCGCTTCGTGGTGCGGGTGCGGGCGGCGATCTCGTCGACCCGGGCGCCCGCGAAGCCGGCGCGGGAGAACTCCTGGGTCGCCACGTCGAGAATCTCGGCCCTGGTGCGGGCGGCGTCGCGGATGCGCCCGCCGGGTCGTGCCGGTTCTTCGACGCTGGTCATCGGGTTCCTTCGGGCGAGACGGTCGGTGCCCGCGATTCTAGAAGCAGGGTGCGGCGGAGCGAGGGCGCGCGGTCCCCTCCCGCCGCCTCCCTTCCCATCGGACGGAGGGCTTGATATGACTAACGAACAAGTTCGTACATTAACTGCCGCCAGTCGTCCGCGCCCCCGGAGGCCCGCCGTGTCCCAGACCTCGTATCTCGTCGGCCTGATCGGCTCGGGGATCGGCCCCTCGCTCAGCCCGGCGCTGCACGAGCGCGAGGCCGACCGTCGGGGACTGCGCTGTCTGTACCGGCTGATCGACATCGACCGGCTCGGCGTCGCGCCGGAGGCGGTCGGCGATCTCGTACGCGCCGCACGCGACCTCGGCTTCGACGGGCTGAACATCACCCACCCCTGCAAGCAGCTCGTCATCGGACACCTCGACGACCTCACCCCGCAGGCGGCGGCGCTCGGCGCGGTCAACACCGTCGTCTTCGAGGACGGCCGGGCGATCGGCCACAACACGGACGTCACGGGCTTCGCCGCGTCCTTCGCCCGCGGCCTGCCCGAGGTGTCCCTGGAGCGGGTCGTCCAACTGGGCGCGGGCGGCGCGGGCGCCGCCGTCGCCCACGCGGTGCTCACCCTCGGCGCGGGCCACGTCACCGTCGTCGACGCGCTGCCCGACCGCGCCGCCGAGCTCGCCGCCGCGCTGCGACGGCACTTCGGCACCGGCCGGGCCGCCGCCGCGACAGCGGACACGCTCGCCCCGCTCCTCGACCGTGCCGACGGCATCGTGCACGCCACGCCCACCGGCATGGCCGCGCACCCCGGACTCCCGTTCCCGGCACGGTTGCTGCGCCCCGGGCTGTGGGTCGCGGAGGTGGTCTACCGGCCGCTGGAGACCGAGCTGGTGCGGGCCGCCCGCGCGGCCGGCTGCGCGACCCTCGACGGAGGCGGCATGGCCGCCTTCCAGGCCGCGGACGCCTTCCGGCTCTTCACCGGACGCGAGCCCGACCCGGCCCGGATGCTCGCGGACATCGCCGAACTGGCGGCCTCCCCGGTGCCCTCGGCAACGACCGCGTGACGGCAGGCCGCGCCACGACGCCCCCGACCGCCTCGGGGCACCCGGCCGTCCTCGGCCACCCCGACTGTCCGGCCACCCCGACTTCCCCGGCTACGGAAGGAAGCAGCGTGCGTACGTCCATCGCCACCGTGTCCCTCAGCGGTTCCCTGACCGAGAAGCTCACCGCCGCCGCCCGCGCGGGGTTCGACGGCGTGGAGATCTTCGAGAACGACCTGCTCGCGAGCACCCTCACCCCCGAGGAGATCCGGGACCGCACCGCCGACCTCGGTCTGACCATCGACCTGTACCAGCCGATGCGCGACGTCGAGGCCCTCCCCGAGCCGGAGTTCGCGCGCTCGCTGCGCCGGGCACGCCACAAGTTCGCTCTCATGCGACGTCTGGGCGCCGACACCGTGCTGGTGTGCTCCAGCGTCTCGCCCCTCGCCGTCGACGACGACGCGCTCGCGGCGGAACAACTGCACCGACTGGCCCGCCTCGCCGCGGACTTCGGCATCAGGGTGGCGTACGAGGCGCTCGCCTGGGGGCGGCACGTGAACACGTACGACCATGCCTGGACCGTCGTCGAGAGTGCCGGGCATCCGGCCCTCGGCACCTGCCTGGACAGCTTCCACATCCTGGCGCGCGGCTCCGACCCCAAGGGGATCGAGGACATCCCCGGGGACCGGATCTTCTTCCTCCAGCTGGCCGACGCCCCGCTGATGGCGATGGACGTCCTCCAGTGGAGCCGTCACTACCGCTGCTTCCCCGGGCAGGGCGGCTTCGACCTCTCCGGTCTGCTGGCGCACGTCCTGCGCGCCGGCTACCGGGGCCCCTTGTCGCTGGAGGTCTTCAACGACGTGTTCCGGCAGGCCGCGGCGGGGCCGACCGCCGTCGACGCCCGCCGTTCCCTCCTCGTCCTCCAGGAACGGACGCGGCCGGCTCTGCCCGCCGGGGTGGACCTCGCCGCGCCGCCCGCCCCGGTCGTGCCGACCGGCGTCGCCTTCGCCGAACTCGTCACGCCCGACGTCGTCCCCGTCGCCGGGCTCCTCGGCGCGCTCGGCTTCACCCGCACCGCCCGGCACCGCGGCAAGCCGGTCGACCTCTGGCAGCAGGGCGGGGCCCGCGTCCTCGTCAACACCGGTCCGGCCGCGGCCCGGGACGGCACGGCCCTCGCCGCGATCGGCCTGGAGTCGCCCGACCCGGCCGGCGCGGCCCGTCGCGCCGAGGCACTCCTCGCGCCCGTACTGCCGCGCCGCCGGGCGCTCCACGACGCCGCGCTCGACGCCGTCGCCGCGCCCGACGGCACGGAGGTCTTCTTCTGCGCCCCCACCGGATCCCCGGCAGTCTCCGGCCCGCGAGCGGCCTGCGCCGGTCCCGAACTCCGCCGGTGGACGGACGACTTCGAGCCGGTCGACACCGGCGCACCGGCCGCGCGCCCGGCCGGCCCTGGCTCCGTGAGCCGGATCGACCACCTCGCGCTCACCCAGCCCTGGCACCAGTTCGACGAGGCAGCCCTCTTCCACCACGGTGTGCTCGGCCTGACCGGCCAGGAGAGCGTGGACGTCGCCGACCCCTACGGACTGCACCGCAGCCGCGCCGTCACCAACGCCGACGGGAGCGTCCGGATCGCCCTCGGGGTCGGCCCCGCCCCCACGGACGACGGCGCCCGCGTCCAGCACATCGCCCTCGCCACCGACGACGTGGCCGAAGCCGCCCGGCGTTTCCGCGCGGCCGGCGGCCGACTGCTGCCCATCCCCGCCAACTACCACGACGACCTGGCCGCGCGGCACGATCTCGACGCGGAGGAACTGGCCGTCCTGCGCGACCTCGGCATCCTCTACGACCGGGACGCCCACGGGGAGTTCAGGCACTGCTACACGGAGACGATCGGCCGGGTCTTCTTCGAACTCGTGCAACGCGACGGCGGATACCGGGGTTACGGAGCGCAGAACGCCCCGGTGCGTCTCGCCGCACAGCACGCGGCGGGACGCCCGGGGCGCTGACGCGCGCTGCTACCGGAGCAGACGCAGGGTGAACCCGCGGTCCAGCGTCAGCCGGGGTGTGCTCACCGTGGTCACCCCGGTGCCGCTGTCGTGCGACCACGACGTGCGGGGCAGCGGGCGTCCGTCGAGGAGTACCTGCCGGGGCGCCGACTCGCCGTGCACGGTGAAGCGGTACGCGCGGGAGGCGGGCTTGGCCTGGTAACTCCCCTTGCTCGCGCCGACGTCGACAGTCGTCGCGGTCCGTCCGGCGGCGACCGTGACACGCTGGGTCGCCGAGGCGCCCTCGGTGAAGTGCCGGGTCACGCCGTCGTCCTCGTACAGCGTGTAACCGCTGTCGCCCTGCGGGTACAGGTCCCAGTCCAGTTGGTGCCGGTCACGGGTCTTCCAACTCGTCGTCCCCTTCGGCCACATGGGGACGATCGAGCCGCCCTTCACGAAGAGGGGAAGGGTGTCGAGCGGTGCGTGGTAGCCGTTGACGGTGGTCGGGCCCTTGTAGACGCGGCCCGTCCAGTAGTCCGTCCAGGTGCCCTTGGGCAGATAGATGTCGTCCCGGGTGTCGGAGTCCTCGTAGACGGGCGCGACCAGGAAGTCGGAGCCCGCGAGGAACTCGTACTTCGCGTCGGCCCCGAGGGTCTTCGGGTCGTCCGGGTACTCCAGCCAGAGCGGGCGTACGGCACCGACGCCCGACCTCGCCGCCTCGGCGGAGAGCGTGTACATGTAGGGGAGCAGTCGCTCCTTCAGCTGGAGGTACGTGCGGTTGATGGAGGTGTAGGGCTCCCCGTCCAGCCAGGGCTGCTGGTCGGCCGGTTTGCCGGTGGTGATGTCCGAGGCCCAGCCGTCCATGGTCATGACGGCCGGCAGGAACGCCTTCCACTGGAGGTCCCGCGCGTACATCTCCGGGTCGTGGCCGTAGATGGAGCCCACGTCGCCGGTGTTGTACGCGATGCCCGACATCGTGGCCCCGGCGTAGGTGGGGATCTGCCAGCGGATGTAGTCCCAGGACAGCTTCTGGTCGCCGCTCCACAGGACGCCGCAGCGCTGGGCGCCGGCCCAGGACACCGGCAGCCAGACGAACCCACGGGCGTCGCTGTTGTCCTCGATCCCGGCCTTCGCCCGGTCGCAGGCGTCGAGCGCGAAGCCGTAGCCGTTGCCGACCCAGGCCACGTCGAGTTTCGCCACCCGCTGGCCCGCCTTCACCTGCTCGGCGAGCTTGTCGATGCCGTCCTGGGTCCACAGTCCCAGCTGGGCGTTGTGGTCGTTCAGGCCCTTGGCGGTCTGGTCGAGGTTCTCGTAGCCGCAGCCGTACCCGTCGTTGACGAGCATCCAGCCGAGCGGCATGTCGTGCTCGGTGTAGCCGTCGGCGACCTTCAGGGCGTCGAGGGTGTGCCGCTCGCCGCGGTTGGCGTTGTGCAGATAGCAGTCGGAGTCGCCGGGTTCGAGGCCGTACACCGGCGGCATGAACGGCTTGCCCACCAGGGCGGAGTACTTGCCGATGACCTTCTTGGCGTTCCCGAGGAAGTAGTAGGCGTCCAGGCGCCGTTCCTGCTGCCCGGTGCGCACCGGTGAGCCGAAGTCGTACACGCCCGGCGCGAAGGTGTTGCGGTAGACGCCGTACCCCGCGCTGGACAGGTAGAAGGGCTGCGAGTTGTTGTAACCGCCCTCGTTCCAGTTGAAGTTGTTCGCCACGTATATGGTCCGATCGCGGTGGGCGAAGGAGCCGTTCTGTTCGCCGCCGCCGAAGAACTGCTCGTCCGCGCCCCGCGCCAGGCTCTGCCGCATCCCGCTGGTGGACCAGCGCAGCGGCTTGTCCTCCTGCCAGATCCGGGTGTGGTTGTCGGGTGTGTAGAGTCCGAAGCGCAGGGGGTTCTTGTACACGCGCAGGACGGCGTCGGGGGACCGGATGCCGTAGTACGCGCCCGCGTCGAACGACGTCGTGCGGGTCTGCCGGGCGGGCTGCTCGCGGACGATCGCGCTGCCGGCGGGGTCGCTGAACGTGCCGGACGGGTCGGCCCGCAGCCGGAGTTGACCGTTAGCCAGGAAGTCGGCCCGGGCCTTCAGGTCACCGGCGGCGACGGTGTAACTGCCGTGGTCGCCGCCGAAGGAGGTCAGGTCGCCCGCGTCCGTGGTCAGGGGCAGATAGACCTTCCCGGTGTACCCGCCGTCGTGCACGTCGTACGGCACGACCAGCACGTGATACGCCCCCGACGCGTTCGGGATCACGGTGGCCTCGGGGTCGGCGGTGCCCGCGCTGGAGGCGACCTCCTTGCCCGTGTCGTCGTACACGTACAGGTCGAAGTCGTCGGTGGGGTGCTGCCACTCGATGGAGATCGGCACCCCGCCCTCGGGGTTGTCGGCCCAATACCCCTCGGGTACCTCGACGTTCACGTCGAAACGGTCGCAGACCTTGCTGTCGGGGTCCTCGGCGGCCGGCGGACAGTCCTCGGTGCCGCCGGAGGTGCCCTTCGGGTAGACGGGACTCTGCCAGGTGACGCTCTGGTGGGTGGCGTCGAGGACGGCACTCGCCGGGGTCGCCGCGAGCGCCGGTCCCGCGGGCGCGGTGAGCAGGGTGACGGCCAGGGCGGTGGCCAGCCCCGCCACGGCCCAGGAACGGTGTCGGAGTCTTCGCACGGTACGCATCTCCACTCGACGGATTCGAACCAGGTGCTGCACCGGCCTCAAGAGCCCGATGCTTGCTCATGCTTGAACAGTCGTGATTCCGCGCAACTTCGAGCATGAAGGGTCACAGGCTTTGCGGAAGCTGTCAACGGTGTGATCGCGAACCCGGAACGGGCGTACGGGAGCGAAGCGGGGCGATCCGTGAGCCGTTGCACGAATGGACCGTCGGCTGCTTCCGGGGGAGTTCGCCACCCCGGACACGGCTCATCAAAAGCCGCGCATTACCGACCGGTTGACGTGGAAAGGGCAACGGTCACCGCTATCATCGCAGCACCCGCGGAGCGACCCTCCGCATCCGCGGTGTGACCCTCTGCCCGATGACGGCGCTGGTGCGGCATCGGCCTTCACACCCCCCACTCGCACGGCGCTGCCCGGCGTGCCCACCGACGCGTCGTGCAGCACGGAAAGCAGCACGACCATGAGCAAGAACAGGGGAAGAGGGCTTCAGGCCAACGCCCTCGGGACCTTCGACACGATCGTGATGGCGGTGGCGGGCAGTGCCCCCGCGTACTCGCTCGCCGCCACCACCGCCGTCCTCCTGGGCGCGGTCGGCCTCGCCGGTCCCGCCGCGCTCCTGTACTGCGCGATACCCATGCTGGGCATCGCCCTGGCCTTCAGTTACCTCGGCCGGATCGACGTCAACGCAGGTGCCGGCTACTCCTGGGTCGGCCGCACGCTGCACCCCTTCCTCGGCTTCATCAGCGGCTGGGCCCTGGTCGTCTCCGCCACCATCTTCATGGTCGCGGGCTCGCTGCCCGCCGGCTCGATGACCCTCGCCCTCGTCGACCCGGATCTCGCCGACGACACCGCCCTGTCCACTGTCGTCGGCGCGGCCTGGTTCCTCGTCATGCTGTTCGTCGTCCTCGGCGGCGCCCGGCTGACCGTGCGCGCCCAACTGGTCATGTCCGGCGTGGAACTGGCCGTCCTCGCCGCCTTCGCCGTGGGCGCCCTGCTGCACGACGACAACGCCCGCGCCTTCTCGTGGTCCTGGCTCGGCCTCGGCCAGTTCGACGGCGTGAGCGGCTTCGCGTCCGGCGCGCTCATCGCCGCCTTCTACTACTGGGGCTGGGACGTCACCAGCAACCTCAGCGAGGAGACGAGGAACAGCCGCCGCACCACCGGACTCGCCGGCCTGATCGGCGTCGGCATCGTCTTCCTGCTCTTCGAGGTCTTCACCATCGCGGTGAACGTCATCCTCACCGACCGGCAGATCCAGGACAACGGCGCCAACGTGCTCGGCGCCCTCGGCGAGGAGATCTGGCCCGGCTGGGGCGGAAAACTCATCGTGGTGGCCGTGATGCTCTCCACCATCGCCACCCTGGAGACCACCCTCATCCAGGTCACCCGCTCGCTGTTCGCGATGGGCCGCGACCGGACGATGCCGAGCGCGCTCGGCCGGGTGCACCGCCGTTGGAACACCCCGTGGGTGGCGATCGTCGTCGTCGGCGCCGTCGCCCTCGCCCTGTTCGTGACCGCCAACGCCCTCGGCTCGGTCGGCGACATCCTCGCCGACGCCATCGCCGCCATCGGCCTGCAGATCGCCGTCTACTACGGCCTGGCCGGCCTCGCCGCCGTCGTCGCCTACCGCAAGACGCTGCTGAAGTCCCCGGCCAACTTCCTCTTCGGCGGCCTCTGGCCGCTCGTCGGTGCCGCGTTCATGTTCTGGGTCTTCGTCGAGTCGCTCGGCGACCTCAGCGCCGCGTCCATCGCGATCGGTATCGGAGGCATCGCCGCCGGACTGCTCCCCATGCTCTGGTACTGGGGGCAGGGCAGCGACTACTACCGGCCCGCGAAGCTGGACGCCACCCACGTCGTCGAGGCCGAGTACATCCCCGACGGTCATGCCGAGGCGACGGTCGCCGCCGCAACCCGCGTCCACGAGGGTCTGCCCACCGACTTCTGAGGGGGCTTTTCGATGGCGGGAGACCGCTTCACGCCCGATGTCGACCCCGACTGCGGCGACGCGCCCCTCACCTCGGCGCGCCAGGACATCGTCATCGGCCGCTGGCAGGGACTGCGCGAACTCCTGCGCGCCACCGGCGACGACTGGGCGACGCGCAGCCACCGCGTCCGGCTGCTCGCCCCGGCCTGCGCGGGCAACTCGACGGCCGAGTCCTGGCTCGCCGCCGAACCGCACAGCGCCGACGCCCTGGTCCTGCGGGCCGCGACCGACGTGACCCGGGCCTTCAACCTGGCGATCGCGGCGGGACGCGGGGTCCCCATCGACGGGCAACGCGTCGACAGGGCGGTGCTGGCCTGTCTGCGCGCCGCCGAGGCCCACCCGCGGGACCCCACGCCATGGATCTTCCTCGTCTCGGTCGCGCGGCTCTACCCTTGCGGCGTGCGGCGCGGGGAACTCGGCCGCTGGTGGGACGAGTTGCACGGGCGGGATCCGTACAGCATGGAGGGGCACCTGCAGATCCTGCACTACTACTCCGCTCGCTGGCACGGCAGCCACGGCCTGATGTACGACTTCGCGCGGGACGCCGCGGGGGTCGCACCGGCGGGCTGCGTGCTGCCCGTGCTGGTGCAGTACGCCCGCGTCGAGGAGTACCGCTGTGTCCTCGACGCGGCCAGGGGTCGACGGGACGCCGTCGTCGGCATGGTCCGGCACTGGAGTCACGACGCCGCCGTCAACGACGTACGGCGCACCTGGCAGCGCTGGATCGGCGCGCGCCCGGAGGGGCCACCGGCACCGGTGGAGCTGCGCGACCTCAACCACCTGGCCCACGCGGCCTGTTACGCCGACACGACGGACACGGTGGACATCGCGGCCGACCTGTTCCGGATCATCGGGCGGCGCGTCACCCGGACGCCGTGGTCCGCCACCGGCGACGCGGAGAAGGAGTTCGTGAAGTGGGGCAGGCGTTCCGCCCGCGGAGAGGCGCGCTGAACGAGTCGACCGCCGACCGCGCCGCTGGAAGCCGAACCGGCCCCGCGCGCGGCCGAGTTCGCCGAAGGGAGTGCGGCGACGGGACGCGGCGTCGAGGTGTTCCGTGCCGGGGGTGGCCGCGCGTCCGTGATGTGGACCGGTCCTTGTCCACGCACGCCCGCTCCTGCCAAGATCCGTGACCATGACAGCTGCTGCGGGAATCGGGTGCACGTCCGTTGTGCTCGTGGCCCGTCGCCATGTCGACCAGTGCCGGCAGTCCAGCGCGCTGTGTCGCTGACGTAGCCGTCCCACCCGGTCGCAGGGCCTTCCGAGCGGGATCACCGCTCCGCCGCGCCTGCCGCCGCCCTCGACGCCGTCCCGTCACCCCTGACCGACCGACTCGTCCCTGACCCGCGTCCCGTACGGACCGCTCCGCCCGTCCCTCGGCGGGACCGGTCCGTCCGGTACGGCGTCCCGGTGCCCGGGGGCGATCCTTCCCGGCGTCCGTCCGCCGCCGGTCCACGCCGGGCGCCGCACGCCCTCCTCACCCGAAAGGGACCCCGCCATGCCGCGTTCCCCGCTGTTCCCGCGCGCCGCCGTGCTCGGAGCCGCCTGCCTGCTCGCGCTCGTGACCGCCGCGCCGACGGCCGCGGCCGACCCGGCCTTCGGCCCGCTGCCGCCGCACAACCCCTACACGGGGCCCCAGGGCACCGCGACCATGCACGGCGACACCGGCTCCTCCGACGCCACCCCGCTCCCCGGCCCGGGCGCCGGTTCCCTCACGTCCCGGCGTGTCGCCCTCCAGTCCGCCTGCCCCACCGTCCTCGTCGGCTCCGACGGCTATCCGGTCGCCCTGTGCACCCCGATCCTCGGGCAGGTCCCCACCGTCCATCTGCTCGACCCCGGGACGGGGGAGTCCCTCGCGGAACTCCCCATCGCCAAGGGCTCGTTGCTGGGCGGGGTCTACGCATACCTCGACGACCAGGACCAGTTGGTCGCGGTGGACGGCGACCGCACCCTGCTGCGGATCGCCCACCGCCGGACCGCCACGGGCGGCTGGGAGCTGTACGTCGCCCGTTCGCTTTCGCTCAGGCAGGCCGTGCCCGACGGGGACGCGGTCACCGGTCTCTCGCCGGACTGGCAGGGCCGCGTCTGGTTCGCCACCGGCGGCGGTGTGGTCGGCACCGCCGACGACCGCACGGGTACCGTCCAGGCGCTGTCGCTGCCGGCGGGGGAACGCGTCGACAACTCGATCTCGACCGCCCCGGCCGGCGCGGCGGTCGCCACCACCCACGCCACCTATCTGCTGACCGCCGCCGAGGACGGGACACCGAGCGTCGCCTGGCGACGGCCGTACGACCGCGGCCCCGCGCGCAAGCCCGGCCAGCTCAGCCGGGGCACCGGCTCCACCCCCACCTTCTTCGGCCCCGGCACCGGCACCGACTACGTCACCGTCGTCGACAACGCGGCACCCACCGAGAACCTGCTCGTCTACCGGACCGACACCGGCGCGCAGATCTGCTCGGTGCCCGTCCTGAAGGCCGGCGGCAGCGGCAGCGAGAACTCCCCGATCGGCGTGGGCAGTTCGGTCTTCGTGGCCGGCACCTACGGATACCCGTACCCCGCGCTGCCGGACGACGCCGGCACCTCCAGCCCGGCCTCCGCCGACTTCAAGGGCGGCCTCAGCCGGGTCGACGTCCGCGCGGACGGCTCGGGCTGTGACCTGAAGTGGGACAACACCGTCCGCTCGTCGGCCGTTCCCCGGCTGTCGACCGCGGACGGACTCATCCACACGATCGTCCGCACCCCGGTCGTCCCGTTCACGAACACGACGTCGATCCTCGACTCGTTCCACTACGCCGAGATCGACCCGGCGACCGGCCGGACCGTCCGCACCCGCTACCTCGGCACCAGCTCCCTGTTCGACACCCTCCAGATGGTCGGCTCGATCGCGCCGGGCGGGGTGATCTACCAGGGCACCATCACCGGCGTCGTACGCATCGCGAACGGCTGACGAAAGGGGCCGCCTGGTCCGCCCGAACGGGCGCAGCCTGAACACCCGACGGGGTTCGGGCGCCGCATCCCGTGTTACGTTCGCGCCATGGCCGATTCCGTCGTACTCGATCCGGT
>NZ_JBEZHO010000031.1:0-13986 GCF_040650615.1 Streptomyces sp. NPDC048643
TGGGCCTATTTGCATGGTGTGTGGTGGGTGTGGCTGGTTTGTGGGCTGTTGGTTTGGTGGTCGGTTTTGGGGGTGGCGGCGTTTTGGTGGCGGGGTGAGGGTGTGGGTGTGAGTGGTCGTGCGTGAAGCGCCTGCCCCTTCGGTGTGGTTGGGGGCGGGCGCTTCACGTTGTCGGAGACCTGCTGGTGCCGCTGTGCCGCTGTGCCGCTGTGCCGCTGTGCGGTTGTGCCGCTGCGCGGCTGTGGGGTTGTGGGGTCGGGGCTTCCGGGGTCGGGGCGGGGGGTGGGCGGAAGGGGTTCGACTTGTGCTGGGTGTGGTGTGCGGGGTTTTGGGGCGGGCTCGAACTGCTGTGTCGGGCGGTGGAGTTCGGGGCAGGGCCTGTGTGCCTGTGCTGGTGTGGTGTGGCGGTGGGTTGCGGGGGGCGGGCCGCGGTCTCCCGTCCGTCCCGGTTTCCTGTGCCGCGGTCTTCCGTCCGTCCCGGTTTCCTGTGCCGTTCTTCCGTCCGGCTTGGGTCCGGGGGGTGTTGTGTCCGGACGGGGTCCCGGGGCTGGTGTGCGGTTTGGTTCCGGGGTGCCTGTGTTGCGTTCGTCCTGGTCCGCTGCTTCACGTCCGGCCTGGGCCTGTGGTCCTTGGGTGTCCGTCCGCTCTGGTTCCGGTCTCGTCGGCCTCGCGGTCGGCTCTGGTTCCTGGGCTTTGGTCGTCGGTGAGGCGTGGCCCGCTGCACGCGGGTCGTCCGTCCGGCCTGGTTCCTGTGCCCCGGTACCACGTCGGTCCCTTGGCCCCTCTGGTCTCTGGTCGTCCGTCCGTCCGCCCGGCTCCAGGCCCGCGGCCTCATGTCCGGCCCGCACCCGGCCCCCCTGGCCGTCCGTCCGCCTGAATCCCGGGCTCCGGCCTTGGTCCCCTGCCCCCTGGACCTCGCGTTAGGCCCGCCCGGTCCCCTGGAACCGGGCCCCCTTGGCCCCTCTGGTCTCTGGTCGTCCGTCCGCCCGGCTCCAGGCCCGCGGCCTCATGTCCGGCCCGCACCCCGCACCCCGCACCCCGGCCCCCTGGCTGTCCGTCCGCCTGAATCCCGGGCCCGCGGCCTCACGTCCGGCCTGGTCCCGGCCCCTGGACCTCGCGTCCCGCCCGGTTTCCTGGGGCCCGGCCCCCTTGGCCTGGCGTCCGGCCTGGTTCCCGGGTTTCGGCTCCACGTCCGGTTTGGCCCTTGGCCCCTTGGTCTGGCGTCCGGCCTGGTGTTCCCGGGCTTCGGCTTCATGTCCGGTCTGGCTCTTGGACCGTGACCTCGGGTTCGGTCTAGTCCCTGGGTCCCTGGGTCCCTGGCTTCCTGGTTTCCCGTCCGGCTTGGGTCTGCGGTCGTGCGTGTGCCGGGTTTCCGGGTTCTGTGGGGGCTTGGTCTTCGATGCGGGGTGGGCCTGCCGGTGTTGTGGCGGGTGTTGGGGGTGCCTTGGCGGTGGTGTGTTTCGTTCCGCTTCGGGCTTCGGGCTTCGGGCTGGGTGCGGGTGCGGGTGCCGGGACGGTGGGGGCTGGGGTGCCGGGGTGGGGGGTGGGGTTTAGAGGGGGGTGGTGGTGAGGGTGGTGTGGAACATTTCTTTGCCGTTTTGGGTGCCGGTGATTTTGACGTGGTGGCCGTGGGTGGTGGTGGTCAGGGGTTGGGCGTGGATGTGGCAGGGGGTGTCGAGTTCGACGTAGTGGTCGTAGGTGCTGTGGATTTCGGTGGGGATGAGGGGGGTGGTGTGGCCGGTGGCGGCGATGGCTGCCTGGCGGGCGGCTTCGGCGAGGAGCATGCCGGGGGCGTGGTCGACGGGGTGGTCGAAGAGGACGGGGTGGCGGGTGTCGACGCGTAGTTGCCAGGTGTTGGGGGTGGTGGTGGGGGACAGGACGACGTCGGTGGGGGACAGGCGTCCGACGCTCTGGGGGGGAAGGGGGGCGGTGAGGGGGGTGTGGAGGTGGCCGTGGTTGCCGCGCAGGCGGCGGTAGGCCTGGGGGGTGATGCAGGTGTAGGTGAAGCTGCCGGTGGCGGCGATGTGGCCGGCGCGGCGGATGACGGCGTCGTAGCGGGCGGCGCTGTGGGTGGTGCCGCGGGTGCGGACGTCGCTGAAGGTGACGTCGATGTCGAGGTCCGCGGGGGTCGCGCCGACGTGCAGGTGGGCGGGGTCGACCTGCATGTGGAAGGTGCGCATGACGAACTGGTGGCCGATGGGGACGCCGAACTCGGCGTGGGGGAGGAGGAACCCGACCTGCCTGATCGTTTCTGCGGCGAGCAGCGGGTCGTGGTGGGTTCCTGCGACCGGGGTGTAGAAGCTGTGGCCGCGGGGCCACTGGGCGGTGACCTGGAAGCGGTTGTCGCTGAGGCGGGTACGGCCGGTGAGCAGGACCTCGGCGAGGGCGGCCCGGTGGACGAACTCCTTGGGCACCGTGCAGGTCAGCCGTACCGGGGTGGGTGCGGCGGCCCTGGCATCCTGCGGCGGTCGGCCGGCGGGTATGCGGTGGGAGGTGCCTGTTGCGGGGTGGAACGTGTTCGTGGACATGTCTGATCCCCCTGGGTGGCAACGAGATGATGCGCCGGACCGGACCGAGCGCCTCAGATGCCTCAACATACAGACCAACCGGTTTAGTTTCTAGCGTTGAAGGCGCACTGCCGGCTGGCGTGAAATGGAGCATGTCCTTCCGGCCGGTGGGGCCGGAACGGGTGCTGTGCGCGGGCTCCACGCTAGCGCGGGCGGGGCGGCGGGCGCGTGTTCCTTTCCGGTCTCATGGGCCGCTGCCTGGTGACCAGCGGGCCCGGGTGCCGGGAGCGGTGGCCCGCGGGCGCATGCGCGATGCCTGCCCGGTGCTCCGGGGGTGTGGGCGGGCCGGCCGGGGGCGGGGGGTGTTTGCCCGTTTCTTTCGCGGGCGGTGCGGGGTTGGGCCTGAAGAGGATCTGTAGGGGGTTGTAGGGCGGCCTCGAGCGGTTCTCGAGGACAAGGCCCGATGATCTTTGTGCCGCGTGTGTGCGCGGCCCCCTGCCAGTGCACCGACGGAGCCGTGATGACCCGACAGGAACGCGCCGTGCGCACCCGTGAGGCACTCATCGAGGCGGCCGCGCACCTCTTCGACCGGGACGGCTACGAGGTCACCTCACTGGCAGCCGTCACCGCGAAGGCCCAGGTCAGCGCCGGCGCCCTCTACTTCCACTTCGCCACCAAGGCCGACCTCGCCAACGCCGTCACCCACACCGCCCTGACCCGGCTGCGGCAGATCACCGGCGCACCGACGGCGACACCTGCGAGCGGCAACAAAAGCGCGAGCGCAAGCGGCGACGGAAACGCGAGCGGAAGCGGCAACGGCAACGGCAACGGCAACGGCAGCGGCAGCGGCAACGGCAGCGGGGGCGGAGACGGGAGCGGGAGCGGGGGCGGGGGTGGGGGCGCGTATACGGCCGCGGGTGCGGACGGCGAGCGCGCCGCCGGGCCCGGGCCGGGAGTCCTGGGGCCGGCCCTCGGAGCGGCGAACGGCGTGGGTGGGGACCGGGGGCCCGATCGGGTGGGGGAACTGCAGCAGCTCATCGACACCACGCACGTCTTCGTCCGCGGCCTTGCCGGCGATGTGGTGCTGCGTGCCGGATTCGGCCTCGACGGCGTGCGGGGAGAGCGCCCGGTGCGTGAACACCCGGCGGAGGAAGGACCGGTGGGGCCAGGAAGTGCCGGCCGCCGTCCGGGGGGTGAACGTCCGGGCCGGTGGCCGGAAGTGGGCGGGGGGCTGCGGGGGGTGTGGAGCGGCTGGGTGCACGAGACGCTGACCGCGGCCGGGACACGGGGCGCCCTGACGCCAGGAGTGTCGGCGGGGGATGCGGCCGCGGTGGTGGTCGCGGCGACCGTCGGCTTCGAAGTACTGGGAACGCAGGATCCGCTGTGGCTGGCACCGGAGCGCCTGACCCGCCTCTGGACGCTGCTCCTGCCCGCCCTCGTCCCGCCCCCGGTCCGTGAAGCGCTGGAAGCGGGCGGGTCGGCGGCAGTGCGCTGACCCGCCCCCGCCCCGGTGGGCGGGGTGGGGCGGTGACGCCTGCGGCGCGCACCGGCTCCCCACCCCGGGACGGGGCAGGCGGACGGCGGGGGCGCGCTGACAACTCCCGCCCTTCAGGGGGCGGTTCCGCTGCCCCGCGCCCGCCCCCGGGCGGGCGAACCGGCCCTGCCCCCCCGTTACCCTCCGGCAGGGCTGGGCGGTGACGGCGCGCGCTGACAACCCCCGCCCTTCGAGGGGCGTCTCGGCGGCGACGGTGCGCTGACGCGCCCCGGGCGTTGACCCCGCCCGGGTGTTGACCCGTCCCGGGCGTTGACCCGTGCCGAGGCTGGGCGGGCCGCGGTGGCCGTGGACTGGCCCCCTGTTCCCCCCGGGGCCGGGCGGCGGCGAGGCGCGCTGACAGTCCCTCTTCCTCGGGGAGGGGGCGGTTGGTGGCGGTGGACTGCCGCCGGGAGGGCTGGGTGCGGCAGTGGTGGTGGCGTGCGCCGGTCCCCGTCCCGAAGCGGCCTCGGCCGCGGTGCGCCGCATGCCCGGGAGGCGTCTGGGCGCTGGTGCGTCTGCCGCGCGAGGGGACGTGAACGCAGGCGTGCCGGCCCCTGCTCTCCGATCCCGCCCGCCGCCTGCCGCCTGCCGCCCGCCGCCCGCCGCCCGCCGCCCGCCGTACGTGGTGCGTGGTGCGTGGGGGTGTGGCGTGCGTGGGCTGAGTCGGCTGCCGGCTGTCGGCTGTCGGGTGTGCGGTGGTGGGTGGTGGGGTGTCAGGCGGTGCGTGTGTGGGGGTCGCTGTGGAGGGTGGTGAGTGCTTCGGGCCGGGTCAGGCAGGGCAGGAGGAAGTGCCAGAAGCGGGTCAGTGCGGCGGGGGAGAGCCATTGCGGGTCGGTGCCGGCCAGGGCTTCGATGCCGGTGGTCGCCGCCGTGACCGCGACCGCGACGTCGTGTGCCCGCACGCGCTCGGCGAGCAGTCCCTGTGTTTCCGCCTCGGCCAGTTGCCGGCTCACCCAGGCATGCCATTCGGCGCGCAGGTCCGCCCCCGTGCGGTGCCGCGTCTGGCAGCTGAGGTGGAACCCCGCCCGCGCCACGACGTCGGCCTGCAGTTCCCCGGCCAGCGCGTGTGAGGCGGCGGTGAGGCGCTGCAGCGGGTTCATGCCCGGCAGTTGCGCCGCCTGGGCCGCGCGGCGCAGGGTGGCGGCCGCGGTGGCCTCGACGGTGGCGGCCACCGCGGCCTTGTTCGGGAAGTGGAAGTGCAGGGCGCCGGCGCTCACCCCGGCACGGGAGCTGATCTCCGCGAGCTTCGCCTGGACGTAGCCGCGGCTCTCGAACGTCTCGGCCGCGGAGCGGATGAGCGCGTCACGGGTGCGTACGGCACGTTGCTGCTTCATGCGGGGAACTCCTCGGGGAAGGCTGCTGCACGGTGCAGGTAACTATAAAACCAGCGTGGCGGTTTCTTTGCTGGAAGGGAAGAGGGCGGCCGGTTCACACCGGACCTCCCCCGCAGGGACCACATCCCCCGATGTGCTGCGCCGGCCATGATCCCAGACCGACCGCCGGCCGGAGCCGTCGCGGGTGAGCCGGCCCCGAAGGAGTGGTGCACCGACCGGACCGGCCGGCCCTCCTGCCTCCCCCTTTCCGGCCGGAGCACGGACACCGGCCGCCGCCGGACCGCGCCCGGCCCCACCGGCCCCGCCGGCCCGTCACACCCCCTGTCCACGCCCCCGGTGCGGCCGTGGCGCCATCTCCGGTGGGTCGAGGCGCCGTTAAGAACGCGTCAAGACCAACTCGCCGGTTTCACGACCGAGTTACGGCAAAAGCGCAGCATGTTCTTTGCAGCCCCACGCCCCCGCCCCCTCAGGCCCCGGGCACCCCCCAACCCCTGCTGCACCCGCCGACCGTGATCACTGCCGCCGCCGGCGCCCTGCTCACGGCCACGGCCACGGCCACGGCTGCGCGGCAGTGGCGGTGGCCCCCGTGCTGCCGGGTCCGGGAGTTGCCGGCCCCGGCAGCACGGGGCCTCGACGGCGCCCAAAGGCCGCCCCCGCGTGAGGGTGGGCGACTGGCCAAGCGCCGGGCGGGGAACGGGCAGTGCCCGGACGGCCCGCCCCCGGCCAGTTCCGTCGTTGAGCCGTTGAGCCGTTGACGCCTTGAGTCGTGCCGGGTGCCGGGTGCCGGGTGCCGGGTGCGAGATGCGCGGGCGGTTCGTGGCGCGGAGGGCGGGGGCGGCCGGCGGGAGCGAGTGGGCTCGCTTCCACCCGGGGCCTTGGCGGGCCTGTCCGGTTCCGGGGCAGGGGAGTTCGCGCACGGGACGCGAACGCGACGCACAGGGGTCCCGTGCCCCGTCCCGCTGCTCGCGGCAGCTCCTGTCCGGCGACCGGCGACCGGCGTCGGGGGCAGGGATCCCCGTGCTCCAGGCGGACAGGCGGACAGGCGGACGGGCGGACAGGCGGCCAGGCGTTCGGGACGGCGCGTGGTGGATCGCGCGGGTTGCCGGGTTGCCGGGTTGCCGGGTTGCCGGGTTGCCGGGTTGCCGGTTGGGCCGGCGTCCGTTGCGGCGGGTGCCGGGTAGCGCGCCGGGGGTGTCGTGGGGAGGGGTGGACTGCCGGGTGGTGGGGGCGGATTGGCGTGTTCCGGTCGGCCGGGGGCTGGTGAGGCGGGGTGTGGGGGTGGGGTCGAGCCCGACCCCCTAACAGACCGTGTTGGCTGTTTATCGGGGGTTGCGGAGGTCCGGACTCCCTCGAGAACTGCCGGACAGCGGTAGGGTGTTCGCCTCGTTTGTCCGTGATCGTGCTGATGGTGAGGGGGTTTGTGGAGCTTGGGCGTCAATCCCTCGTGGCTTTAGGGGTGCTCGAGGAACGGATGGGAGCGTAAAGAAACAGCATGGCCGGTCTGGTATTGACAAACCGGAGTGCTGGTTTTTTACTGGGGTTGCCTGGAGATGCAGGCCACACACGAGCAGGGGGATATGGCGTGGATATCGATGTGTTGGGTCCATTGGGTGTACGGGTGAACGGGGTCGCGGTGATGCCGACGGCGCCCAAGCCGCGCAAGGTGCTCGCGTTGCTGGCGTTGCATGTGGACCGGGTGCTGCCGGTCGGCCTGCTGATCGAGGAGTTGTGGGGGCAGCGGCCGCCGCGTTCGGCGCGGACCACGCTGCAGACGTACATCCTGCAGTTGCGGGAACTGATCGGAACGGCCCTTGAGACGGGCGCGGCCCATTCCGCGGCCCTTCAGCCCGCGCCGCAGGACGGTGTGCCGGTGTCGGCGAAGGATGTGCTGGTGACGGCGCCGGGCGGCTATCTGCTGCGCGGGGGCGGCGGTTCGAGCGACGTCCAGAAGTTCGAGCGCCTCGCGGGGATGGGCTATCGGGCCATGGACGCGGAGGACTTCGCGGGCGCGGCCCGGCTGCTGCGTGAGGCGCTGTCCCTGTGGAGCGGATCGGCGCTCGCGGACGTGCAGACCGGCGCGCAGCTGGAGATGGAGGCCCGCCGCCTGGAGGAGACCCGGCTGTGCGCGCTGTACCAGCGCATCGAGGCGGACCTGCGGCTGGGCCGGCACCGTGAACTGCTGGGCGAACTCACCGTGCTGGTGAGCCGCTACCGCACCCACGAGAACCTGCACGGCCAGTTCATGCTGGCCCTGCACCGCTCGGGGCGCCGCGGCGAGGCACTGAGCGTGTATCAGCGGCTGCGTCAGGCCCTGGTCCGCGATCTGGGCCTGGAGCCGTCGGCGGGACTGCGCCGGCTGCAGCGGGCCATCCTGGAGACCTCCGAGGCGCCCGCCCCCACCGCCCACGTCCTGCGGCCCGAAACCCTCACCGCCGCCTCACGCGACCGCCTCGTACGCGTCGACTGACACACCAGCGGCTGCTCCGACCGTGCACCGGCTGACACCCCGACCTCCCCCCAACCCCTACCTGTACGCAGCGCCCCTCGCCCCGTCCGCTCCCGAGCGCCGCAGAACCGGCCCCGGGCAGGCGGGGCGCCGCGCTGCACACGGCCGCCAGCAGACCCAGCAGACCCAGCAGACCCAGCAGACCAGCAGGCCCAGTGGGGCCAGCGGGCTCAGCAGACCAATAGGCCGGCAGCCAACAGGCCGGCAGGTCCCGCAGACCGGTATGCCCCGCAAGCCGACAGACCCCCACGGACCGGCAGGGCCACGACGCCCCGCAGACTCCGTAGACCGGCTGACCCGGCCTCAGTCCCTCTTGTGTGCGGGGTGTGTGTGAGCCGAGGCCCCGCACGCGCCGGTCGCCTGTCTGCTCCGTGCCCCCGCAGCGCGCCCTCCCGGGGCCGGCGCGCGCCCAGTCCATGCCGGTCGGGTCCTCTCGACGGCCGATCGCGTGGCCGCCCGGGTGCACCGTGCGCCTGCCGGGGGTCGGTCGTATGCCTGTGCCGTCTGTCCTGCCGGGCCTGGCGTGGGCCGCGGAGGGTGCCTGGCCGGGCTAGCGGAGGGCCTGCTCCCGCTGAATCCTTCGGAGCAAGTCCTGCTGATCGCGCGCCAGTTCCTCGATCCGGGCCCGCAGGCCCGCCAACTCGCCCGCCAGATCGGCAGAACCCGACCTGCCGGCCACGTCCACGAACCCGGCCAACCCCGCCAGGCCTGCCACGTCCGCCAGGCCGGTCAGGCCGGTCAGGCCGGTCAGGCCTGCGGAGTCTGTCAGGTCCGTGGAGCCCGGCCCTGCCGCTGGCGCCGCCGTCACCTGTCCGGTTCTGCCCGCAGGGCCCGCCGGCGCCACCGGGCCTCCCGGAGCCGTCCGGCCCGCCCGGGCGGTCAGATCCGTCAGATCCGTCGGGGCTGCGGCAGACGCCCTTGCCGGGGCTGGCGTGTCCGTCCGGTCGGCAGTGCGTGCTGGGTCGAGGGGGTGCGGGGGACTGGAAGGGCGTGGCGGACCGGCGGCGGGTGAGGGGTGTCGGTGCTGGGGGGTGTGTGGGGTCAGGGCGGGGGAGTGGTTGAGGATTGCTTCCAGGCGGGCACGTAGGGCCGGGCCGGGTTCGATGCCCAGGGTGGTGATCAGGTGGCGGCGGGCGCGCTCGTAGACGCCCAGGGCCTCCGCCTGCCGGCCGCTGCGGTACAGGGCGAGCATGAGCAGGTCGTAGAACCGTTCGCGCAGCGGGTGGTCGGCGCTCAGGCGTTCCAGGCCGGCGGTGATCTCGGTGGAGCGCCCGCACTGCAGACTCGCCTCGTAGAGGGCTTCCCAAGCGGTCAGGCGCTGTTCCTCGAGCCGGTCGGCCTCGGCCGTGCACAGCGGGCCGTGCCGGCTGTCCTGCAGAGCCGGGCCCCGCCACAGCGACAGGGCCCGCTGCAGGAGCTGCGCCGCCTGGCCGGGGTCGCGGGGCAGGGCGGCGCGCCCCTGGCCGGACAGGCGGGTGAAGCGGGCCACGTCGGTCGAGGCGTGGCCGGGGGCCAGCAGGTAGCCGGTGGGCAGGGTGCTGATCCACTCGTGGCCCGGCGCGGGCAGCAGGCGGCGCAGCCGGGCGACGTGGGCCTGCAGGGCGTTGGGCGCGTTCGCGGGCGGCGTGCCGCCCCACAACTCCTCCACCAGGCGGTCCACGGACAGCAGTTGACCCGCGTGCAGGACCAGGGTGGCCAGCAGGGCCCGCTGTTTGGGACCGCTGGGCGCGATGACCCCGCCCGCCGTGTCGCACACGCTGACCGGGCCCAGCAGCCTGAACTCGCCCACCGTCACCCGTACTTCGCCCGCCGCGCGCCCGCCGGCCCCACCGCCCCCCGGGCCGCCGCACCCGGGACCGTGCCCCTGCCCGGCCCGGACACCGTTCGTGCCGCCGTACCCCGCCGGGCCGCCGTCCCCGGCCAGGCCCCCGTGCCCGCCCAGGGCACCGTCCCCGCCCGGGGCGCCCACCGGGCCGCCGTGACCGTGCCCGGCCGGGATGTCCGCCGTGTCGCCGGCCCCGGCCTGGAAGCCCACCGCTCCGCCGTGCTCGTGCCCGGCCAGGGCACCTGTCGTGATGCCGTGTCCGGCCCGGAAGCCCACCGCTCCGCCGTGCTCGTGACCGGCGAGGGCGCCCGTGGAGCCGTCATGATCTACATCTGCGGGGATGCCCGTCGGGCCGCCGCGTGCGGCCGAGGGGTCCATCGGATCACCGTGTGCGGGCGGGGTGTTCATGGTGGCGCCGTGGCCGGCAGGGGCGTTCATGAGGTCACCGTGGAGGAGGCGCGGGAGTGCAGCAGGGCGCGGTGCACGTCGTCCTGGATGTGCCGGGCGACCTCGGGCAGGCGGCCTTGGAAGTAGAAGTGGCCGCCCTCGAACAGGCGTATCCCCAGGAAGGGTTCACAGATCTGCGCCCAGCCGCCGAGCAGGTGGGGCGCAGCCACCTGGTCCTCGCGGCCCCCGAACACCGACAGCGGCACCGGCAGCGGGGCGGCGGCCGGCCCGGGCCGCCAGGTCTCGTTGATCCGCAGATCCGCCCGGATGACCGGCGCGAACAGCTCCCACAACTGCGGATGGTCCAGCACCACCGGTGGCGTGCCGCCCATCGCCGCCAACTGGCGGCGCAGCTCCGCATCCGACAGCAGATGCCGCCCACCACCACCCGCGGCGCCCACGGTGTCCATCGCGCCCTCACCGCTCAGCCTCCCCCCACCGCCCCGACCGGCCTCCCCGCTCCCGCCGGGCAGCCAGGCCTCCGCGCTCCCGCCCTCAGACCGGGCCTCCGCGCTCCCGGCACCCTGCGTGCTGTCCACGGCCTGCGTGTCCCGCGTCCGCCCCGCGCCTGCCCCGAACGTCGTGGCCGTGGCCGCCCCGAACGTCGTGCCCGCCGAGTACGTCGTGCCCGCGGCGGCCGTCGTGTTCGCAGGGTCGGCCGCGTACGGCGCGTGCGTCGCGTATGCCGTGTCCGTCGTGCCGGTGGCGCTCGGTGTGTTGGCCGTGCCGTGGGGATGGGGGTGGGGGATGGCGGGGAAGGGGTCGCGGGCGGAGATGCCGAGCCACAGCGGTGGGGTGCGGCCCTCGTCGATCAGACGGCGGGTCAGTTCGTAGGCGACGATGGCGCCCAGGCTGTGTCCGAAGAACGCGAAACGCCCGTTCATCGTGTCGTCCAGCGTGTGCAGGTAGTGGTCGACGAGGGCGTCCGCGTCGTGCAGCGCGGGGCGTTCGTCCCGGGGGCCGCGGCCCGGCGCGTCGGGGACGTGGACCTGCCAGCCGGCCGGAAAACAGGGCGGCCAGTCGCGGTAGGCCAGATGCGAGCCACCGGCGTGGTGGAACACGAACAGCCGCAGCTGCGGCTCCTGCGTCCTGTGCATGGCCACTCCATCGACGAGTCACTCGAAGCGGCCCCGCCCCGATGGCCGGGGCCGCACACCGGCGCCCGGCGGCCGTGCCCTGTGCGGCGGGCCGGGGAATGTGGACGATAGCCGCACCCCGCCCACCGTGGGCGCCACCACCAGCGGCTTTCGAACCGGCCTGCACGCCTTCTCAAGTCCCCTGCCCCGCCGCCCGCCGCCCGCCGCCCGCCGCCCGCCGCCCGCCGTCTGCTCCTGATCCATCCGGCCCACCCGCAGAGGTCCGCCCGCCGCCCACCCGCCCGGTCCGCCCGGGGTGCGCCCGTGGCCCGTCTACGGTCCGCCCCCGACCCGCCTTGATCCGCCCGCCATTGGTCTGCCATTGCTCTGCGGTGGGTCTGCGGAGGGTCTGCGGTCGGTGTGGGTCTGTGTGGGGTCCGTGTGTGTGGCGGCGGGTTGCGGGGGTGTGTAGAGGGCTGCTTGAGGGCGGGTCCAGCAATCCGGGCGGCGGCCGAAAACGGGTCTAGCGTGCCGAAGGCCAAGGCCGCCCTGCGACGGGGCGCCGGCACGGCCGCCACTCGATGGAGTACGGGGAGGAAACCGTGGAGATCCAGGTTCTGGGGCCCTTGAGCGCCACCGTCAACGGTGTCTCGATCGTGCCCACCGCGAGCAAGCCGCGTCAGCTCCTTGCGCTGTTCGCGTTCTATCCCGGCCGGATCGTGCCGGTGGCCACCCTCATGGAAGAGCTGTGGGGCACCGACATGCCGCAGAGCGCCATGACCACCCTGCAGACCTACGTCCTGCAGCTGCGCCGCCACCTGGGCACCGCCATGGGGCCTGATGCCCCCGGCAACGCCAAGGAGGTCCTGGCCACCCGGCACGGCGGCTACGTCCTGCAGGTCCCGGCCGACGCCGTCGACCTGCACCGCTACGAGCAGCTCGTCGCCGGCGGACAGCGCGCCTTCGAACAGGGCGAGGACGGCCAGGCCGCCACCCTCCTGCGCAGCGCCCTGGACATGTGGGACGGACCCGCCCTCGTCGACGTGCGCGCCGGAGCCATCCTCTCCATCGAGATCATGCGGCTCAAGGAGTCCCGCCTGGTCACCGTCGAGCGGCGCATCGACGCCGACCTGCGTCTGGGCCGGCACGGCGAACTCATCGCCGAACTCACCGACCTGATCGCCCGTCACCCCCAGCACGAGGGCCTGCACTCCCAGGCGATGGTCGCCCTCTACCGCTCCGGACGGCAGGCCACCGCCCTGGACGTGTACCGCAGACTGCGCAAGCAGCTCATCGACGAACTCGGCGTGGAGCCCTCACCCCAACTGCAGCGCCTGCACCAGATGATGCTCACCGTCGACCCCGCCCTGGACGTGACCTCCGGCGACCGCCGCACCTCCACCTTCGACCTCTACGCCGCCTGACACCCCACCGGCACCAGCGCCGCCACCGTCACCGAACCCCACCTGCGGGACCGCTCCGGACAGGCCAGAACAGCCTCCAGCAAGCCCCGTTGACGAGACACACGCTGAGGTAGGGTCACCGCGGCGGCACAGCCGCCACAGCACAGACCGGCCGCCACCAAGCAGGCAGCAAGCAGGCCGGCGGGCAGCAGCAGACGGCACATGCGGGCAGGCAGCCAGCAGGCAGGCAGGCAGCACCAAGCAGGCGGCAGACGGAACGTGCGGGCAGGCGGCAGGCGGGCAGGCAGAACCAATATTTTTGGGGGGCGGGGCATGACCAGGCCGTTTCGTTTCGGTGTGAACATGTTGAAGCCGGCAGGGGGTGCGCAGTGGCGGGACCGATGCCGGCGCGCTGAACTGCTCGGCTACGACGTCATCCTGGTCCCCGACCATCTGGGCATGGTCTCCCCGTTCCCGGCCATGACGGCCGCGGCGGACGCCACCGAACGCCCCCGGATCGGCACCTTCGTGCTGAACGCCGGCTTCTGGAACCCCGCGCTGCTGGCCCGGGACGTGGCCACCACCGACGCCCTGACCGGCGGCCGGCTCGAGATCGGCCTCGGCGCCGGCTACGCGCAGGCCGAACACGAGCGCGCCCGCATCGAGTTCCTCCCGCCCGGTGGCCGCATCGACGTCCTGCGGCAGACCGCTCGCGAACTCGACCGGCTGCTGAGCGATCCCGCACACACCCCGCCCGCCGTCCAGCGCCCCCGGCCCCCGCTGCTCATCGGCGGCAACGGCGACCGGCTGCTGCGCCTGATGGCCGAGCACGCCGACATCGCCGCCTTCACCGCGACCGCCGGCTACGAGAAGGGCATCCTCAACGCCCTGACCCCCGCCCAGCTCGACGAACGCGTCGCCGCCTACGAACGCTTCGCCGCCCACCGCACCACTCCCGCCGAACGGAACGTACTGGTGCACCACGTCGAGGTCACCGACGACCGGCGGGCGGCCGCCGACCGGCTCCCCAAGATCCACCCCGAGATGTCGCAGGAAGACCGCCTGACCCTGCCGGTCATGCTCTTCGGCACCGTCAAACAGATCGCCGAGCAACTACGCGAACAACGCGAACGCTTCGGCCTGTCCTACATCGTCGTCCTCGACAACGCCATGGACACCTTCGCCCCCGTGATCGAAGAACTCACCGGCACCTGACCCGACCGCCCGGTCCCGATCACGCACCGACCGCCCGGTCCCGGTCACGCACCGACCGCCCGGTCCCGGTCACGCACCGACCGCCCGGTCCCGGTCACGCACCGACCGCCCGGTCCCGGTCACGCACCGACCGCCCGGT
>NZ_JBEZHO010000031.1:14085-102994 GCF_040650615.1 Streptomyces sp. NPDC048643
TCCCGGTCACGCACCGGCCACCGGGGGCGGCCACGCACCGGCCACCGGGGCAGCCACGCACGGGGCACCAGGACCACCGCGCACGGGGCACCGGGACCACCGCGCGTTGGCCCTTCGGGACGGCCACGCATTCGGGCACCCGGGGACGGCCACGTGCCGGCCGCAAGGGAGCCCCCGCCCCCTCGACAGGCCTGTCCCGCTACCGTCGTGGCAGTGCCTGTACCGCCGACTCGGCGTGCCGTGCGGCCTGTTCGAGGATCGTGCGAGATGCCTGCCCGATGGCTTCGCGCACCCGCCCGCGCACCCCGTCGCCCACCGGCACCGGCCCGTGCCCGTCCCCTGCAGGCCGGTGCGCGGACCGCCCCTGTCCCCGGCCGGATTCCCGCCCCGGCCCCTGACGCTCACTCACCTCCCTTGCTCCGGGCAGAACACAGGCCGCACGCTCCTCGGACCGGCCGGCGCTCCCCTCGGGCGGCCCCGTGTCCTTGCCGGACGGTTTCGCGCTCTCCTGGCCGGGGACGGCGTAGGCGCCGCCCGGCAGGACGTGTTCGTCGAGGAGCACCGTGTGTTCGGCGATCACCCGCACCCCGTGTTCGTCGGGCAGGACCGACCACTCCCCGGTGTGTGCGGCCACCGGCGCCCAGGGCGTGGTCTGTTTGTAGACGATGCGCCCGGCGTGCGGGAAACACAGCCGCAGCGAGCTCGTGGCGCGCACCGTCCCGTCCGGCAGCCGCACACGGTAGCCGACGGCCTGGATCCCGGGGGAGACCTCGCTCACCTCGACGTGCCGCACCTGCGGCACGCGGCCCGCCCAGTCGGCGGCCCGGTAGAGGAAGTCGTAGACGACCTCGCCCGGCCCCTCGACCCGCAGCGACTCCCGGAACGTCAGCACCCGTTGCAGCGGGCCGGCGCTGCTCTCGCGCTCCGCGATCCGGCGCACGCTCCACAGCGCACTGCGGGCGTTGTCCTCGACGGCGAGTGCGGCCCGGTCCACCTCCGCGCCGTGAGCGCCACCTGTGACGGTGAACTCGTGCACGACGCTCACCACACAGCCGTGCCCGCTTGCCGCCTCCGAGACGGTCCACTGCCCGGCCATCGACGCGATCGGCGCCTCGCCGCGCAACCGCCAGAACTCGATGCGCCGCTCGCCCGGATGAGCCACCCGCGCCCACAGCGAGCAGTCCACACGCCCGCCCGCCTGCTCCCACACCCGCAGCCGCTCCCGGCCGCCGTCGGCGTCCATGCGCTCCACATGCAGGACACCCGGGCTGTACAGCGGCCTGCGCACGGCGTCCGCGAGCAGGGCGTAGACCGCCTCGGCCGGCGCGGCCACCGCGGCCGAGTGCCGCAGGCGCCGCACACGCTCACCAGACATCAAAGACACCTCCACCGTCATGTCCCGCTCTTCACACCCAAGAACAGGGAGCGCTCGCCACCACCCCCTGTGAACTCCACCGTCGGCGCTCTCACTCGAGGAGTATTCGAAGGATGCTCGAGCCGCGCCTCAAAGACTGTCCAGGACCCGGACAGAAGGAGGCCGAAGACCATGACCGTCGAACTGATGGCGACCGCCGAACACGCCCCGCACAGAGAAGAGTTCGCCGCCCTGTACGCACAGGTGCAGCAGTTCTACGCGCACCAGATGCAGATCCTGGACGCCGACGGCGGCGAACACTGGGCGGCCACCTTCACCGAGGACGCCGTCGTCGAACTGCCCCTGCTGCCCGCCCCGTTACGGGCCCGCGCCGGACTCGCCCACTACGCCCGCGCCGTCGCGGCACGCCGCCGGCGGGCCGGCAGCCGCCTCCACCACTGGGTCGGCATGCTCGACGTCCGGCCCCGGCCCGACGGCACCCTGCACACCCGCTGCTCCGCCCTCGCCCACGCCACACCCCCCGGCGCGACCTCCAAGGTCCTCTACGTGTGCGTCATGGAGGACGTCCTGGTCCGCACCCACGACACCTGGCGCACCGCCCACCGCCGGATCACCCGCGACGACCTCGCCTGACCCCACCCCAACCGGCGCCCCCAACCGGCGCCCCCAACCGGCGCCCCGCACCCGGCGACCCACCCCGCCCGGCCCCGCACCCCGCCCCGGACCCGCACCCGGCCCGGACCGGCGGGCAGCACGACGAACCCCGGTCGCGCCGCGGCCGGCACCACAGCGCCCCTACCCGGCCCCGCACCTGCTCCCGGGCCCCGCACGCCTCGGCACCCGCCCCCGCACGCAGCCCGGCACCCGCCCCCGCACGCAGCCCGGCACCCGCCCCCGCACGCGGCCCGGCACCCGCTCCCGCACGCGGCCCGGCACGAACTCCGGCGGCCGGCACGACGACCCGGCCGCACCGTGGCCGGCACCGCAGCGCCCACCTCCCATCCGCCACACCCCCCATCCGCCCCACGCCCCAGCCCCCAAGCACCAACACCACCCGGCCCCGGGCCCCCACTCCAACACTCCTGTCCCGGCGCGGGCGTTGCGGCCCGCCCGGCAGGGCAGACGGCACCCCCTCCACCCTTCGCACGCTCCGCCCTGGGCCCGTCCGCCCCCGTCTCCCCGCGCCCCGATCCGCCCCCGGTCAGCCGGGCGCACCGTGCGCGGGCCGGGTCGAGCGGGATGTCAGGGAGGTGTCAGGGGTTTGTCGCGGGGCCGGCCCATGCTTGGGCAGCGCCTCGTGAGGAGAGGGGGAGGGGGCTTCATCGGCGCGTGCCTCCGGACTGCCGATGACCACCAACCGTTTCGCCCGTCTGCCGCAGCGCGAGCCGATCACCGTCATCGTGGACCTGGACCCCGACGCCGCACCGGTCCTGGAACTGTGCGGCCCGCTGCCCGCCACCCGCATCGAGGCCGCCCTCGACAGCATCACCGCACGCCACCCCGACGCCCGCGCCTGGAAGACCGACCTGCGCCAGCCCGGACCGGGCCGGCACACCCTGCGGTTCTCCACCCCGGACGGCCCCGAGCGGGCCGACTTCCCCCTGGGGGCACTGGCCGACCTCCTCACCCGCGCCGGCCGCGGCGCCTTCACCGCCCGCCACCAGAACGCGACCTTGCTGCAACGCGAACTCCTGGCCGCCGCCGACGCCCACCCCGGCCCCGGCCGCCAGGTCGAACAGGCCTCCTTCGACTGGCACGGACCCCTCGACGTGCCACGCTTCACCACCGCCTGGCACTCCGTGTTCGCCCGCGAATCAGTCCTGCGCACCGCCTTCGACGACCAGAGCGAAGGCACCCTCATCGTCCACGACCGGCCCGACCCACAGGTCGTCCACCTGCCGCACGACAGCGCCGAATGGCACACCCTCGTCGCCTGCGACCGCCGCCGCGGCATCGACCCCCGCCGCCCCGCCCCACTGCGCGTCACCCTCCTGGGCGGCGAGAGCACCGAGGCCGCCGTCACCGCCCGCACCGGCCCCGCCCGCGTCCTGCTCACCTACCACAACGCCCTGCTCGACAGCTGGTCGGTGCGCCTGCTGGTCCGCGAGTTCTACCGCGCCTACCTCGCCGGCGGCGAACTGCCCGGCGGCCACCGCCGCCCCGACATGAGCGACTACACCGCCTGGCTCGCCACCCAGGACACCACCGCCGCCCAGGACTTCTTCACCCACACCGCCGCCGCCACCGGCGCGGACGACGTGGACGCGGTGCGTGTTCCGCCGCTGTTCACCGACACCGCCCACCGCACCGAGGGCCGCTCCCGGCTGCGCCTGACCGAGGAGGAGACCGCCCGCCTCGCCGACTGGGCCGCCGCCTGGGGCGGCGGCGAGTCCACCGCCCTGCAGGCCGTGTGGTCCCTGCTCCTCTACCGAGCCGGCCGCGCCGAGGGCCCCTGTCACGTCCGCTTCGCCACCACCACCGCCGGCCGCGGCATCCTCTTCGAGGGAGTCGAACGCACCCCCGGAGCCCTGGCCGGCCCGCTGCCGCAGTCCGTCCTCGTCGACCCGCACGCCACCGTGCCCCAGCTGATGGCCCACCTGCGCGACCACTGCCTGGACCAGGCCGCCTACGAATGGGTGACCGCCGGCCAGATCCACGCCTGGACACGCCGCCCCGCACCGCCCGCCGACACCCTGCTCACCTTCGAGACCCTGCCGCACGCCCTGAGCGAACTGGACGCCGAACTCGCCGCCCACGGCATCGAGGTGGAACCGCCCCAGACCCTGGGCGCCCACACCGCCTACCCGCTCACCCTGACCGCCCACCACGACCGCAGCGACCGTCTCGTCCTGACCGCCTCCTACGACCAGGCCCGCTTCGGCGAGATCACCGAACTCCTCGCCCACGCCGCCCTGCTGCTGCGCGAACTCCCCCGCGGCGCCGGCCGCAACACCACCCTCGGCGACGTCCTGGCCCTCCTCACCCACCTGGGCACCGACCCCGCCCCCGGCCCGATCCTCGCCGCAGAGCCGGAGACCACACCCCTGCCCGCCGTGCTGCGTCCGCCCACCCACCCCCGCGCCGCCACCCTCGCCCTGCTCCAGGCACCCGGCCGGACCCGGGCCTTCTACGACCGGATCGCCCGCGCCTACCCCGGCCCCGAGAACCTCCTCCTGCTCACCCCCCTGCCCGCCGGCGGCGCCCACGCCGCCACAGCCGTCCGCGCCGCCTACGACGCACTCGCCCCCCACCTGCGCCCCGGCACCGGCGGACCGGTCCTGGCCGCCTTCTGCGGAGACGGCGTCGCCGCCTGCACCCTCGCCCGCCTCGCCGCCGCCGACGGCCACCAGCCCCGCGCCGTCGTCCTCGACACCACCGCCACCGAGCCCGACGACCTCGCCCACCGCCTCGCCGCAGCCACCCGCCCCCACCCCTGACCACCCCCACACCCGACAACCCCCACACCCGGCGGCACCCCCGGCCCGCACCCCACACCACCGCACGGCGCCACCGCACTTCACCGCACAGCCCGCCTCACCACCGCACCGCGCAGTCCCGCCGCGCAGCACCGCACTTCACCGCGCACCGCACACCGCACGGCACCGGGCAGGAAGCCCAGCCGAGAGCAGCCGGACGCCGAGGAGGCAGCCATGCCGGACCCCACCCCCACCGTCGCCCCGGCCCCGGCCCCGGCCCCGGCCCCGATCCCGCACCCGCGCACACGCCGGGACGAGATCGCCTCCCACGCCTGGGCCGAAGCACTGGCGACGGCCTGCGCACACCCCGACCACGCCCACCGCCCCCGCGGCGAACTGATGGCCGCCGCCCTGGAGGCCCACCGCACACTGACCCGGGGACCGGGCCCGAGCGTGCCGCTCACCGCACTGGGCCCGCACGGCGACCCGCGCGCACTGGCCGTCTTCGTCACGGTCTACGCCGCCCAGCAGCACCCACGTGAGACCCGCACCCCCGGCAACGCCGCCTGAACCGCCCCCGGCAATCCGCCCCCGAACTCCTCTCCCACGCAGGGCAGTTACCCCCGCACACCGGTCCTTGTCCCGCACGCGCGTGAGTCCGTACGGGCGAGTCCGAACGCGGGAGTGACCGCGCGGGGAGCCGGCCGCGCAGGGAAGCCGAGGGCCCGCCCCCCCCCGCCAGGGAAGCGGGGCCCGCACCGAACCGCCCCTCCCGACACCCCTGTCCACGTCCTCCCCGCCCGTGGTGCCCTTCCACGCCACGCCACTCCACAGCACTTCGCGCCACGCCACGTCACTCCACCGCACCCCGTGCCACGCTCCGCGCTCCGCGCCCGTCCCCGTCATCCGCTGACCGGGGGCGGGCGCATCCGTGTGCCGGGGGCCTGTGCAGGGCTGTCGCCGGCATGACGAGGGCTCAGGCAGGGCCGGCCCGGGCCCTCTTCACCCCGGCGGTCCTCGACCGGGCTTCCCTTGCGGGCCGCCTCCCACCCTCAATGCAGACCGCCGTGCCTGTTTCTCGCTCCTCCTGTAAGGGTCGATCCATCGCCGGAGGAATTACGCCCCGACCGGCGACCCGTAGCGAGACATAAACAGGACGCACGGTCTGCTGGTTTTTGGATGCCGACTGCCCCAATTAAGGACTATTTGAGCTGACTTGGGGACGGACTCTCGGGATCGAATCTCTCCAGGCGGGCTTGAGGCGGCACCTGGAACTCTTCCAAAACAGCGGGTATGGTTTGGTCTTGAGGAAGCCCGACCGCACTACCGGTTCGCACAGTTCATCCAGAGCCGGTGTGGCCGGCCGGACCCGGCCGGGCGGGCGTCCGCACGACGGGACGTACCGCTGCTGTTCCCGCCATCGGCCTGCAGGACGGAACCCTTGGAGCCAACTCATGCACGATGAAAGCCAGTTCTCCCGCCCGGCCGCCTCCGACGCCGCGCACGAGCAGCTGCTCGGCTCACTCGTCGTGGTCCTCGCCGACGTCCTGCGGATCACGCCGGAGCGGATCGACCCGGAGGAGACCTTCCGGCTGCTGGGCCTCGGCTCGCTGCTGTCCGTCCAGTTCGTCGCCGCGCTCAACGGCCACTACGGCACCGACGTGCGGGTCGACGTCATGCTCGACCACCCCACACCCGCCGCTCTGGCCCGGCACCTGGCCCGCACCGTGCTCCCGCACGCCGCAGCCGCCGCGGCCGGACCTCCGGCGCCCGCCCGTCCCATGGCGTCCCCCGCACTGTCGGCGGAGGCACACGACGACGCGGTCGGGCCGGTGCTGGAGACGCTGCGCGAGGAACTCGCCCGCATCCTGTGCTGCGACCCCTGGGACATCCACACCGAGGCCCCCTTCACCCTGCTCGGCGTCGACTCCGTCATCGCCTCGGAGTTCGTGGCCGCCGTCAACCGGATCTACGGGCTGCAGGAACCCGCCGGCACCCTCTACGACCACCCCGACCTCGTCAGCCTCGCGGTGCACATCGTCGCGGCCGCTCCTCCGCACCAGGTTCCCGAGATCCTGCCCGCCCTGCTGGGCATGACGGTGCCGGGAGCCGCCCCGCTGGGCATCGGCGCCCTGCTGGACGCGGTGCGCGCCGGATGGCTGTCCATCGACGACGCGCTGGGCCAGCTCGCGCACCGGGACTGAAGAAGCGACCCATGGACGTCACCGCGGATCACATGGACGAACGCGAAGTCCTCACCCGCTTCAAGGCGGGACGTCTGGAACGGGCACAGGCCGTCCGGATCCTCACGGCCCTGATGTCCACCGGCACCTCCCAACACCCGGGCCCGCAGCAGCCGTTGCCGGCCCTCGGTACTCAGCCGCCCGCCGGTACCGGTATCGCGGAGTTCGCTCCGACCGGTCCCGCGTACAACGCGGCACCGGCGGGGGAGGTGACGCCGGGGCAGGCGCGGTCGGCGACGCCTGCCCCGGTGAGCCATGCCCCGGCGGCACCGGGCGTGCCCGCGCCCGCCGCACGCACCACACCAGCGCCCGCACCCACGACGCCGTCCGCCCCGGAGACACCGGAGATCTCCGCCCCGGTGGGCCGGGAGGCCTTCGCCCCGGTGGGCCGGCCGGTGCGGGGCGCCGACGCCTCGGGAACACCGGCTGCCGGCGCCGACGGGCCCGAAGCGGACCTGGACCGGTACGCGGTGGTGGGGATCGCCGGACGCTATCCCGGCGCGGCCGACCTGCACCTGCACTGGCACAACCTGCGCGAGGGGCGGGACACCTCCTCACCCGGGCCGCTGGAGCGGCCCGGCCGATCCCCCCTCGAACCCGGCCTGCGCGGCCACTTCCTGGACAGGGCCGCCGAGTTCGACGCGGAGTTCTTCGGACTGGACCCCGCCGAAGCCGCCCTGATGGACCCCCAGGCACGCCTGTTCCAGGAGATCGTCTGGGAGGCCCTGGAGGACGCCGGCTGCACCGGCTCCCGCCTGGACTCCCTGACCGGACCCGACGGCAGCCCCCGCGCCGTGGGAGTGTTCGCCGGCGTGAGCTCCGCCGACTACGCCCTGCTGGCCGCCCAGGACTGGACCCCAGGCCGGCCGATGCCCGCCGGCGGCCACGGCGACCTCGCCGCCCACCTGGCCGCCCGCCTTCGCCTCAACGGCCCCGCCCACGCCGTCGACAGCGCCGCCACCTCCGCACTCGCCGCCCTGCACCTCGCCGTCGGCGCCCTGCGCCGCGGGGAATGCGCGGCCGCCGTCGCCGGCGGCGTCGAACTCCTGCTGCACCCCTCACGCGCCCGCGACACGGCCGGCGAGGGGGTCGGCGCCCTCGTCCTCAAACCCCTCGCCCGGGCCCTCGCCGACGGCGACCACATCCACGCCGTGCTGCGCCGCACCACCTGGGGCAGCCCCCAACACCCCGCACCCGGCGCACAGTCCGGCCCGCCCGCACCCGACCCCGTCCTCCGCGAGACCCACGCGACGACCGTGCGACGCATCGGCGACGCCGGCGCGGCCACCGGGATCGCGGCCCTGACCTCCGCCGTCCTGCAACTGCGCACCGCCACCCTCGCGCCCACCGGGGACCGCTCCGCCGCAAGGGCCTGGCCCCGCCCCCGCACCACGCACGGACAGGAACTGCCGCGCACCGCCCTCATCGAGCTCGCCCCCGCCCACGGACCCCACCACACCGCCCTGTTGGAGGAGTTCCCGCCCCCGCGGACCGGCCCCACCACCCCCCAGCCGACACACACACCGGCACCGGCACCTGCACAAGGGCAGGTGGAGCTGGAGGTGGAGGTGCGGGGGCCGGGGTCCGGTCGGCAGCAGGCGGCGGCGGGGGAGGAGCTGGTGCTGCTGTCCGCACCCAGCCCGGCCCACCTGGCCGCCCTGGCCGCCCGCCTCGCCGACTGGATCGCCCCCGCCACCACCGAAACCGCCCACCCCACCGACCCGCCCACCACCCCCGGCACGCCCCCCGCCCCGGACACCACCCCCGAGACCGGCACGCCCCCCGCCCCGGCGTCCGCCTCCGGCCCGAGGCCGGCCGGAGACCCCGCTCCGGGACCGCTGCCCTCGCTCGGTGCCCTGGCCCGGACCCTGCGCACGGGCCGCGCCGCCCTGCCCTGCCGGCTGGCCCTGACCGTCCGCGACCTGCCCCAGCTCCACACGGCACTCACCCGGTTCGCGGCCGACCCGCAGACCGTGCAGAGCGTGCCGGACGAGGAGATCCACAGCGCCGACCTGCGCTCGGACCCGCACGACCCCTACGCCCTCGCCGGTGTGCCCGAGACCGGCGACTACCTGGCCGCGCTGTGGCACGCAGGGCGTCTGGAGCAGCTGCGGCGGCTGTGGCTGTCCGGCCTGCCCGTCGACTGGGCCGCGCTGGAGCGGCGCGGCGGCGCCGGCGCCATGGTGGTGCCGCTGCCTCCGTCGCCCTTCCTGAGCCGCCCGCTGTGGCTGGAGGACACCCACCCGACCGCCGCCCCGGCGGACGAGGCCGGTCGGGCCGGTGCAGCGGGGGAGCCGATCTGATGCAGCCCACCGCCCTGCGCCGCGGCCACCCGGCCGGACCCGGTGAACCCGACCGGGCCCCGCCGGTCAAACTGTGGTTCTGCACCAACGAGGAACTCGCCGCCGAGTTCGCCCAGATCCTGGCCGGAGCCTGGCTGGACGCACCCGAACGGGAACTCGCCGAACGCTTCCTGTTCGAACGCGACCGTCACCAGTACCTCATCGCGCACGTCCTGGTGCGCCGCGTGCTGGCCCTGGAGACGGGCGTGCCCGAGTCGGAGGCCGTGATCTGGCGTTCGCCCCGCGGGCGCCCCTTCTTCCGCAAGCCCCCCGAGGGCCTGTTGCGCGGCGGCCGCAAACTCGACTTCAACCTCTCCCACACCCACGGGCACAACCTGCTGGGCATGGTGCGCCGCCACCGCATCGGCGTGGACGTCGAACGCCTGGACCGCGGCGACCGCGGCCTGAGCGCCATCGTCGACACCTTCGCGCCCATGGAACAGCAGTGGGTGGCCAAGGCGCCCCCCGGCCGCCCGCAGGACCGCCGGGTGCTGCGCCTGTGGACGCTCAAGGAGGCCTACTCCAAGGCCCGCGGCCTGGGCCTTGGCCTGCCCTTCGACTCGTTCGCCTTCGAACTGGCCGAGGACAACGGCGTTGTGGGCTTCACCCCTCCCCACGACGACAGTGAAGGCGCCCCGCGCTGGCGGTTTTTGGAACTGGAACCGGCCCCCGACGTGCTGGCCGCCGTCGCGGTCATCGTCGACCCCACCTCGCCCGCCGTGCTCCAGCTCCACCACGGCTTCCCCTGGAGCCGCAGCGTGCCGCAGCTGATCGCCCTGCCCGACCCGGCACCGATCCTGCCCTGACACCCGACCCGACCCGCCCCGCACGCCGCCGGCCGGGGCAGCGCCGCAGAGCCGGGCAACCACCGTGGGGGAACGCCGCCGTGGGGGATCGCTTGAACACCGATCGAGCAACCCGCCCCCACCGGCCGCATCCGGCTAGCCTGGAAAGGTCAACCACCCCTGAATACAGGGAAGTTGACGGAGTCCGTCGACCGTGTCCGGCGCGGCTCCGAACCGGATGGCCGGGGCGCCGGGCGTGCCGCGCGGCCACCCCGCCCGAGCACCCCGTCACCCCCGGGATCCGGGACCCGCACCCGTCGCGCACGAAGGCCCGCCACCGGGCCCGGCCGGGCCCGGCGCCGCACACCCCGCGACGCCGAGCACGCACCCTTCTCCCACGAAGAACACAGGAGGACCCGCCATGCCCTCGACCGGCACCGCAGTCCAGGAACAGACACCCCGCACCCCGCGCACCGCGACACCGCACCGCCTGCTCATGTGCCGCCCGCAGTACTTCGACGTGACCTACAGCATCAACCCGTGGATGAACCCCGACAAGCCGACCGACACCGCCACCGCCCTGCTCCAGTGGGAGCAACTGCGCGAGCTGTACGTGTCTTTGGGACACACCGTCGAGGTCGTCGAGCCCGTCGAGGGCCTCCCGGACATGGTGTTCGCCGCCAACGGCGCCACCGTGGTGGACGGCAAGGTCCTCGGCGCCCGCTTCCGCCACCGCGAGCGCACCGCCGAGGGACCCGCCTACCTCGACTGGTTCGCCCGCAACGGCTACCGCGAACTGCTGTGGCCCGAGCACATCAACGAGGGCGAGGGCGACTACCTGCGCGTGGGACGCCGGATGCTGGCCGGCACCGGCTTTCGCACCGACGCCCGCTCCCACGCCGAGGCCCAGGAGTTCTTCGGCCTCCCCGTGACGGGCCTGACCCTGGTCGACCCCGACTTCTACCACCTGGACACCGCGCTCGCGGTGCTCTCCCCGGACGAGATCATGTACTACCCGGCGGCCTTCAGCCCCGGCAGCCAGGCCGTGCTCAGGGAGATGTTCCCCGACGCCGTCCTCGCCCACGCCCAGGACGCCGCCGTCTTCGGCCTCAACGCCTTCAGCGACGGCCTCAACGTCCTGCTGCCCCAGGCGGCCACCGGCCTCATCGGCCGGCTCAAGGAACGCGGCTTCAACCCGATCGGCGTCAGCCTCGGCGAACTCCTCAAAGCCGGCGGCAGCGTCAAGTGCTGCACCCTCGACCTCTCCTGACCCCGCACCCGACACGACGACCGGGCCACCCCGCCCCGCCCTGCACCGTCCGGGAAGGAGGCAGGGCGGGGCGGGGTGGCGTCCGCAGTCTTCAGGACAGGCCGGTCAACGCGGAGAACACGTCGTCGAGTTCGTGCGAGTGCACGGTCAGCGACTCGGCCGTGACCGCCGCCGCGTCCAGCACGTCGAGCACCGCCCGCAGCGACTCCGCGCCCGCCTCCCCGGGAATCCGCAGGGTCAGCGTCGCGCGGTCGCTGACCGCACCCCCACCCGCCCCAGCGCCGAAGGCGGCCCCCGCACGATCGAGCGCCGCCACGTCCGCGAACCGCAGCCGCACCACCCCCTCCGGCGCCCCACGCCCGCCCCCGACGTGGCCGCTCTCCCGGCCCGGCCCGCGCTCGGGGCGTGCCGGTACGAGACTCAGCCCCGCGGGACGAGCAGCAGCCGCCGCACCCGACACCCCCCGAAGCGGACCGCCCCCGCTGCCGTACGCCCCCACGTCGTCCCCGTACTCCCCGTACTCCCCGTACGGGCCCCCGCCCCCGTCGTCGTCCCCGTCGTCGTACGCGTCGTAGGGGTCGGCTTCGGTCAGGGCGCTCAGCAGGATCCGGCGGGCCTCGGGGGACAGCGAGAGGGCCAGCCGGCGGGCCAGTTCGCGGGCCTGGCCGCCGTCGGTCTCGGCGGCGACGGCCAGTTCGGCCGCCCGACGCGGCGTGAGATCCGCCCCAGGCCCCAACCCCAACCCCAACCCCAACCCCAGACCCTCGTCCTGGCCTTGGCCTTGACCTTGGTCTTGGCCTTGGAGGTCGGCGGGGCGGAGTGCGGGCCCGGGGGAGGGCAGGGCGTGCAGGGCGGCGCCGGGCGGGAACGGAGCCCAGGGGGTGTCGGTCACGGGCACGGCCCTCGCCTTCGCTCTGGTGGCGTCGTCCGCGCTGCCGACGGGCCCGCTCGCCCGGACAACCCGCCCGCACCGCTGCTGTGGGTGTGGCTCATGTGGTCGGTGGTTCACGGCCGGGGCTCCGCCTCGTCCGGGTCCGCCACGATGAGCGTGCCCGCCCGGTGGCCGGCGAACATCTGCAGGAGCACCGCGTGCGGGACCCGTCCGTCGATCACCCGGGCCGCGCCCACCCCGCCGCGCACCGCGTGCAGGCAGCCGGTCATCTTGGGCACCATGCCCTCGCTCAGTTCGGGCAGGAGCTTCTCCAGCTCGCCGGCCGTCAGCTGCTCGATGACCTCGTCGCTGTGCGGCCAGCCCGCGTACAGGCCCGCGACGTCCGTCAGCATGACGAGCGCGTGCGCCCGCAGCGCCCGCGCCAGGGCGGCGGCGACGGTGTCGGCGTTGACGTTGTGGACCAGGCCGTCCTCGCTGCTGCGGGCCAGTGGTGAGACGACCGGGATCCGGCCGTCCGCCAACAGGCCCTCGATGACACCGGTGTTCACGCCCGTGATGTCGCCGACCCGGCCGATGTCCACCGGCTCCCCGTCGATCCACGGCACGTGCCGCACCGAGGTGAGGGTGTCGCCGTCCTCGCCGGTCATTCCGACGGCCAGCGGCCCGAACCGGTTGATCAGACCGACCAGTTCACGCTGCACCTGCCCGGCGAGGACCATCCGCACCACTTCCATCGCGGGCGGTGAGGTGACCCGCAGCCCGGCCCTGAACTCGCGCTGCAGGCCGCGCCGCGCGAGCTCGGCGTCGATCTGGGGGCCTCCGCCGTGCACCACCACGGGCCGCAGCCCGGCGTAGCGCAGGAAGACGACGTCACGGGCGAAGGCCGCCGTGAGGCCGGCGTCGACCATGGCGTGGCCGCCGAGTTTGATGACGACCGTGCGGCCCTGGTGGCGGGCCAGCCACGGCAGGGCCTCCCCGACAGCCGAGGCCTTGGCCTGGGCGGGGTGCACGCTGACGGTCATGAGAACCTCGCACGCCGAGGGGCGGGGCCGCCGGCGGGGCGGTTGGCGCTCATAGGCACGACTCCTTCTGTAAAGGACCCCGGCCCGCGGGGGCGGGCCCCGCAGGCCGGTGGACATGCGCTTGAAGACGGCACGAAAGGACTTGGCTGTGCGGCGCCCTCTTGGGAAGGTGAACACCTGCCGGCCCCGCCCGCCGAACGCGCCGCCATCATCGCGCCGCACACGGACCGACGGAAGCCGATTCCCCTCAACACACGCACGCGAGCGGCTTCTTCGCTCTTTTCCGCATGCCGCCGCCGCGGGCGCTCACGTCCTGCCGACAGGACAGTCGGCGGAACCCGCCGTGACCGAGGGCGGAGGAATTCCCGCGGAATCCGCGACGACGGCGAGCGCCCCGACGATTCCGTGACCGGACACGCCGCCCGACCAACCGATTCCGGCGTTCCCGCCGGTACCGCCGATCCTCGTACGGGCATTTCCTCCACCCTTTTCGACCTGTTGAACCGGAGGAACGGATCCCGCTCGAATTTCCCTCGCATACCGCTCGCATTCAACTCGCAGACCGCTCGCTTTTCGCTCGGGAACGGTTCGCGCGCGGGAGTGTTCCGCGGGGCCCGAGGACGCCGTCCACGGCGAACCGGCGCGCCCAAGGCCCCAGCGGTCCGCTCGTGGTCCCCCGGGTGCCGCACACGGCACCCGGGGCCCCGGCGTCGCCCGCCCGGGGGGATGGTGCCCGATCAGACGGTCGAGGGTTCGGCCTGCACCGGGCAGCCGTGCTCCAACTCCCGCTCGGTGCGCCCCAGCACGATCGAGTCGGCGATCTCACCGCTGCGCACGGCGATGTTCGACAGCAGCGCCGACGACAGGCCGTGACTGTGCTCGGTGCCGCCCTGAAGGTAGACGCCGCAGGTCAGGTCCGACGCGGGAACCAGGCGGTAGTCGCGCTCGACCCGGTGGCGGCCCGCCGCGTCCCGCTGGAAGTGCCGGTCGAAGTCGCCGAGCAGACGGGCCGGGTCCAGGCCGTCGTAGCCGGTGGCGAACACCAGCGCGTCGACGGCCAGTTCCTCCGTCGAGTCGTCCAGCAGCGACCGCAGCAGCACCCGCGTCTCGTTCCCGGCCCGCTTGACCTCCGCGACCCGGGTCAGGTTACGGAAGTGCAGCCGCCGGCTGCCGCGCACCTGCTCGTCGTACAGCCGCTGGTAGAGGGACTGGATGACGTCGGCGTCGACCACCGAGTAGTTGGTGTTGCGGTGGTAGCGCCAGAACGCGTCCTGGGCCCGCTCGTTGCCGAAGTAGTACTCGTCGACCGCGCCGGGGTCGAAGACCTGGTTGGCGAACGGGGTGTCGTCGGCGACGGAGTAGCCGTAGGAGGGGATGACCGCGGAGACCTGGGCCTCGGGCAGCGCGTCGTGCAGGAACCGGGTGATCTCGGCCGCGCTCTGCCCGGCGCCGACCACCGCCACGCTCTTCAGCCCGGCCGGGTCCATTTCGTTGAAGCGGCCCAGGAACTGCGAGCTGTGCCACACCCGTTCGTCGGCGACCACCCCCTCCGGCAGCCGCGGCACCAGGCCCGTGGAGATGGCCACGTTACGGGCGGTGACCCGGCTGAGGGTGCCGTCACCCGCGCGGACCTCGACCTCGATGAGGTCGGGACTCGCCACCCCGCCCTCGGTGCCGGGCCGGATCGCGGTGACCTCCGCGCCGTAGGTGACCCGGTCGCTCAGGCTCGCGGCCGCCCACTCCAGGTACTGGTGGAACTCCTGGCGGGTCGGGAAGAAGTCCTGGTTGTTCACGAACTGCACCAGCCGGTTCGCGGCGTGCAGATACGAGATGAAGCTGAACCGGGACATCGGATTCCTGAAGGTCGCCAGGTCCTTGAGGAAGGAGATCTGCATGGTCGTCGACGGCAGCAGCATGTTCCGGTGCCAGCCGAACGAAGGCTGCCGCTCGAAGAAATGGGACGTGACCGGATGCTCCGGAGCGCTCGCCCCGTGCTCCTCCAAGGCGATCGCGAGCGACAGGTTGGACGGGCCGAACCCGATACCGACCACGTCGTAGATCTCCTGGCTGCGCCTGCCCGTTATGCCCATAGAAAACTCTCCCGCTTGCGTCTGGAAAACTCGGCCGGTGGCCCGAGAGACCGTTCTGCAGTGTTGCTGTGGAGAGCCTCTCAAAGCCAACTTGAAGATGGCATGAAGACCGTTCGAGAAGTTCTCGAAGTGCGCGGCAACCGGAAAGCGTTGTCCTGCCGGCGGGACGGCGATATGGTCGGCACAAATTTTCAGAACTCCGCGCGGCACCGCCGACGGCGAGATGCCCGGAGCAATACCGGCCCGCGTGCGATCCGATCGGTCATTCGGCCACGCCCCGAACCGAAACCGCTCTTCGAGCCACCGTCATGCCCCGAGCCATTTTCCGAAAGGGTGAATCCGCATGTTCGTGCCCAGCTCCTACCGCGAACCGGACAGTTCGTGGATGGTGGACCTGATCCGCGCCAATCCACTGGCCCTCGCGGCCGCCAACGGCCGCCCCGAGGACGGCCCGTTCGCCACCCACCTGCCGGTCATCTTCGACCCCGACACCTCGGGGGAGTGGACCGGTGAACTGCCCGGCGCCACCCTCCTGGGACACATGAACCGGGCGAACCCGCACTGGGCGGCACTGGAGTCGGGCAGCGTCCTGCTGCTGACCTTCACCGGCCCGCACTCCTACGTCTCACCCACCGTCTACGAGGTGACCCCGGCCGCCCCGACCTGGAACTTCACCGCCGTCCACGTACGGGGCGTGGTGGAGAAGATCGACTCGGTGCAGGAGACCCTGGGCGTCGTGGAGTCCACCGTGCGCGCCTTCGAGGGACGGTTCGGCAACGGCTGGGACATGACCGCCTCCCTCGGCTACTTCCGCAAGATCGCACCGGCCGTGGGAGCCTTCCGCTTCACCGTGACGGGCGCCGAGGGCATGTTCAAGCTCAGCCAGGAACAGCCCGGCGAAGTCCGCGAGCGGGTCCGGGAGTCGTTCGGACAGAGCGCCTGCACCTACAAGCGCGAGACGGCCGGCCTGATGAGCCGGCTGCCGTCAACTTGATCCGGTCCTGAACGGCCGGCTTGGAGGCAGTGCCCAGCTGGCTGCTGGGTGGACTCCTCCGTCCAGACACCCTCTACGGGGTGGCAGGGACGCGTGACTCACGCCCCGCATTCCACATCACGGCGCCGCGCTGGGCGATGAGATGGGAAGCGTTCCGGTCCGCGTGGGCAACGACCCCGCAGTTCCGACAGATGAAGAGGGCCTGGCCGGCCCGGTTCTTGTTGTCGACGTGCCCGCACTCGCAGCACGTCTGCGAGGTGTGGGCAGGGTCGATGTGGACCACGGGTACGCCTGCGCGGCGCGCCTTGTACGCGATGAATCGCCCCAGCTGGGCGAAGGCCCAGGAGTGGAGTGTGACCCGTTGGGGCTTGCGGAGCCGTACCCTCTGCCGGATGCCGCCCAGGTTTTCCAAGGCTATTCCGGCCGAGGTGCGTTCAGCCTCGGTCACGATCGTTTTCGCGATGACATGGTTGGTGTTGGAGACGTGTCGCTGTTCGCGCCGGCTGCGCTTCTTCAGCAGTCGCTTGGCGGACTTGGTGTCCTTACGCTGAAGCTTGGTGCGAAGAGCGCTGTGGCGTTGGCGGCGCCGGTTCAGGTTGCGCCCGGCGGCCTGGTAGCCGGTGGACGTGGTGGCGATGTTCACGATGCCGAGGTCGACGCCAATGAACTCGTCTGGCTCGTACTGCTGCGCCTCGGGAACCTCACAGGTGGCGATCAGGTAGAACGCTCCACCGCTTTCCACGAGATCCGATTCGCCCTGCCGGTGCTCGCGCAGCAGCTTGAGGCCGTCGGCGGAGCAGTCGAACCCCACACCTCGGATACGCCCGCCGGTGGTCCAGATGGACACCGTCTGCGTGTCGAACTGCCAGCTCAGGCAGCGGTCGTCGTAGGGCTGGGCTGCTGCGTGCCGAAAGACGATCGGTTTGGACTCGGCCTTTCTACGCCGCTTCGAGCCCGGTTTGCCGACGTGTCCGACCTCTATGTTTGCCTTGAGCGTCGTGTAAGCATCGCGGACCTTCTTGATCGTGTGCTGGGCTGCCTGCGCCCCCAGCCCCCGCGACTTCAGCTCCGCGTAGGTGTGCTTGCGCAGCTCGTACTCGCGCGGCACACCCCGCTCGAACGCCACCGCCGACACCCAGTTCGCGGCCTCATTGACCATGCGCAGGGTCTCCGACAGCGTGGCGGCCTGCTCGGCCTCCAGCACCAGCTTCACCTGCACCACGAGTTTCATGGCGTGATTGTGCCATTGAGCGATGCCACCGCGAGTCTCTGTGGGGCGATCAGTCCTGGGCGCCTTCAAATCTCGAGGCCTCGCAGGGCGGAACTCCGTTGGAGGTTCAAGGAGCACATCAAGAACTTGAAACGACCCGGCCGAGGTCAGCAGTGGCAGACCTGTGGCTGCCGCGGGCCAGAGCCACACTCCCGGCCGTGAGACGCCGGTTCTGCGTTCCGGGCAAGTGAACAACGGCGACCGGTCGCGGTCGCAGGCGTCGGGGCCTCTACGCGCTGACGGCCACCGCCCGCACCCGCACCGCCCTGCCGCCACCGGCCGCACCGTCCCGGCCCTCAGCACTGCCTGCGGCCGGCGCGACAGCCGAAGCGGCAACCGGTGCGGCGGCGGCGCCCCGGAGCCCGGCGGCCTCCTCCCGGCCCCCGAACTCCCCGACCTCTGCGTGCTCCCCGTGCTGCCCGAGTTCTCCGACCTCCGCGTGCTGCCCGTTCTCTGCGTCACCTGGTGCGTCCGGGTCCTGCAGCGCGGTCGCGGCCGCACGGTCCAGTGTCGCCGTCACCCACTGCTCGAAGTCGACACCCAGCTGCTCCGCCGCCCTGTGCCACCACTGCAGACGGCTGCCGGGCAGATCCAGACGCTGACCGGCCTCCGCCGCCAGTGGCGGCTGCTGCTCACTACGGCGCGCGGCGCGCAGCGCACTGCGCAGCTGCTTGGTCGTCCACTCCTGCCGCTCGGCCCGCTCCAGCCACCGGTCCTGCTCCTCGGCCGGCATCGAGGCCAGCTCGGCGTGGTGCTGGAAACTCAGCGCCGCCCGGCGCCGGGGATGAGGAAAACGCCGTGACACCCACGCGTAGTTGCGCAGCGTCTGGTAGGAGAGACCCACCGCGCGTATCCCGCGCTGGTAGCGGTCGGTGTAGTGGTCCTTGCCGTAGACCAGCCAGTCGCCCAGCCACCACGACGAGGAGTCGAGGACATCCGCGAGCTGACGCCCGGCCCGCTCCCACTCGTCGTACGCCATCAGCTCCGGCATCTGCAGACCCACCCGGGTCGTCAGCACCTGACCCCGGCGCGCCCCCGACCCCACCGCGCGCGACGGCTGTGGCGCTCCCTGCGCAGGAGCGGTGGCCGGGCCGCCGTGCGACCCCGCGGTTCGACCGGCCTGACGCTCCATCATGCCTCCAGTAGAAAAAAAAGGGGGGTTGTGGCATACGACCGGCGAAGACTCTTCCAGCGTGGGCTGGAGAGGAACCGGAGCCGAACTCGAACTACCGCACGGCGAACACCTCTACGACACGCCCCCCGCCCCGGCGGGGGAGTGGGGGAGTCGTCCCGCCGACGGGACCGCCGCCAAGACGACGCGCCGCGGCCGGGACGACGTACCACCACGGCCGCCGGGTCAGTGCGCGGCGGACGGCGCCGGGCAGAACTCGGCGTCCAGGACGGGCAGGACCGTTTCCGCGCCCCAGTTGCTGTTGTAGTTGAACGTCAGCTGGTGGCTGCCGTCCTCGGTCAGGGCGGACAGCGACAGCCATCCCACCGCTCCGCCGTCGTGGTACCAGAGGGTGGTGCCGCAGCCCAGCGTGAGCCGCTCGATCCCCAGCCCGTAGGACGAGCCGGGGAAGTCGGGGTTGTCGACGGTCGTCGTGAGCTCCTTCACCTGCTGCGCCGGCAGCAGCCGTCCGCGCAGCAGCGCCCCGAAGAAGCGGTTCAGGTCCCCGGCGCTGGAGATGATGTCGCCGTTGCCCCAGCTCTGCGACCCGTTCACCGCGGTCACGTCGTCGATCCGCTCCGGCTGCGCGGCGAACAGCCGGGAGTAGCCGCGGCTGCTGGGCCGGGGCAGGCCGGTGCGCTCACCGGGATTCGACGTCGCCGTGAGCCCGAGCGGCTCGATGATCCGCCGGCGCACCTCGTCCTCGTAGGAGCGGTGGCCGACCTTCTCCACCACGAGGGCGGCCAGCACGTCGTTGGTGTTGGAGAACCAGTGCCGCACGCCCGGCTGGAACGCCGGCGGGTGCGCGAGGGCCACCTTCACCCGCGCCGCGGGCGTCAGCGTGTCGTAGCGGTGGCGCAGGTACCCCTCGCCCGCCAGATACGTCTGCCCGTACACCGGGTCCATGACGTAGTCGAACAGGCCGCTGGTGTGGTTGAGGAGCTGGCGCACGGTGATCGCACGGCCGTCGTTGCCGTTGCCGCTCACCAGGCCCGGCAGATAGCGGTCCACGCTCTCGTCCAGGCGCAGCTTCTTCTCCGCCTCCATCTGCAGCAGGACCGTCGCGACGAAGGTGTCGGTGATGTTCCCGACGCGGAACCGGTCGTTGGTGCCGCGCGCCGCCCCGGTGGCGAGGTCGCCCACGCCCGCCGCCGTCTTCCACACCCCGGCGGCGTCACGCGCCTCGGCGCTGACGCCGGGGACACCGGCCGCGACGGCCGCCTCCAGTGCCCGCTGCGTCGCCTGGTGGGCGGCGGCCGCGGGAGTGGTGTCCCGCGCCGCCTGGGCGGGAGCGGTGAACACCCCTGCTGTCAGCGCGAGCGCCGCCACACCGACCGCACCGGCCCGGGATCTCTTGCCTGTCCTCATGTTCTGGCTCCTGACATTCGTCTGTCGGTACGTGGCCGCCTACGGGGTCCGTAGGCAGTGCGGTACGGGGCCCTCGAAGTGCGGGGGCCGGGCGGTGAACGCGCGCTGTCCGCCCGGGGGTCGGGTTCAGCGGGGGCGGGCGGTGGCCGCGTCGAGCGCGGTGGTCACGTCCCGCTGGATCTGCGCCAGCAGCGGCAAGGGATCGTCGGCGAAGTAGAAGTGGCCGCCGTCGAAGACCCGCAGCCCCAGGAAGTGCTCGAAGTGCCGGGCCCAGCCGGTCACCGAGGCGGGCGGGGCGGAGTGGTCCGAGCCGCCCGCGTAGGCGGACAGCGCCACCGGCAGTACGGCGGCCTCCGGATCGGGGCGCCAGGTCTCCACCAGGCGCAGGTCGGCCCGGATGACCGGCTCGAACAGGGCCCACAGGTCGGGGTCCTCGAAGACGTCGCCAGGCGTGCCGCCGAGCAGCTTCAGACGCTCCCGCAGTTCGGCGTCGGGCAGCTGGTGGTAGCGCTGCCCCTGGCCGCCCGGCCGCGGTGCGGTCCGCGCCGAGAGCCCCGCCCACACCGGCAGCGGCAGGCCCCGCGCCAGAATCCGCCGGGTGATCTCGTACGTCAGCAGGGCGCCCATGCTGTGTCCGAACAGGGCGTAGGGGCAGTCCAGTTCCGCCTCGATACCGTCCAGCAGGTGATCCGCGAGGCGGCCGGCGTCGGTGATCTGCGCCCTGTCCAGGAGCAGCCCGTGGCCCGGGGCGTCGAGCAGCCGCACGTCCCACGACGAGGGCAGGCCGGCCGGCCAGGTGCGGTAGAGCAGGTGCGAGCCGCCCGCATGGTGCAGGACGAACAGGCGCAGGGCAGGTCGTGTGCTGTTCATCGCTCTCCCTCGGATCGGGCCGCGTCCCGGGGACCATAGAACGGCGCCGGCCCGTCATGTTCCGGCCACCGGGCGCCCTGTGCCGCGGCTGTGGCGGCTCTCGAGCGGCCCTCAGGCGCACCACCGCGCCACCCGCCCCGGACCGCCCGCCTCCACTGCGCACCGGGCCCCGGCCATCCCCGCCACCGCCACCCCGACATCCGGGACCGGCCGCCCCGCCACCAGCCGCACCCCGGCCGGCCACGCCGTCCCCACGAGCCGTGCGCCTGCTCTTTTCCGCCCCCACCAGCCGCAGCCCGCCGGCTGCGGCACACAGTGCCCGGGCCCGGCTGCCGCCGGCGTCGCGGACCGGGCAGGCCCCGCCCCGCGGTCTCGACCAGGACTCGACCGGCACCGCACGAACCATCGCTAGATTGACGGACGTTGGCACCAGCGACGCGGCCGGCCAGGCCCGTACGACACCTGCGGACCCGCCCACAAGGCCAGGGGTCCCCACCACCGCTCGAACCGGAGCGGACGCCACACGGGCCTGGCTGCCGTACGCTCCCGCCCAGCTCCAGAACCGCAAGGCAGACGATCTCGCATCCCTACGTCACGGACCGGCGGCACCGCCCCGGTCCCGGGCCGCTCCCGAGACAACGCGAGCGCCCTTCGACGCCGTGGTGTCCGATCGGCCAATCTGCGCCCAGGACAGCGAAGTCCGGCGAAGGGACGAACCGGTGAACGACGACTGGCAAGAACTCGACCAGCCACTGCGCCACGCCCACACCCACAGTTACGTCGGCGGCACGGCACAGGCCGGCGCCCCGCCGCTGCGGCTCGCCGGAGCGGACGACGAGGCGGCGGTCTCCGCCGAACCGCACATAGTCCGCGGCATCGACTGACCTCCGATCGCCTCCCCGTCCACCAGGTCTCCTTCCCTTCCCTGGGCGGGGTGCGACGCCCTTGGCCGCAGCGGCACCCCGACTGCCGTAGCTGCCCCCGGCATCCCGGCCCCGCATGCCACACGGCCTGCGGGGCCGTGCGGCCTGCGGGGCGCAGCTCCGCTCGCGCAGCCGGGAGCCGTACGTCCCTGCCGCCGCCCCTGCTCCGAGCACCGCCTGCGCGGCGCGGAGCACCCTGCGGCGTGACACCGCAGCGCGGACACCCAGGCCCCGCAGGCCGCAGCGACCCGCGAGCCCGGCCGCCCCTCACGCGCACCGCGCCCGGCCGGCAGCCACGACGTGACTCCGCCCGGCGCAACGGCCACCCCCTCCGATCGGGGCGAGCAGGCGCCCCGCCGGCACAGAACCACCGCCCGGCCCCCGACCCCGACCAACTCCGGTTTGCTGAGCCCCCGTACGCCCGAGCCGACCCACCTCGCGCCCGACGGCCCGCTGCCCGAACACAACCGGCCCCGCGCCGCTCAGGGCTGGGCTGGGCGCGGCCGGCCACGGAGGCGACCCGGCTCCGCCTGCGTCACGTCACGCCCCGAGCAGGCGAATGGGCTCCTGGGTCGGAGCGCGCCCCGCGGACCCGCACCGGTGGCCCGCCCGCTGCCTGAGGGATGCAGCGCTCCCGCCCGCCCGCCACCGCCTCCGGCCCCACCGCGAGCAGCGCGCCCCACATCCCGTGCGCAGCCCACCTCCGCCCTCCGGCACCCGGCCCGCGCGCGGCACACGCACGAACCCCCGCCCCCGTACGGAACACCGGGGACACCCCTCGGAGGGACACAGGACACACCTGGCCGCACGCTGGCGAACCACCCGTCGCCCGCGTCGTGTTCGGCCCCCTCGTCAAGCCGATCTGAACCCGGCCTCCAGCCGCGCTCCGGTCACCACGCCCGGCTCGGGGCGGCCGCGCATCGTGGCACAGGAACCCGGCCCGGTACAGAGGATCCGGCCGGGTGCGGGCCCTTTCCCCGACAGGGCGGGCGGCGTGGCGGCGGCCCTTGTCGTGCCGGCGGCCCGCTCCATACGGTCGTGGCAACGCCGGGGTCGTACCGACGCCGGGTGTCCGCTCGACCGGACGCCCGGGTGTCCCGTCGACCGGACAACGCCGGCCGGTGAACCCCGCCCGGTGCGCTCTCGCACCCGGCCCGGGGACAGCCCATCCCGAGTCACCTCATGACGGTTAAGGACGGTGCCAGTTGAGCACGAACCCCTTCGATGACGAGGACGGCCGCTTCTACGTTGTGGTCAACGACGAGGAGCAGCACTCCCTGTGGCCGGCGTTCGCCGAGGTGCCCGCCGGCTGGCGTGTGGTCTTCGGCGAGGCGGCCCGCGCCGAGGCCCTGGAGTACGTCGAGTCGAACTGGACCGACCTGCGCCCGCGCAGCCTGCGCGAGGCGATGGCCGCGGACTGAACACCGGACCCACCGAACCGGGCTGACGCAGCATCAGACCGCGGGGTCCGTAACGGGCCCCGCGGTGCCCGGGTACGCCGGCCCGCACGGCCGCGTCCCGGCACACGCGAGCGATGCGAGCGGGCCGGCCCGGACCGACGGCAGCGACCGCCGCCCGGCCCGCCCGGGGGATCGGTCCAAGACCGGGCGAACACTGCGAGTTGGGAGATGACGTTGTGACGGGCGCTGCGAGAACTGCGAGCAGGTACAAGCCGAGGCCGCACACCACGGGGGAGCCGGCCCAGCGCGATGTGGTCCTGTCCTTCGTGGGGACGCACGCCACGGTGCAGAAGTCGGGGATGGTCTTCCCGCAGAACCTCTCCGAGCGGTCCTGGGAACAGATCGGGGCCAACCTGCGGGAGCTGGTGAACTCCTCGGCCTGGTGGCTCGCCGACTGGCTGATCTACGGGGAGTCCACCTACGGGTGGCGGCGCTACAAGGAGGCCGTGGAGCGGACCGGGCTCGACTACCAGACCCTGCGCAACTACGCCTGGGTGGCCCGCCGTTTCGAGCACGACCGGCGGCGCGACAGCCTCAGCTTCGCCCACCACGCCGAGGTGACCCGGCTCTCCCCGCCGGAGCAGGACTACTGGCTGCGCAAGGCGGAGCAGCAGAAGTGGTCGCGCAACGAACTGCGCCGCGCGGTGCGCGCCAGCCTGGCCGTGCAGAGCGACCGGGCCGAGCTCCCCGACAGCGCCGACGACGGCGGGCAGGACGCCACCGCCGCGGCCACGCCGCAGACCGCGGGGCAAGGCGGGCAGGGCGGAAGCAAGGTCACCACGCTGACCATCGAGCTGTCCGCCGGCCAGCTGGAGTACTGCTCCAAGGCCGCCGCCGCGCACGGACTGCCCGTCGACAAGTGGGTGGCCCGGATGCTGGCGAGCGCCGAACGCCAGAGCGCCTGAGAGCGCACCGCCCCGGTGCGCCCGGGGCGAACCCTCTGCCCGGGTGCCGCGGCGGCCCGCCCGACCGGACACCTCACACATCGGAGTCAGTTGATGATCCTTCAGGGAAAGCGGGTGGCGCTGCCGCCCTCGCCCGTCGTCCACCGGCGGTTCGAGGAGCACGCCAGGGCCACCCCCGACGCCCTCGCCGTCGTGTGGTCCGGCCGGCAGGTGACGTACGCGGAACTCGACGCACGGGCCAACCGGTTCGCGCACCTGCTCACCGCACGCGGCCACGGCCGCGGCGCGAAGGTCGGCGTCTGCCTCGACTACTCGATCGACATGATCGTCGCCATCCTCGGCACCCTGAAGGCCGGCGCCGCCTACGTGCCCTTCGACCCCGCCTACCCCGCGGCCCGCCTGCAGCTGCTGCTCGGGCAGGTACCCGACCTCGCCCTGATCGTGGCCTCCCCGGCGACGTCCACGATGGTCGAGTCCGCGGGCGTCGAGGTCATCGACCTCGAACAGCTCGCCGGCCACCTCGCGACCCTCCCGGCCACCGCCCCCGACGTCGACGTCACCGGCGACGACCTCTGCTACGCGGTGTTCACCTCCGGCTCGACCGGCACCCCCAAGCTGGCCGCGGTCCGCCACGAGGGCTGGTTCAACCTGATGAACTGGCTCCAGCTCGAGTACGGCCTGCACCGCGGCTCCCACAACCTGGTCGTCTCCGCCTTCGGCTTCGACCTGTCCCAACGCGCCCTGATGACACCCCTGTTCTGCGGCGCCACCCAGCACCTGATGGCCAGCCGCAACTTCGACGCCATGCTGGCCCACCGCATGCTCACCCAGTACGACATCCGCGTCGTGCACTGCGCCTCCAGCACCCTGTACCTGCTGGTCGACTGGGAGAACGCGCGCGGCGGCGACGCGCTCGCCCGGCTCGACTACGTCCTGTTCGGCGGTGAGGCCCTCAAGAGCGAACGCCTCACCCACTTCGCGCGCCGCCCGGGCACCACCTGCACCCTGCTGCACCAGTACGGCGTCGCCGAGTGCACCGACGTCGCCACCTCCTACGACCTGGCCCACTACCGGCCCGGCGAGCACGACATCGCCCCGGTCGGCCGGCCCGCCCACAACACCGCCATCCACCTCCTGGACGCCGAACTGCGCGAGGTCGAGGCCGGCCAGTACGGCGAGATCTGCATCTCCGGGGCCGGCGTCGGCGCGGGCTACCTGGGCGGCAGCGGCCCCGAGAACGCCAAGTTCACGACCATCGACGCCCAGGGGACGCCGCTGCGCCTGTACCGCACGGGAGACCGCGGCCGGATCGACGACAACGGCCAACTCGTCGTCGCCGGACGGATGGACGCCCAGGTCAAGGTGCGGGGCATGCGGATCGACCCCACCGACATCGAACGCGCCCTGGGACGGCTGGCCGGCGTCCGCGAGGCAGCCGTGGTGGTCACCTACAACGACGGCGGCGAAGCCGAACTGAACGCGTTCGTCGTCCCCTCGGGCAACGACCTCGCCGAGGACGACCTGCGCACCCGCCTGCTGTGGACCCTGCCGCGGAACATGGTGCCCTCCCGGTTCACGAACATCCTGCGCCTTCCGCTGAGCCCGCACGGAAAAGTGGACCGCGCCGCCCTGGCAGGCATCTGCCGCACCCAGTACGCCGGCAGCAACTCCGCGGTATGACCGGGCCCCTTGACGTGACGACAACCGAGAGGAATGCGATGACCGCCGACCGCGTCCGCGCCATCTGGTGCCGGGAACTCCAGCGTGAGGACATCACGCCGGACGACGACTTCTTCGCCCTGGGCGGCCAGTCCCTGATCATGGTCAGGATTCAGGGCGCATTCATCGAGGAACTGGACGCCGAAGTCCCCATGGACCAGATGTTCCTCAACCCGACCGTGGCGTCGATCGCCGCCTACATCGACTCCCAGGCCGCCCTCGCCCCGTAAACCGCCACCACCCTCGACGCGCCCCGGCAGGCCCGGGGCCGTCCCGCCGGCGGGACACCCCGGCATACCCGCACTCCTTTCAACTCCCCTCCCGCCGAAGCCCTTTCACGGCCCGCAGGATCTCTTCATCCCGCCCACCCGGGCCGGATAGCCTCGAATTCGTCCACGGTCACCGCCCCCCTTTCTTTCCTTCATTTCGGCCGGCCGCAGCGAACAGCGCACCCCCATCACCCCGGCACATTCGGCCGCGGCCGAACCGTGCCCAAAAACCATCCGGTAAGAGAGGCGCCATGTACGACGTGATTGTCATAGGTGCCCGTTGTGCGGGTTCGCCGACGGCCATGCTTTTCGCACAGCAGGGCTATCGCGTCCTGCTCCTGGAGAAGGCACGTTTCCCCCAGGACACCCTCTCCTCGCACTACATCCACCAGCAGGGCATCGCCCTGCTCAACCGGTGGGGCCTGCTGGACAAGATCCGCGACTCGGGCGCCCAGCCGATCACCCACCAGCGCTACGAGGGCCCCGGCGTGCGCATCGAGGGCTTCTCCCTGCCCATCGACGGCCTGCGCACCACCTACGCCCCCCGCCGCTACGTCCTCGACCCGATCCTCGCCGACGGCGCGGTCGCGGCCGGCGTGGACTTCCAGCAGGGCTGCGCCGTCAACGACCTCCTCTTCGACGGCGACCGCGTCACCGGCGTGCGCTACACCACGCCCGCCGGCACCGTCACCACCGAACAGGCCCGCCTGGTCGTCGGCGCGGACGGCATGCGCTCCCTGGTCGCCCGCAAGACCGGCGCCCCCAACGTCATCGAACACCCGCGGATGACCTGCACCTACTACAGCTACTGGTCAGGCGTCCCCTCCGACTTCGAGCTCTACGAGCGCACCGGCCGCTGGATCGGCGTCCTGCCCACCAACGACGACCTCACCCTGCTCATGGCGTACTTCCCGCAGGAGGACTTCGGCCAGGTCCGCAAGGCCGTGGAGCCCGCCTACCTCGACGCCTTCCGCACCACCGCCCCCGAACTGTACGAACGGATGCAGTCCGGTGAGCGCGTCGAACAGCTCTACGGAACCGGCCACCAGGACAACTACTTCCGCAAGGCCTACGGCCCCGGCTGGGTACTGGTCGGCGACGCCGTCAACCACAAGGACTCCATCACCGCCCGCGGCATCACCGAAGCCTTCGTCCAGGCCCAGACCCTCACCGACACCATCGGCCAGAACCTCCACGAGGACACCGCCCTCAAATCGGCGCTGCGCCGCTACGAGAACAGCCTGGGCGACGAGGCCCTCAACCACTACCAGGGCGCCCTGAACGTCGCCGAACTCAAGCCCGAGTCACGCACCGACATGCTGCGCAAACTCGTCGGCCACCAGCAGCACATCGACCGCTACTTCTCCACGCTGTCGGGCGCCTGCTCCATCGACGACTTCTACAACGACGAACTGCTGACCCTGCTCGACCAGAGCTGACGACCTGACGACCCGCTCCCTGGTAACGCCGAATTTGGAGACAAGATGATCCCGTTGTCGTTCGCGCAGCGCCGGCTGTGGTTCGTGGACCGCTTCGAAGGCCCCTCGCCGACCTACAACGGCGCGTTCGCCCTGCGGCTGACCGGCGAGCTGGACGTGCACGCACTGCGGGCAGCGCTCCACGACGTCGTCGACCGGCACGAAGTGCTGCGCACGGTCATCGTCGAGGACGACGACGGCGTCCCGCACCAGCAGGTCCTGCCCCAGGGACACGAACAGGTCACCCTGCCCCTGACCGAGGTCACCCCCCAGACGCGGGAGAGGGCCGTCGACCAGGCGGCCAAGCAGACCTTCGACCTGGCCACCGACGTACCCATCCGGGCCGTCCTGCTGCGCTGCGCACCCCGCGACCACACCCTGGTCCTGGTCGTCCACCACATCGCCCTGGACGGCGAGTCCCTGGGCCCCCTGCTGCGCGACCTCACAGCCGCCTACACGGCCCGCCGCGACAACCAGGCGCCGCGATGGGAGCCGCTGCCGGTGCAGTACGCGGACTACACCCTGTGGCAGCAGGACGTCCTGGGCCAGGAGTCCGACCCCGACAGCCTCGCCGCCCGCCAACTGGACTACTGGCGGCAGGCGCTGGCCGACCTCGCACAGCCGCTGGCCCTGCCCACCGACCACCCCCGCCCGCGTGCGGTCAGCTCACGCGGCGACCTGGTCGAGTTCCCCGTCGAACCCGGCCTGCTGCGCGCCGTGGAGAAACTCGCCGCCGAGCATGACATCACCGTCTCCATGGTCATGCAGTCCGCGCTCGCCGTCCTCCTGCACCACCTCGGCTGCGGCGACGACATCCCCCTCGGCGCGCCGATCGCCGGCCGCACCGACGAGGATCTGCGCGACCTCGTCGGCTTCTTCGTCAACACCTGGGTGCTGCGCGTCGACCTCTCCGGCAACCCGACCTTCCTCCAGCTGCTGCACCGCGTACGCGAGCGGGCGCTGGCCGCCTACGACAACCAGGACATGCCCTTCGAGCGGCTCGTGGAACGCCTCAACCCCGACCGCTCCACCGCCTACCACCCCTTCTTCCAGGTGATGCTCGCCTGGCAGGAGCCGCTGGGCGAGCTCCACTTCGCCGGCCTGGACGTCACCTCGCAGACCCTGGAGACCGGCACCGCCAAGTTCGACCTGTTCTTCAACATGATCCCGGACAGCTCGGGCGGCGCCGGGGTGCGCCTGGAGTACGCCACCGACCTCTTCGACCAGGACACCGTCCGCGCCATCGCCGCCCGCTTCGTGCGCGTGCTGGGCCGGCTCACCGCCGACACCGGACGCGGCGTCAGCAGCATCGACGTCCTCGACGACACCGAACGCGACCGGCTCCTCACCTTCACCACCCCCGCCACCACGACCCGGAGCACCGGACAGACGGTCCCCGACCTGTTCGAGGCCCAGGTGCAACGCACCCCCGACGCCCCGGCGATCGTGTGCGAGGACCGCACCCTGACCTACCGCCAGCTCGACGAACGGGCCGCCCGCATCGCCCGCGAGCTCACCCGCCGCGGCGCCGGCCCCGAGGACCTCGTCCTGCTCGCCCTGCCCCGCACCGAGGACCTCGTCGCCGGCCTGCTCGGCATCCTCAAGTCCGGTGCCGGCTACGTACCGATGGACCCGCAGTACCTCAGCGCCCGCGCCCGGACGGTCCTCGACGAAGCCGCCCCGCGCTTCGCGGTCACCGACACCGCCACCTGGCAGGACCTTCCCCCCAACACCGTCCAGGCCCTGCTCCTCGACGAGAGCACCGACCGGGACACCCCCGACACGGCCGGCGAGCGGGCCCCCAGGACCGTGCCGCGGCCCGCCAACCTCGCCTACGTCATGTACACCTCCGGCTCCACCGGCAAGCCCAAGGGCGCCGCGATCACCCACCGGGGCGTCCTCGACGGCATCCGCGCACTGGCCCGCACCGTGGACGCCGGCCCCGGCCGCCGCATCCTCGCCGGCACCTCCGTCAACTTCGACGTCTCCGTCTTCGAGCTGCTGACCGCCCTGACCACCGGCGCCACCGCCGAACTCGTGCCCAGCGCACTGGTACTGGCCGAACGCGACCACGTCGACGGCCACATCATCAGCGCCGTCCCCTCCGTGCTCGGCGAACTGGTCAGCCACCTCCACAAGGCACCCGACGTGGACACCGTCGTCCTCGCCGGCGACGTCCTGCCCGCCCGCCTGGTACGCCAGGTCCGCGAGGCGCTGCCCGGCGTGAGAATCGTCAACTCCTACGGACAGAGCGAGAGTTTCTACGCCACCACCTTCGCCCTGCCCGCCACCGACACCCTCCCCGACGGCGACGTCACCCCGATCGGCACCCCGCTGCCCGCCATGCGCGCCTACGTGCTGGGCCCGGGCCTCGCCCCCGTACCGCCCGGAGTGATCGGCGAACTGTACGTCGCCGGGAGCTGCCTGGGCCGCGGCTACCACGGCCGGCCCGCGCTGACCGCCGACCGCTACGTCGCCGACCCGTACGGCCCCGCCGGCGAGCGCATGTACCGCACCGGCGACCTGGCCCGCTGGAACGCTGACGGCGACCTGGAGTGCGTGGGCCGCGGCGACGGCCAGGTCAAGGTACGCGGATTCCGCATCGAGACCGCCGAGGTCGAAGCCGCCATCACCCAGCACCCCGGGATCAGCGAGGCCGTCGTCATCAGCCGCACCGTGCCCTCCGGCGGCCGCCAACTCGTCGCCTACGTGGTGCACACCGGCGAAGGCGCCGTCGGCGACGACGGAGACGGCGGCATCGGCGACGTCGACGTGCAGTCCGGCGCCTCGGCCGCCGAACTGCGCAAGTTCGTCGCCGCCCGCCTGCCCGACTACATGGTGCCCTCCGCGTTCGTCGCCCTGGGCCGCCTGCCGCTCGGACCGACCGGCAAACTCGACCGCACCGCGCTGCCCGAACCGGAGTTCCAGGGCGAGACCTACCGCCGGCCGCGCACCGAGGCCGAAACCGTCATCGCCGCCGCCTACGCCGACGTCCTCGGTGTGGAACGCGTCGGCATCGACGACGACTTCTTCGCCGTCGGCGGCGACAGCCTGCGCTCCATCCAGGTGGTGGCCCGCGCCCGCGCCCGCGGCCTGAACCTGACCACCCGCGAGATCTTCGAGTGCCGCACCGCGGCCCGCCTCGCCGAAGTGGCCTCCGCCCGCCGCGAGCAGACCCCCGTCCTGGCCGAACTCGACGGCGGCGGCATCGGCACACTGCCACTGCCCCCGGTCGCCCGGCACGTCTTCGAACACGGCGGCGGCACCGACCGCTTCGCCATGGCGATGGCCCTGGACCTGCCCGAAACGATCGACGCCGCCACCCTGGCCGCCACCCTGGACGCCGTCCTCGACCGCCACGACCTGCTGCGCGCCCGCCTCATCCACGAAGCCGGCGAACCCGCCCTGCTCGTGCGACCGCCCGGCAGCGTCCGCGCCCAGGACCTGATCCACCGCGTCGCCTGCGACGGCCGCTGGGAGGATCAGCCCCTGCTCCGGGCGGCCAAACAGGAACTGGACGACGCGGTCGGCCGCCTGAACCCCACGGCCGGCACCCTGGCCGACTTCGTCTGGTTCGCCCCCACCACCGGGACGGGCCGTCTCCTGGTGGTCCTGCACCACCTGGTCGTCGACGGCGTCTCCTGGCGCATCCTCATGTCCGACCTCGCCGAGGCCTGGCAGCAGGTCCGCTCCGCCACCCCACCCGACCTGCCCGCCGTGGGCACCTCCGCCCGCCGCTGGGCCGCAGCCCTCCAGGACGAGGCCCTCTCGCCGCGGCGCGAAGCCGAACTCGACTACTGGCGCGACCTGCTCGAAGCACCCAACCCCCCACTGGGCAGCCGCCCCTTCGACCCGGCCCTCGACGTGATGTCCACCCTGGACACCGTCCGCATCGACCTGCCCGCCGACGTCACCGAAGCGGTCCTGACCACCCTGCCCGCCGCGTTCAACTCCACCGGCACCGACGTCCTGCTCGCCGCCCTCGCCCTGGCCGTGGGCCGCTGGAGCGGCACCGACCACCCCACCCTGGTGCGCATGGAGGGCCACGGCCGCGAGGACCACGTCGTGCCCGGCGCCGACCTCTCCCGCACCATCGGCTGGTTCACCAGCATGTACCCGGCCCGCGTCGACGTCGCCGGCCTGGACCTCGCCGACGCCCTGACCGGCGGCCCGGCCGCCGGACAGGCCATCAAGCGGGTCAAGGAACACTTGCGCACCGTCCCCGACAAGGGCCTGGGCTACGGCCTGCTGCGCCACCTCAACCCGGAGACCGCCGACCAGCTCGCCGAATACCCCGCCCCGCAGATCGGCTTCAACTACCTCGGCCGGATCTCCGCCGCCGACGTGCCCGAACACCTGCGCGCCGACGGATGGGGGCCCGCCTCCTGGTCCGCCGACCTGATCCCGCAGCCCGACCCGGACCTGCCCGCCCTGTCCGCCCTGGAGGTCAACTCCCTGGCCACCGACACCCCCGAGGGCACCCGGCTGCAGGCCGCGTTCATGTTCCCCACCGGACTCCTCACCCGCGAGCGGACCACCGAACTCGCGAACCTGTGGGTACGGGTGCTGCACGGCATGGCCGCGCACGCCAAGCGCCCCGACACCGGCGGACTGACCCCCTCCGACGCCCCGCTCGTCACCGTCCGCCAGGACGAGATCGAGGCCTGGGAGCAGACCTACGGCCCGCTCAGCGAGGTGTGGCCGCAGGCCCCGGGACAGTCCGGCATCCAGTTCCAGGCAGCGCTTGCCGACGGCTCCTTCGACGTCTACCACATGCAGTTCGTGCTGCACCTGAGCGGACACGTCGACCCGGTCCGCATGCGGGCCGCCGGCCAGGCACTCCTGGACCGCCACCCCAACCTGCGCTCCGCGTTCCTGGCCGCCGACAGCGGAGAGCCCGTCCAGATCGTCGCCGACCACGTCACCCTGCCCTGGCACCACCTCGACCTGAGCGGACAGGACCCCGCCGCACAGGACACCGCCCTGGACCAGGCCCTGGCCGCCGACCGGGCCGACCAGCTCGACCCCACCCGGCCCCCGCTGATCCGCCTCGCCCTGCTCACCTGCGGACCCCAGCAGGCCAAACTCATCGTCACCGCACACCACACCCTCTTCGACGGCTGGTCCTCACCGATGGTGATCACCGACCTGGTCCGCCTGTACTCCAGCGCCGAGGACCTCCCCGCGGCCCGCAGCTACGGCGACTACCTGACCTGGCTGTCCGCGCAGGACCAGCAGGCCTCCGCCGCACGCTGGAAGAGCGAGCTGGAGGGCTTCGACCAGCCGACCCTGGTCGCCCCCGACGCCGCCCTGAAGGGCACCTCCTCGGCCCTGGGACGCGTCGAGGTGCCGCTGTCGATCGACAAGGGACGCGAACTGGCCCGCCGCGCCGCCCAACTCGGCGTCACCCTCAACACCCTCCTGCAGGGCGCGTGGGCGATCCTCCTCTCCCAGCTGACCGGCCGGCAGGACGTGGTGTTCGGCGCCGCCGTCAACGGCCGCCCCGCCGACCTGCCCGGCTCCGACGAGATGGTCGGCCTGTTCATCAACACCCTGCCCACCCGGGTGCGCTGCCTGCCCGAACGCAGCATGGGCGAGGCCATCACCGACCTCCAGGACCGCCAGACCGCCCTGCTGGACCACCACCACTACGGCCTCGCCGACATCCAGCGCGACATCGCCCTGCCCGCCCTGTTCGACACCCTCATCGTCTTCGAGAACTACCCCATCGACCGTGAGGGCATCGTCGACGCGAACACCTCCGCCGGCTTCACCATCGACAGGATCCGCCCGTTCGCCGGCTCCCACTACCCGCTCACCCTCAACTCCGCCGACCCCTACCTGCGGCTCTCCCTGGACTACCAGAACAACCTCTACGACCGCCCCGCCGCCGAGGAGATCGCCGCCCGCCTCGTACGCGTCCTGGACCAGCTCCTGGCCGACCCGGACACCCGCCTCGACGCCGTCGACGTCCTCGGCGAGGCCGAACGCCACTGGCTGCTCGACGAGGTCAACGACACCCGCGAACCCACCCTCGAACCCGGCCTCGTGGACACCCTGGCCCGGCACGCGCAGGCCACCCCCGACGCGCTCGCCCTCACCGCCCAGGACCGGTCGCTGACCTACCGCGAACTCGACGAACACACCAACCGGCTCGCGCACTGGCTGACCGGCCGCGGGGTGGGACCCGAACAACTGGTCGCCGTCCGGCTGCCCCGCACCGCCGACCTCGTCATCGCCCTGCTGGCCGTCCTGAAGACCGGCGCCACCTACGTGCCCGTCGACCCCGACCACCCGGCCTCACGCATCGCCCACATCCTCCAGGACTCCCGACCCGCCCTCGTCCTGGACGCCGACACCCTCGCCGCCGCCGACCTGACAGCCCACCCGGCGACCCCGCCGGGCACGGTCGTCCACCCCGACCAGAGCGCCTACGTCATCTACACCTCCGGCTCGACCGGCAAGCCCAAGGGCGTCGCCGTCACCCACCGCGGCCTCGCGAACTTCCTGGCCACCATGGCCCGCCGCTTCCCCCTCACCCCCGCCGACCGGCTCCTCGCCGTGACCACCGTCTCCTTCGACATCGCCGGCCTCGAGCTGTACCTCCCGCTCATCCGCGGCGCGGCGATCGTCCTCGCGGACAAGGACACCATCGCCCAGCCCGCCGCCGTCCTGAAGACGATGCGCGACCACCACGTCACCGTCGTCCAGGCCACCCCCGCCTTCTGGCAGATCCTCCTCATGGAGGAACCCGACGCCGCCCGCGGCCTGCGCATCCTGGTCGGCGGCGAAGCCCTGCCGCCCCGCCTCGCCCGCACCCTGGCCGCCCAGGCCGCCGACGTCGCCAACGTCTACGGCCCCACCGAGACGACGATCTGGTCCACCAGCGCCCACGTCGAACCCGACACCGGCGTCCCGCCGATCGGCACCCCCATCGGCAACACCCGCCTCTACGTCCTGACCGCACGCCTGGACCCCGCCCCGCGCGGCGTGCAGGGCGAGCTGTACATCGCCGGCGACGGCCTGGCCCGCGGCTACCAGAGCCGCCCCGACCTGACCGCCTCCCGCTTCGTGGCCTGCCCCTTCGGCCCGCCCGGCGAGCGCATGTACCGCACCGGCGACCTGGTCCGCTGGGGCGAGGACGGCCGCCTGCAGTACATCGGGCGCACCGACTTCCAGGTCAAGATCCGCGGATTCCGCATCGAGCTCGGCGAGATCGAACACGTCCTGGCCGAACACCCCGCCGTGGCCCAGGCCGTCGCGATCGTCCGCGAGGACCGCGAGGGCGACCAGCGCCTCGTCGCCTACGCGGTACCCGCAGGCAAGGCCGACCCCACCACCCTGGACACCGCCGCCCTGACCGCCCTGCTGCGCGAACGCCTGCCCGAGTACATGGTCCCGGCCGCCATCGTGCCGCTCGCCGCCCTGCCCACCTCACCGAGCGGGAAACTCGACCGCGGCGCCCTGCCCGCCCCCGACCACGGCGAAGCGGTGAGCGGACGGGCACCCGCCAACGAGCGCGAGGAAACCCTGTGCCGGCTGTTCGCCGACCTCCTGGGCCGCGAACAGATCGGCGTCGACGACGACTTCTTCGCCTGCGGCGGCCACTCCCTGCTGGCCACCCGCCTCAGCGGCCGCATCCGCAAGGAGTTCGCCATCGACTCCAAGGTCACGATGGTCTTCCGCAACCCGACCGTCGCCCAACTGGCCGTCCGGATCGAGGAACTGACCGCCCCCGACCAGAGCCGCCCGCGCCGCGCGAACCGCCCCCAGCTGCGCCAGATGACTGTGCAGGAGTAGCCGATGATCCCGCTGTCGTTCGCCCAACGCCGGCTGTGGTTCCTCCACCGCCTGGAGGGCCCCTCCGCCACCTACAACATCCCCTTCGCGCTCCGGCTGGAAGGCCCCCTGGACACCGCCGCACTGGCCGCCGCCGTCACCGACGTCGCCACCCGGCACGAAACCCTGCGCACCCTGATCGTGGAGGACGCCGACGGCACACCGGGCCAGCGGATCCTGCCCCCCGCCGAAGCCGTCCTGCCCTTCCACATCACCGACACCACCCCCCAGGACCTGGACGGCCGGCTGGAGGAGGTCCTGCGCCACGGCTTCCACCTGGACACGGAACTCCCGCTGCGCACCACCGTCTTGAGGCTCTCCCCGCAGGAACACGTCGTCGCGTTCGTCTTCCACCACATCGCGGTCGACGGCGCCTCCATGGCCCCCTTCCTCACCGACCTGGTCACCGCCTACACCGCCCGCCGCCAGGGACACGCACCGCACTGGACACCCCTGCCGGTCCAGTACAAGGACTACACGCTCTGGCAGCGCCAGCTCCTCGGCGACGAGGACGACCCGGAGTCCGTCGCCGCGGCACAGACCGACTACTGGCAACACGAACTGGACGGCGTGGTCCAGCCGGTGCAGCTGCCGCTGGACCGGCCCCGGCCCACCATGCCCGGACACCACGGCGGCCACGTCTCCTTCACCCTGGAACCCGAACTCCTCACCGGCATCGGGAAACTGGCCGCCGACCACGGCGCCACCGCCCCCATGGCCGCCCAGGCCGCCCTCACCCTGCTCCTGCACAAACTCGGCGGGGGAGCGGACGTGACGATCGGCAGCCCCATCGAGGGCCGCGCCGACGAACAACTCGACGACCTCATCGGCTTCTTCGTCAACACCTGGGTGCTGCGCGCCGACCTGTCCACCACCCCCACCTTCGCCGACCTGCTCCAACAGGTACGGGAGAAGGCGCTCGCCGCCTACGACAACCAGGACCTGCCCTTCGAACGCCTGGTGGAACTCCTCGGCCAGGACCGCGCCACCTCCTACCAGCCGCTGTTCCAGACCATGCTGGCCTGGCAGTTCGTGTGGCCGCAGATCCACCTGCCGGGCCTGAACGCCACCCCGCTCGCCGCCGACACCAAGGCCGCCAAGTTCGACCTGTTCTTCAACATCGTCCCCGACGCCTCGGGCGGCGCCTACGGCCGCCTGGAGTACGCCAGCGAACTCTTCGACCACACCACGGCCGTCGCCATCGCCGACCGCTTCGTGCGCGTCCTGCGCCACGTCGTCGCCGCCCCCCACGCCCCCCTCGCCGCCCTCGACGTGCGCACCGACACCGAACGCGAGAGCCAGGCCCACCTCAACGACACCACGACCGGCCTCACCGCATCCACGCTGCCCGAACTCGTCGCCGCCCAGAGCGCCCGTACCCCCGACGCCACCGCCGTCGTCTGCGGCACCACCACCCTGACCTACCGGCAGCTGGAGGACCGCGCCGCACACCTCGCCGCCCATCTGCGCGCGCACGGGGTGGGCCCCGACGTGCTGGTCGCCGTCGCCCTGCCCCGCACCGCGGACCTCGTCGTCGCCCTCCTGGCCGTCCTCAAGGCCGGCGGCGCCTACCTGCCCGTCGACCCCCAGCACCCGGCCGCCCGCACCAGCCTCCTGCTCACCGCCGCCCGGCCGGCCCTCCTGCTCACCGACCGCGCCACCGCCGCCGGCCCCGTCCCCGCCGCCGCCCCCGTCCTGCACCTCGACGACCTCGACCTCGACCTCCCGGCCCCCGCCGGTCCCGACGTGCGGGTGCGGCCGGACCACCTCGCCTACGTGATGTTCACCTCCGGCTCGACCGGCACCCCCAAGGGCGTCGCCGTCACCCACGCCGGCGTCGTCAACGGCGTGGCCGACCTGCGCCGCATCACCGGCGTCGAGCCCGGACAGCGGATGCTCGCCGCGACCTCGGTGAACTTCGACGTCTCCGTGTTCGAGATCTTCACCGCCCTCACCACCGGAGCGAGCGTCGAGATCGTCCGCGACGTCCTCGAACTCGCCGAACGCGACGCCTGGTCGGGCAGCACCATCAGCGCCGTACCCGCCGTGTTCTCCGCCCTCTTGGACCACATCACCCACCACCCCGGCAGCCTCCGCCTCGCCGTGGACACCCTCGTCCTCGCCGGCGAAGCCCTCTCCGCCGACCTGGTGGAAAAGGTCCACGACGTGCTGCCCGGCGTACGGATCGTCAACGCCTACGGCCAGACCGAAAGCTTCTACGCCACCACCCACACCCTCCCCGACGAGGCCGCCCCCACCGGCGCGCTGCCCATCGGCAGGCCCCTGGCCAACATGCGCGCCCACATCCTGGGCCCCGACCTGACCCCCGTCCCGCCCGGCGTGATCGGCGAACTCCACGTCGCCGGAGTCCTCGCCCGCGGCTACCACGACAATGCGGCGGCAACCGCACAGCGCTTCGTCCCCGACCCCCACGGCGCGCCCGGCGAGCGCATGTACCGCACCGGCGACCTGGCCCGCTTCGACCGGGACGGCCACCTCGTCTACGCGGGCCGCGCCGACACCCAGGTGAAGATCAACGGCATCCGCGTCGAACCCACCGAGATCGAGAGCGTCCTGGCCCGCCACCCCGCCGTCGGCCAGGCCGTCGTCACCGTCCACCAGGACGTCACCGGCAGCCCCCGCCTGGTCGCCCACCTGGCACCCCCGGCCACCACCGACGGCGCCGCCCCACCCCCGCCGATCACCGAGGCCGACCTGCGGCGCTTCGCCGCCCGGCACCTGCCGGACTACATGGTGCCCGCCGCCCTCGTGGTCCTTCCGCGCCTCCCGCTGACCGCGAGCGGCAAACTCGACCGCGCCGCGCTGCCCGCACCCCGCTTCACCACCGCAGCACACCGGGCACCGCGCACCGCGACCGAACACGTCCTGGCCGAGGTGTACGCCGACGTCCTCGGCAACCGGCAGGCCGGCATCGACGACGACTTCTTCACCAGCGGCGGCGACAGCATCCGCTCCATCCAGGTCGTCGCCCGGGCCACGGCACGCGGCGTGCACATCAGCACCCGCGACATCTTCGAGCACCGCACCATCGCCCGGCTCGCCGAACTGATCGAGGCCCGCGGTGTGCAGGAGCGGCCGGTCCTGGCCGAACTGCCCGGCGCCGGCGTGGGCTGGGCCCCGCTGACCCCGACCGCCGCCCACGTCCTGGCCCTCGGCGCGGGCACCGGCCGGTTCTGCATGTCCGCGCTGCTGACCCTGCCCGACGGCATCACCCCCGGGCAGCTCACCGCCACCCTGCAGACCCTGGTGGACCGCCACGACGTGCTGCGCTCCCGCCTCGTGCGCCTCCAGCCCGGCCTGCGCATGCAGCCGCCCGGCAGCATCGACGCCGCCGACCTGCTCCACCGCACGCTCCACGACCCGGCAACCGTGCAGGCCGAACTCGACGCCGCCGCCGCCCGCCTGGACCCCGAGGCGGGCGTGATGGCCCAGTTCGTGCACCTCACCGACGACACCCGGCCCGGCCGGCTCCTCATCGTGCTGCACCACCTCGTCGTCGACGGCGTGTCCTGGCGGATCCTGCTCCCCGACCTGGCCGACGCCTGGCAGCACGTCCGCGACGGCCTCGAACCCCCGCCCGCCCCCGCCTCCACCTCCCTGCGCCGCTGGGCCCACGCCCTGGCCGAGACGGCCAACACCCCCCAACGGGAAGCGGAACTGCCCCACTGGCAGGAGATCCTCCGCGACGGCGAACCACCCCTGGGAAGCCGCCGCACCGACCCCGCCAGGGACACCGCCGCCACCACCGACACCGTCCGCGTCCGCGTGCCCGCCGACATCACCCACACCCTGCTGACCACCCTGCCCGCCCTGTACCGCGGCGGCGCCGACGACGCCCTGCTCACCGGCCTCGCCCTCGCCCTCGCCCGCTGGCGCGCCACCCGCGGCGCCCCCGCGTCCCCGGCACTGGTCCGCCTGGAGGGCCACGGCCGCGAGGAACACCTCGTCCCCGGCGCCGACCTGACCGGCACCATCGGCTGGTTCACCGCCATGTACCCGGTCCGCCTGGACCTGACCGGCCTCGACCTCGCGGACGCCTTCGCCGGCGGCCCCGCCGCCGGATCAGCACTCAAGGCCGTCAAGGAACACCTGCGGGCGGTCCCCGACAACGGCCTGGGCCACGGCCTGCTGCGCCACCTCAACCCCCGCACCGCCACCGTGCTGGCCGCCCTGCCCCAGCCGCAGATCGGCTTCAACTACCTGGGCCGCGCCTCCGCCGCCGACCTGCCCGAACACCTGCGGGGCGCCGGCTTCACCCCCGACACCGGCCACCAGGACCTGATCGCCGCCGCCGACCCGGACATGCCCGTCCTGTCCGCCCTGGAGATCAACGCGGTGGCCGCCACCACCGACGAGGGCGACGAACTGAGCGCCTACTTCGGCTTCGCCACCGGCGTCCTGACCCGCACGGAGGTCGGCGAACTCGCCGACCTGTGGGTGAAGGCCCTGACCGCCCTGGCCCACCACACCACCACCGACGGCGCCGGCGGCCTCACCCCCAGCGACGTCCCCCTCGCCCAGGTGTCCCAGCCGGAGATCGACACCTGGGAACACCGCTTCGGCCCCCTGACCCAGGTGTGGCCGGTGACCCCGGCCCAGTCCGGAATGCTCTTCCACACCCTGCTCGCCGGAGCGTCCACCTTCGACGCCTACCGCATGCAACTGGTGTTCCACCTCAGCGGCGACGTCGACCCGCAGCGCATGCGCCGGGCCGGACAGGCCCTCCTGGACCGCCACACCGGCCTGCGCGCCGCGTTCGTCGACCGCGCCGACGGCGAACCGCTCCAGGTGATCCCCACGACGGTGCCCCTGCCCTGGCAGCACCTCGACCTCACCGCCCACCCTCCCACCCGGCGCACCGCCGCGTTCGAGGACTTCCTTCGCCAGGACCGGGCCGCCCCCTTCGACATCACCACACCGCCCCTGCTGCGGATCGCCCTCCTCGACCTGGAACCCGGGCGCACCGAACTCGTACTGACCGCCCACCACGCCCTGTTCGACGGCTGGTCCACCCCCCTGCTGCTGCAGGACCTCCTGCTCCTGTACGCGTCCGGCGGCGACACGGCCGCCCTGCCCGCCCCCCGCGACTTCGGCGACTACCTGTCCTGGCGCGCCCGCAGGGACGAGCAGGAGTCGGCGCGGGCCTGGGCCGGCGAACTCGACGGCCTGAGCGAACCCACCCTGCTGGCCCCCGGCGCCGGCGACACAGGAGAGCAGGGCCTCGACGAGGTCGACGTCCCGCTCCCGCCCGAGCTGGCGAACGAACTGGGCCGGTGCGCCACCCGCCTGGGCGTCACCGCCAACACCCTGCTCCAGGGCGCCTGGGCGCTGCTCATCGGCCGGCTCACCGGACGCCAGGACGTGGTGTTCGGCGCCACCGTCTCCGGCCGCCCGGCCCAGGTCACCGGCGTCGAGTCGATGGTCGGCATGTTCATCAACACCCTGCCGGTCCGGGTCGCGCACGCCCCCGGCGAGACCCTCGCCGACCTCCTGAGCGGCCTGCAGAGCCGCCAGGCCGCCCTGTCCGACCACCACCATGTGGGCCTCACCGACATCCAGCAGCCCACCGGCCTGCCCGCCCTCTTCGACACCCTCGTCGTCTTCGAGTCCTACCCCGTCGACGAACAGGGCCTGAGCGCCGCAGGCGAGGCCACCGGCGGCCTCACCGTCACCGGCCTGGACCACGCCACCGGCACCAACTACCCGCTCACCCTGATGGCGCTGGTCGAACCCCGCCTCGAACTCACCCTGCAGTACGCGCGCTCCGTCTTCGACCGGGACACCGTCGAGGACTACGCGGCCCGCCTGGTGCGCGTCCTGGCCCGGCTCGCGGACAGCCCCGACCTGCCCGCCGCCCGCCTCGACACCCTGACCGGCGGCGAACGCCAGCGGCTCCTCGTCGACTTCAACGACACCGCCGCCCCGACCCCCGACACCACGATCGGCGCCCTGATCGAGCAGCAGACGGCCCGCACCCCCTACGAGAGCGCCCTCGTCACCGACGACACCACGCTCACCTACCAGGAGCTGAACAGCCGGGCCGACCGCCTCGCCCACCACCTGGCCGCACGCGGCGTGGGAGCGGAGTCACTCGTCGCCCTGTCGCTGCCCCGCACCGCGGACCTGGTCATCGCCCTGATCGCCGTCCTGAAGGCGGGCGGCGCCTATCTGCCGCTCGACCCCAAGTACCCCGGCCACCGCCTCGCCGCCATCCTCACCGACGCCCGGCCCGCCCTCGTCCTCACCGACACCGCGACCGCCGCCCTCCTGCCCGACCACAGCGCCCCCACCCTCCTCCTCGACACCCTCGACCTGCCCGCCCTGCCCGACCCCTCCGCCGCACCACCCCAACACCACGTGCGGGCACAGCAGTTGGCGTACGTGATGTACACCTCCGGCTCCACCGGCCGGCCCAAGGGCGTCGCCATCACCCACGCGGGCGTCGTCAACGGCGTACTGCACCTCGCCGACCGGCTGGACCTCGGACCGGGCAAACGACTCCTCGCGGGAGCGTCGGTCAACTTCGACGTCTCGGCGTTCGAGATCTTCACCACCCTCGCCACCGGCGGCACCGTCGAACTGGTCCGCGACGTCCTGGTCCTGGGCGAACGCGAGCAGTGGAGCGGCAGCGTCATCTCCACCGTGCCCTCCGCCTTCGCCGAACTCCTCGACCACATCAGTGGCCGCACCCAGGTGGAAAGCGTCGTCTTCGCCGGCGAAGCCCTGCCCACCGCCCTCGTCGAACGCACCCGCCAGGCATTCCCCGGCGTACGCGTCGTCAACGCCTACGGGCAGAGCGAGACGTTCTACGCCACCACCCACACCGCCGCCGACACCCCCCAGGACACAGGGGCGGGCGGCAGCGTCCCGCTGGGCACCCCGCTCGCCAACATGCGCGCCTACGTCCTGGGCCCCGGCCTCATCCCGGTCCCGCCCGGCGCGGTCGGCGAACTGTACGTCGGCGGGACCATCGGCCGCGGCTACCACGACCGCCCCGCCCTGACCGCCGCCCGCTTCGTCCCCGACCCCCACGGCGCGCCCGGCGCCCGCATGTACCGCACCGGCGACCTGGCCCGCCTCACCGGCGAGGGCCGGCTGGAGTACGCGGGCCGCGACGACGCCCAGGTCAAGGTGCGCGGCTTCCGCGTCGAACCCGGCGAGGTCGAGGCCGTCCTCACCACCCACCCGCACCTCGCCCAGGCCGCCGTCATCACCCGCGGCACCGGCACCGCCACCCGCCTGATCGGCTACGTGGTGCCCGCCCAGGAGACCACCGCCCAGGAGATCCGCCGCTTCGCCGCCCAGCAACTGCCCGACTACATGGTGCCCTCCGCCGTCGTCCTGCTCCCGCGGCTGCCGCTGATGCCCAACGGCAAACTCGACCGGGCCGCCCTGCCCGAACCGGAGTACACCGGCGCCCCCTACCGGGCCCCCCGCACCCCCCGCGAGGAAACCCTGGCCGCCCTGTTCGCCGAAGTCCTCGGCCTGGACCGGGTCGGCATCGACGACGGCTTCTTCGAACGGGGCGGACACTCCCTGCTCGCCACCCGCCTCATCGCCCGCGCCCGCGCGGAGATGGGCATCGAGATACCCATCCGCACGATCTTCGACCTGCCCACCGTGGCCGAACTCGCCACGTGGTCGCAGGAATCGGCCGCCCCCCGCCGCCCCAGCCTGCGCCAGATGTTCGCAAAGGAGTGAAGCATTGACTTCCCGCCCTTCCTCAGGGAAGGGGCGTCCTACGGCTCGCGCTGTGGGGTTTCCTGCTTCGTCGCCGACTGCCCGCCCGGAGTGCTCCGTTGAGGTCTTACACCAGCTCCACAGGCTGTCACCGCCAGTCCGGCGGCCAGCAGGTTCTTCGCCGCGTTCACGTCCCGGTCGTGGGTCGTGCCGCAGTCGCAGGTCCAGGTGCGGACATGCAACGGCATCCGCTTCTTGAGGGTGCCGCAGTGGGAGCACAGTTTAGAGGAGGGGAACCACCGGTCGACGGCGATCACCTTGCGTCCGTACCAGTGGGCTTTGTACTCCAGCATGCCGCGGAAGTCTGCCCATGCGGCGTCCGAGATGGCTCGGGCCAGGTTCCGGTTTTTGACCATGTTGCGGACGGTCAGGTCCTCGATCACGAGCGTTTGGTTCTCACGTACGAGTCGAGTGGTCAGTTTGTGCAGGGTGTCACGGCGGCGGTCGGTGATGCGGGCGTGGATCTTCGCGACTCTGCGGCGGGCTTTGACCCGGTTCGCGCCGTCACCGGGGGCCTTCTTTGCCAGTCTGCGCTGTGCTTTGGCCAGGGCGGCACGGTCGCGGCGCTCGTGCCTGGGGTTGGTGATCTTCTCGCCGGTCGACAGAGTCAGCAGGTGGTTCAGGCCGACATCAATACCCACGGCCGTGTCCGTGGCGGGCAGGGGCTGGACGGACGCATCCTCGCACAGCATCGAGACGAACCAGCGTCCGGCCGAATCCTGGGAGACTGTCACCGTCGAAGGGGACACGCCGGCGGGCAGCGCCCTGGACCAGACGATGTCCAGCGGCTCACGCATCTTCGCGAGCGTCAGCCTGCCGTCCCGGAAGCGGAACGCGCTGGTGGTGTACTCGGCGGACTTCCGCGACCTCTTCCGGGACTTGAACCTTGGATACTTCGCCCGCTTACCGAAAAAGTTGGTGAACGCCACTTGCAGGTGCCGCAGTGCCTGCTGCAGCGGAACCGACGACACCTCGTTCAGGTAGGCCAGTTCCTCCGACTTCTTCCAGAGCGTCAACATCGCCGAGGTCTGGTTGTAGTTCACCCGCTCCTGCCGCGCCCACGCCTGCGTCCGAGCGGCCAGCGCCAGGTTGTAGACCTTCCGTACACACCCGAACGTGCGCGACAACTCGGCTGCCTGCGCATCGGTGGGATAGAAGCGGTACTTGAACGCCCGCTTCACGACAGTGGTCACGGCTCACAAACTAGCGCCACCGTTTGTAAGAAATCTAACGCGCTGGTCAGAGCGCTGTACTCCGCCTCGACGTCACATCAGCCCACACCCTGCTCCGCAGGAGACCGCTATCTTCCCGGTCTGAAGGCCGGGCTGCCCACGGAGGAGTTCCGATGATCCCGCTGTCATACGCCCAACGCCGCATGTGGCTCCTGCACCAACTGGAGGGCGGAGCGGCGACCTACAACATATCGGCGGCGTTCAGACTGACCGGCCCCCTCGACCAGGACGCCCTCACCGACGCCCTGCGCGACGTGGCCGAACGGCACGAGATCCTGCGCACCCTGTACGCCCTCGACGACGCCGGCGAACCCTGCTCACGCCTCGTCGCCGCGGCGGACACCGCACAGCAGGTACGGGTGCGCGACGTGCCGCCCGCCGACGTGCCCGCGGTCATCGACGCGGCCGTCGCGCACCGCTTCGAGCTGACCGCCGAACTGCCCTGGCGCGCCGACATCCTGCGCTGCTCCCCGAACGAACACGTCCTGGTCCTGGTCATCCACCACATCGCCTCCGACGGCAGCTCCAGCGCCCCGATGATGCGCGACCTGTTCGCCGCCTACACCGCCCGCACCCGGGGCGGCGCACCCGACTGGGAGCCGCTGCCTGTGCAGTACAAGGACTACGCGCTGTGGCAGCGCGAGGTCCTGGGCGAGCCGGGGGACGCGGGCAGTCTCGCCGCGGCGCAGGTCGAGTACTGGCGCAAGGAACTCGCCGGCGTGCCGCAGCCGCTGAACCTGCCCCTGGACCGGCCCCGGCCCGCCGAGGCCGGCTCGCACGGCGACACCGTCCCCCTGCACGTCGACACCGCCACGACCACCGTCCTGCAGACGCTCGCCAAGGAGCGCGGCACCAGCATGTCGATGCTCCTGCAGGCCGCCCTGGCCGTCCTGCTCGGCAAACTCGGCGGCGGCGACGACGTGACGATCGGCTCCCCGATCGCCGGCCGCACCGACGAAGCCCTGGCCGACCTGATCGGCTGCTTCGTCAACACCCAGGTCCTGCGCGCCGACCTGTCCGACAACCCCGCCTTCACCAGCCTGCTGGCCCAGGTACGCGACAAGGCACTGGCCGCCTACGAGCACCAGGACGTGCCCTTCGACGCGATCGTCGAGGCCATCAACCCCGAACGCTCCGCCGCCTACCAGCCGCTCTTCCAGGTGATCTTCTCCTGGCAGAGCTACGAGAAGCCCGGCTTCGAACTCGACGGCCTCGACGTCCGCTTCGAACAGGCCATCCCCGAGACCGCCATGGTCGACCTCACCTTCTTCCTCACCATGGACGAGGCCGGAGCACTGTGCGGCGACCTGCAGTACGCCACCGACCTCTTCGACCGTGAGACGGCCCAGGAGATCTCCGCCCGCCTCACCCGCGTCCTGGAACAGTTCGCCGCCGATCCGTCCCTGCGCGTCAGTGACATCGACGTCCTCAGCGCCGGCGAACACCAGCGCCTCACCGACGCCACCACCGCGGGCGCCCCGATCGAGGACACCACCCTGGTCGCCCTCTTCGAACGTCAGGCGGCCCGGCACAGCGACAGCGTCGCGGTGGTCTGCGAGGACACCATCCTCACCTACGGCGAGGCCAACGCCCGCGCCAACCGCCTCGCCCGCCACCTCCTCATCCAGGGCGTGGGCCCCGAGTCCCTGGTCGGCATCTGCCTGGAGCGTTCCGCCGACCTCGTCGTCGCGATCCTCGCCGTCCTCAAGGCCGGCGGCGCCTACCTGCCCATCGACCCCGACTCCCCGGCCGACCGCATCGCCTACCTCATCCAGGACGCCGCCCCCGTCCTCCTGCTGACCACCACCGGCACCGCCGCCGTCCAGGACCTCGCCCCCCACCTGCCCCGCCTGCACCTCGACGAGAGCGGCACCCCCACCACCGCGGACAGCGACGCCGGCAACCTCACCGACGCCGAACGCCGCAGCCCGCTGCACCCCGACCACCCCGCGTACGTGATCTACACCTCTGGGTCGACCGGCCGCCCCAAGGGCGTCCTCGTCCCGCACCGCAACGTCGTCGGACTCTTCACCGCCGCCCAGGACTTCGCCTTCGGCGCCGACGACGTGTGGACCCTCTTCCACTCCTACGCGTTCGACTTCTCCGTGTGGGAACTGTGGGGCCCGCTGCTGCACGGCGGCCGCCTGGTCGTCGTCCCCTACGACGTCTCCCGCTCCCCGGAGGACTTCCTGCGGCTCCTGGCCCGCGAACAGGTCACCGTCCTCAACCAGACCCCCTCCGCCTTCTACCAGCTCATCCAGGCCGACGCCCAGCACCCGGACCGCGAACTGGCCCTGCGCTACGTGGTGTTCGGCGGCGAGGCCCTGGACCTGAACCGCCTGAACGACTGGTACGAACGCCACGACGGCGACGCGCCGGTCCTGGTGAACATGTACGGCATCACCGAGACCACCGTGCACGTCACCCGCATCGACCTCGACGAGCACGCCGCCGCCCGCTACCGCGCCAGCGTCATCGGCCCGGCGATCCCCGGCCTCGCCGCCCACGTCCTGGACCACAACCTCAAACCGGTGCCCGCCGGCGTGACCGGCGAACTGTACGTCGCCGGCTACGGACTGGCCCGCGGCTACCACGGCCGCCCCGGCCTGACCGCCGCCCGCTTCGTCGCCTGCCCCTTCGGCACGCCCGGCGAGCGCATGTACCGCAGCGGCGACCTCGTCCGCCTCAGCCGGCACGGACAGCTCGAGTACGTCGGACGCGCCGACTCCCAGGTGAAGATCCGCGGATTCCGCATCGAACTCGGCGAGATCGAACACGCCCTGGCCGGCCACCCCGACGTCGCCGAGGCGGCCGTCCTGGTCCGCGAGAACGGCGACGGCGACAAACGCCTGATCGGCTACGTCGTCCCCGAACCCGGCACCGCCCCGGACACCGCCGCACTCGCCGGCCACCTGCGCGAACGCCTGCCCGACTACATGGTCCCCGCCACCCTGATCACCCTGGAACACATCCCGCTCACCTCCAACGGCAAACTCGACCGGCGCGCCCTGCCCGCCGAGGACACGGCCGCCGCCGCGACCGGCGGCAAACCGCGCAACTCCTACGAGGAGCGGCTGTGCGCCCTGTTCGGTGAGCTGCTCGGCCTGGAGGAGGTCGGCGTCGACGACGGGTTCTTCGCGCTCGGCGGGCACTCGCTGCTGGCCACCCGGCTCAGCGTCCGCGTCCGCGGCGAGTTCGGCATCGACATCCCCATCAGGACGATCATCAAGTACCCCACGGTCGCCGAACTGGCCGCGCTGATGCTCGCCGGCGGTGTCCCCGCCGACGACGCCGACTCCTTCGCGGTCGTGCTCCCCCTGAACAGCGACCCCGGCACCGGCAAGAAGCCGGTGTGGTTCTTCCACGGCGGCGGCGGCCTGGGCTGGGCCTACTACAGCTTCGTCACGCACCTGCAGGACCGGCCCGCCTACGCCCTGCAGTCCCGCGGCTCCGACGGCGTGGACACCCTCGCCTCCTCGGCGAAGGAGATGATCGACGACTACGTCACCCAGATCCTCCGCACCCAGCCCGAAGGCCCCTTCAACCTCATCGGCTGGTCCTACGGCGGCACGGTCGTCCAGGCCGTCGCCGACGCCCTGGACCGGCTCGGACACCAGGTCGCCCTGGTGGCGATCCTGGACGCCCAGCCCGGCGGCCACGGATTCCGCGAGGTCCACGCCGGCAAGGACTCCGCCGACTACCGGGCCGAACTCGAGGACGACTTCAGCCAGTACATCCGCCTGGGCGGCCGGCAGGGCTTCCTGGACACCATGGCGAAGGTCCTCGCCAACAACGCCGCCCTGATGATGGACTTCGAATCGCCCGCCTACCGCGGCGACGTGCTGTATTTCAACGCGGCCCAGGAGGACACCTCCTACGCCCACCTGTGGCGGCCCTACGTCCTGGGCGCCCTGGACGTGCACACCATGAACGCCTCGCACCACGAGATGCACATGCCGGCGCCGGTCGCCGAGTTCTTCGAGATCGCCCGCGACAGGCTGGCATGACCGGCCGCCCGTCCGGCGCCCGGCACCGGACCGACACACGATCACACCGAACGGATGGGGGTGGGCCGCGGTGAGCGGACCTTGGACACCGCAGGAAGACCCGGAGCAGACCACGCTGCTGTGCGTGCCGTTCGCGGGAGCAGGACCCTCGTTCTTCCACCCCTGGCGGGAACTGTCCGCCGGCCGGTGGCGCGTCACCTCGGTCGAACTGCCCGGCCGGGAACGGCGGATCCTGGACACGCCGTACCGCAACGTCGTCGAGGCGGCCAAGGGCTCCATCGACGACATCGTCGCCGACCTCGGCGAAGGCACCTCCACCGTGCTGTTCGGACACAGCCTGGGCGCGGTCCTCGCCTACGAACTCGCGCACCTGCTCCCCACCCGGGGCGTACACGTGGAGCGCCTGGTCGTCAGCGGCTCACCGGGCCCCTGGACCCAGCGCGAACGCCGCGCGACGGGCCTGCCCGACGAGGAGTTCCTCGCCCGCGTCGAGGAGTTCGCGGGCTTTCGCCACGAGGCCCTGGACCACCCGGAGATGCGGGAGCTGATCCTGCCGGTCCTGGAGGCCGACTGCGAGATGCACGAGAACTACGTCCCCTCCACCGACACCCCCCTCGCGGTGCCGATCTGCTCCCTGCGCGGCGCCTGGGACGGACTGGTCACCGCGGCCGAGGCCCGCCAGTGGCAGGACGCCACCACCGCCGGCTTCACCTACGCGGAGCTCCCCGGCGACCACATGTACCTCGTCGACCACGGCCGCGACATCCTGGACACCATCGCGGCCCGCTCCGCCGGCGACGGGAGATCTTGAGCGAACGATGCCGGTGTGAGCGCGCCTGGACGACCGTCCAGGCGCGCTGCGCTGGGATCACAGAGAAATGGGGGCGTCGAACGGTTGGGCACACAGGCTGCGGCCCCCTCCCCGTTGCCGCATCCTGCGGTGTCCCGAAGAGCCCAAACGCCGTCGGGGCTATGACGATTTCGTCATGTACGGTGGGAGTGTGACCGAACAGGATGTCTATCGTCATCTGCGTGAGTTCCGTGAGGCCTTCGACAAGCCCGAACCGTTGGCCTGGCCGGAGATCAGTCACGGTCAGCTTTTGATGATGATGAGCCCGAAGAAGCGCCACCAGTTGGTCGCACACCGCTTGCGCACCAAACTGGAGCCCCAGCTCGGGGCGGAGCTCGTTCTCATGATCGAGACCGATATGGAGGACGCGGGGCTCGGGGTGCTGCGGGTCCCCGACCTCGTCGTGGTCGACGAGGAAGAAGCTACGGCGCAGGGTGACGCGATCGATCCTCGCCGTACTCACCTGGTGATCGAGATCGTCTCGCCCTCGAATCCCGGCAACGACTACGAGGCCAAACTGCGGGACTATCCGGCCATGGGCGTGCCGCACTACCTGATCGTCGATCCCCGGGACGGCACCGCAGTCCACCACTGGGCGCCCACCCGCCGTAGCGGCGTGCCCGCATACGAAAACAGGCAGCACTACGCCTTCGGGGACGTCATCAGCATCGGTGACTGGACGATCGATACCGCGGCTCTGCCGCGCTACGGCGCGGACTCCTGACCGTGAACGACACCGGTGAACTGGTGCGGTACTGGCGTGGACGGCGGGGCATGTCACAGGCACGCCTGGCCGAGCTCGCAGGGACCGGACAGGCTGCCATCTCACGCATCGAGTCCGGCCGTGGCCAGCCCACGCTGGCACTCCTGGAACGCATTGCCTCGGCACTGGGATGCCAGCTCACATTGGCCTTCGCCTCCAGTGCCGAGCAGTCGCCATCCTCGTCGTGAGAACGACGGGGCCCTGACAGCCGCCGCCACCCAAGCGCTCGGAAACGACCGGCCGCGGCCCATGGACCGATCGCTTTCGGCGCTGTCTCAGCTGGGCAGGGTCGGCCCGAACCAGGTGGTGAGCGCCCGGCGCAGGGCGGCGATGTCGGGGCTGTTGGTGGTGGCCCAGGCGACGTGGCCGTCGGGACGGATCAGCAGGGCGGCGGGGGCGGGGATCTCACCGGCGGCGGGCACGAACCAGTGCTCGTCCTCGCTGACCGCCTCGACGACGTCGACGCGATCGGCCCAGCCGGCGGCGGCCGCCGTCACCTGGGCGCCCGCGCCCAGATCGAGCAGCACGGGCCGGCCGGCGTGCAGCAGTTCGCTGACGCCGGTGATGCCGCCCGCCGTCTTGAGGTCGGCGTCGGGGGCCCGGCGGCCCGACAGCAGGTGCCGGTCGTCGGCCGGGTAGCGGATGTCCAGCGCGCTGAGCATGTGCCGCAGATGCCGGTTGACGTCGTCGAAGACCATGAGCTGGCCGAACACCTCGCGCAGCGCGTCCGACTGGGGGCCGGGACGGGCCAGCGCCGACTGCGCCCGGGTGTTGTTCAGCACCCGCTCCGCGACCGGGTGACGCTCGGTGTGATAGCTGTCCAGCAGGCTCTCCGGAGCCCGGCCGCGGACCACCGAGGCCAGCTTCCAGCCCAGGTTGACCGCGTCCTGCACGCCCATGTTCAGGCCCTGGCCGCCGGCGGGGAAGTGGATGTGCGCGGCGTCCCCGGCGAGCAGCACCCGGCCCTGGCGGTAGCGGTCGGCCTGGCGGGCGGCGTCGTTGAACCGGGAGATCCACCGCGGGCTGTGCATGCCGTAGTCGGTGCCCGCGAGCCGTACCAGCGAGTCGCGCAGCTGCTCGAAGGTGGGCGCCTCGTCGCGGTCGGCGACCCGGTCGTACTCGGAGGTGATCACCCGGTACCAGCCGGGCTCGAAGGCGATCGCCGAGAAGTCGCCGCCCGCGCAGCGCCGGATCCACACGTACTCCTCGGGCAGGCCGGGCAGTTCGACGTCGCCGATCAGCGCCGTCATCGTCGCCTCGGTGCCGGGGAAGCCGATGCCCGCCCGTTTGCGCACGGTGCTGCGTCCGCCGTCGCAGCCCACCAGGTAGCGGGCGCGCAGCGTCCGCTGTCCGGGGCCGGCCGGGCCCACTGCGACGTTCACGCCGTTCTCGTCCTGGCTGATCCCGCCGACCTCGGCGGACCGGAGCACCCGCACGCCGAGTTCGCCCGCCCACTCCTCCAGCAGCCGTTCGATGACGGACTGCAGGATCATCAGCGGGTAGGGGTGGCGGGACTCCGCCTCCTCGAAGTCCAGGTAGAGGCCGGAGAAGTGGCCCACCGGCTGCAGTTCACCGGCCGCCAGGAACCGGTCGAGGACGCCGCGTTGGTCCAGCACCTCCAGGGTGCGCGAGTGGATCCCGCCGGCCCGTGACTCGCCCGTACGCTCCGCGAGCCGTTCGAGGACCATCACGTCGACGCCCGCCAGCCGCAGCTCGCAGGCGAGCATCAGGCCCGTCGGCCCGGCGCCCGCGATCACCACCTCGGCGTCCATGCCGGTGTCTGTCACGTCGTTCCCCCTCGATTCCGCCGGGCCTTCAACGTCGGTGCGTCGCCTTCACGTTCACGCCCCCGCCACCGGCCGGTCAACGCGGCCCCGCGCCCGCCCGGGGCGCGGAACGGGCGCCCTTGTGCCGTCCCGCCGGCGGGACACCCGAGCCGCGTGACATCCCCCTCGCGGGAGCGGCGGGGTGGACGGGCGGGGCAGCGTGCAGGCCCGCCCGTCCACCCTCAACCCCACCGGCCGGCCCCCACCGGGGCGCTGCCGGACCCGGTGTGGGCGGGGCCGCCGGCGGGTGACACTCCAGTCGGCCATGCGGCGAACGTGTCTCGCCGGCGGGACAGCACACCCGACCCCGGTGGCCGCGCGGACGACGACGGCCCGACGGATTGGCCGCAGGACGCGAGCGGGCACTTTCGATCGGCGGAGGAAGGAAACACTGGCCATGGAATCGGCGCCGCAGGTGATCCACCCGCGAGGTGGACAGGACGAGACCGCACCACGCCAGGACGCGCCCTCGGGCGGCCCGGTGCCGCTGGTGGACGAACTCGCCGCGCTGTGGGGGGAACTCCTCAACTGCCCCCAAGCGGGGCGGGACGACGACTTCTTCGCCCTCGGCGGCAACTCACTGACCGGAATCAAGATCATCGAACGGGTGGCGCAGGACTACGGCGTCCAGCTGTCCGTACGCGACTTCTACCTGGCCCAGACCCCGGCCCGCGTCGCCGAACTGATCGAGCGGGAAAGGGCCCGCACATGAGACTGACGCCGGGTCCCGCGCACGACATCGACCTCGATGCCGTCGACCTGTTCGACCTGGACCTCTACACGGCAGGCGACCCGCACCCCGTCTGGGACCTGATGCGCGCCAAGGCGCCCCTGCACCACCAGGTCCTGCCCGACGGACGGGAGTTCTGGTCGGTCACCCGCTACGAGGACGTGTGCCGCGTCCTGGGCGACCACCGCGAGTTCACCTCCGAACGCGGCACCGTGCCCACCCACCTCGGGCAGGACGACGTCGCCGCCGGCGTGCTGCTGACCTCCACCGACCCGCCCCGGCACACCGAGGTCCGCAGGCCGCTGGGCTCCAAGCTCACCGCCCGCGCCGTCCGCTCCTGGGAGGACTCCATCCGCCGGACGGTGGTGCGCTTCCTCGAACCGGCCCTGGACGGCGAGGCGTTCGACCTCGCGGAGCGCGCCCTGCTCCTCCCGGCGATCGTCACCGGCCCGCTGCTGGGCATCCCGGACAAGGACTGGGCCGAACTCGTCCAGCTGACCGCGATGGTCACCGCACCCTCGGACCCGCACTTCCAACTGGGCAGCGAGGCCGCCACCCTGGCCATCTCCCACCACGAACTCGTCACCTACGTCACCGAGTGGGTCAAACACCGCCGGGCCTCCGGCGACGAGGACGACAGCCTGCTCCACCACCTGATGAGCGTCCGCCCGGGCGGAGCACCGCTGACCGACCAGGAGATCGCCCTCGACGGCTACAGCATCCTGCTCGGCGCCAACGTGACGACCCCGCACACCGTCTCGGGCACCGTGCAGGCCCTCATCGAGCGGCCCGAACAGTTCGACAAGGCCCAGGCCGACCCGACGCTGATCCCCAACCTCGTCGAGGAAGGCCTGCGCTGGACCTCGGCCGCCTGCAACTTCATGCGCTACGCCGTCACCGACGTCCCCATCGCGGGCGGCGTCATCCCGGCCGGCGCGGCCGTCGTCGCGTGGATCGGATCGGCCAACCGGGACGCCTCCCAGTTCCCCGACCCGCACACCTTCGACATCACCCGCCCCAACGCCAAACGGCAGGTCGCCTTCGGCTTCGGCCCGCACTTCTGCATCGGCGCACCGCTGGCCCGCCTGACCCTGCGCGTCTTCTTCGAGGAACTCCTCCAGCGGTTCGCCTCCCTCGACCTCGCCGGCGAACCGGAGCACCTGCGCTCCTACTTCATCGCCGGCATGACCCACCTGCCCATCGCCGCTCAGAAACGGCCCACCCCATGACCGCCGCCCCCGCCACCACCCCCTCGCCGTGGTTCGTGCGGCCCCCCGCACCCGGCCGGGCCGCCGCCCGCCTGTTCTGCTTCCCCTTCTCCGGCTCCGGGGCCTCCGCCTTCAGCGCCTGGCCGGCCACCATCGGCGACGCCGAGGTCTGCCCGGTGCAGTTCCCCGGCCGCGAGAACCGCCTGGCCCACCCCCACTACGGCACCTACGAGAACCTCGCCGCCACCCTCGTCGACGCCCTCACACCCCTGCTGGACACCCCGTTCGCGTTCTTCGGGCACTGCGCGGGCGCCCTGCCCGCCTACGAGAGCGTCCTGCTCCTCGCCGAACTCGGCCTGCCCACCCCGCAGTGCCTGTTCGTGTCGGGCCAGCCCGCCCCCCACGAGGCCGCCCGCGACCGGATGCTCTCCCTCACCGACGACGAACTGCGCACCGAACTGGAGACGTTCCTGCGCGGCCGGGGCATCGAACCCCGCCCCGACATGATCGACATGGGCATGTTCGTGCTGCTGCGCGACCACGCCGCCGCCGGCGCCTACCGGCGCACCGAACCCGCCCGCATCGACTGCCCCGTCGTCGTCCTGCACTGGCGCGAGGACGACGACGTCAGCCTCGAAGAACTCCAGGGCTGGCGCCGGTACGCCGACTCCGTCGAGATCCGGGTCGTCGAAGGCGGCCACTACGACTTCATGGACGCGCCGCAGGAACTGCTCACCACGCTCGCCCGCGGGTGATGAGCGCGCCGCGGCCCGGCGCCCGTGTGCCGAGGCAACCGGAAGGATTTCGAATGAGTGGCGCAGCCACTGGTATAGCCGTCATCGGGATGTCGTGCCGCTTCCCCGGCGTCAACGGCCTGGACGCCTTCTGGCGCCTTCTGACCGAGGGGAAGTCGACCCTAGGAACGTTCCCCCCGCAGCGGGCGGCCGACGCCCGCCCGTTCCCCGCCGGCCACCCGGACGCCGCCACCGTCGCGGCGGGCTCGTTCTTCGACGCCGTCGACGGCTTCGACACCGACTTCTTCACCACCGGCGCGGCCGAGGCCGCCGCCATGGACCCCGCCCAGCGCCTGGGACTCGAACTGGCCTGGGAGGCCGTCGAGGACGCCCGCATCCCCGCCCACACGCTCGCCGGCCGCGACATCGACGTCGTCGTGGGCACCGCCCCCTCCGGCTACGAACTGCTGCGCACCCTGTCCGGCGCCGACAGCGAAGACCACTACGCCGCGCTCGGCTCGAGCGGCGCACTGATCGCCAACCGGATCTCCGGCCTGTTCGACGTGCGCGGCATGAGCTTTTGCGCGGACTCCGGCCAGTCCTCCTCCCTGGTGTCGCTGGCCCTGGCGTGCGACCGGATCGCCGGCGGCGCCGTCGACATGGCGATCGCCGGCGGCGTGCACCTGATCGTCGACCCGCAGGCGGGACTCGGCCTGGCCAACCTGGGCGCCCTGTCACCCGACGGCCGCTGCTTCACCTTCGACGAACGGGCCAGCGGCTTCGCCCGCGGCGAGGGCGGCGCGTTCGTCGTCCTCAAACGCCTCGACCTCGCCGTCGCCGACGGCGACCCCGTGCACGCCGTGGTCCGCGGCTGGGGCGTGGGCAGCGGCGGAGCCTCGACCCGGATGCCCGACCCCAGCCCCGAAGGGCAGGCCGCCGCCGTCCGGGCCGCCCTGCGGCGCGCGGACCTGCCCTTCGACAGCGTGGACTACGTCGAGGCCCACGGCACCGGCACCCGGCTCGGCGACCCGGCCGAGATCGCCGGCCTGCGCGCGGTGTCCGAACACAGCGCCCGCAGCCGCCCCCTGGTCGTCGGCTCGGTGAAGACCAACGTCGGACACCTGGAGCCGGCCGCGGGCATCACCGGCCTCGTCAAGACGGCACTGTGCGTGGAACGCGGCCACCTGGTGGCCAGCCTCAACTTCCACGCCCCCAACCCCGCCATCCCCGACTTCCACGACGACTTCGAGGTCCTCTCGGCGCCGCGGCCCTGGCCGAGCACACCCGGCCGGCCACGCCGCGCCGGCGTGTCCGCGTTCGGCATGGGCGGCACCAACGCCCACGTCATCCTCGAACAGGCCCCCGCACCCGCCCCCCTACCCGCATCCCAACTTCCTTCCAGCGAAGGGGACACGGTCCCGGCGGGCGGCTTCGGGACGCTCCCGTGGGTGCTGTCCGCCCGCACACGGCAGGCCCTCGCCGACCAGGCGGCCCGCCTGCGCGACCACGTGGCCGCCGACCCCTCGCTGAGCGCCGCCGACGTGGGCCACTCCCTGCTCCGCACCCGCTCGCCGTTCGAGCACCGCGCCGTGGTCCTGGGCGAGAGCCGCCAGGAAGCCCTGGAGGGCCTCGACCTGCTCGCCTCCGGCGCCGACGGGGCCCGCACGGTCCGCGGCACGGTCACCGGCGCGACGGGCCCGGTCGTCTTCGTCTTCCCCGGCCAGGGATCCCAGTGGCCCGGCATGGGCCGGCAGCTCTACACGCAGTCACAGGTCTTCGCCCGCTCGATCGACGCGTGCGCCCGCGCCCTCGAACCGTTCGTGGACTGGTCGCTGGTGGACGTCGTGACCGGCGCGCCGTCGGCCGCCTCGCTGGAACGGGTGGACGTCGTCCAGCCGGCCCTGTTCGCGATGATGGTGTCGCTGGCCGAACTGTGGCGCTCCCTCGGCGTGGTCCCCGACGCCGTGGTGGGGCACTCGCAGGGCGAGATCGCCGCGGCCTGCGTGTCGGGCGCCCTCACCCTGGAGGACGCGGCGCGCGTCGTCGCCCTGCGCAGCCAGGCCCTGAAGGCGCTGGCCGGACTCGGCGGGATGAGCGCGGTCGCCGCACCCCGGACCTGGGTCCAAAAACGGCTGGAACAGTGGCCGGGGCGGCTGTCGACGGCCGCCGTCAACGGGCCCGCGTCCGTGGTGATCTCCGGGGACGACGAGGCACTCGACGAGTTCGCCGCCGCGGCCGCCGCCGACGGGGTCCGGGTGAGGCGGGTCAAGGTCGACTACGCCTCCCACTCCCACCACGTCGAACGCATCCGGGAGCGGCTCCTCGCCGACACCGCGGGCATCACCCCGCGCGAGTCCGCGGTGACGTTCCACTCCACGGTCACCGCGACCGCCCTGGACACCCGCGCCCTGGACGGCTCCTACTGGTACGACAACCTGCGCTCGCAGGTCCGCTTCGGCGACGTCGTCGACACCCTGATGCGCGAAAGCGGCGGGGTGTTCGTCGAGGTCAGCCCGCACCCCGTGCTCCAGGTGGCGATGGAGGAGGCCGCGGACACGCTGGCCGCCCCGCCGCTGCTGGCGAGCACCCTGCACCGCCGCGACGGCAGCGCCGGCAAGGTACTGGCCGCACTGGCCGAACTGCACGTGCGGGGCGTGCCGGTGAACTGGACACCCGCGTTCACCGCCCACCGCCCGCACACCGTCCCCCTGCCCTCCTACCCCTTCCAGCGCCGCCGGTACTGGCTGACCGCCCCCGACGGCCCCGACACCCCGGCGGCCGCCACACCCGCCCCGGACACCAGGACCGCGGATTTCACCTCGCAGGCAGCGGTACTGGCCCTGGTGTGCGCCGAGACGGCGGCCCTGCTGAGCGTCAAGGACGCGGGCATCACGGGCGCCGACATCGCGGCACGCCCCGAGGCCACCTTCAAGGCGCTGGGCTTCGACTCCGCGACGGCGGTGGGGCTGCGCGGCCGGCTCGCCGCGGCCGTGGGCCTGCGCCTGCCGGCCACCGTCGCGTTCACCTACCCCACCGCGCACACGCTCGCCCGCCACCTCTTCTCCCTGCTGCAGCCGCAGACGCCCGCCGCCCCGCGGCCGGACACGCAGCCGCCGGCGGCCGAGGAGACGCGGCAGGCCCCGGATGTGCCGGACGTGCCGGGAGGGCCGCAGAGCGGCAGTGACGACGATCTGTACGCGCTGATCGAGCGCGGATACGTGTAGCAACACCGTTCGTATTGGCAACTGTTGGGGGAGGCCCTGGTGGAGGATGTCGACAAGCTCCGGTCCTACTTGCGACGCGCCGTCGGCGACGCGCAGGACCTGCGTGAGCGGGTGCGCGAGCTGGAGGAGTCCGCACGCGAGCCCATCGCGGTCGTGGGCGTGGGGTGTCGCTTCCCGGGCGGGGTGACCTCGCCCGAAGGACTGTGGGACGTCGTGTCCGACGGCGTGGACGCGATGGGCGACTTCCCCCGCGACCGCGGCTGGGACCTGGACGCGCTGTACGACCCGGACCCCGAGGCGCACGGCAGGACGTACACCCGCACCGGCGGATTCCTGGACGGCCTCGCCGAGTTCGACGCGCCGTTCTTCGGGATCAGCCCGCGCGAGGCGCTGGCGATGGACCCCCAGCAGCGCCTCATGCTGGAGACCTCCTGGGAGGCGCTGGAGCGGGCGGGCATCGACCCGGCCGGCCTGCGCGGCTCGCCGACCGGCGTGTTCACCGGCCTGTACGCCGTCGACTACGGCCCGCGGATGGGCGGTGGGGCGGCCGGCGACGTGGAGGGCTTCGCGATCGCCGGCACCTACACCAGCGTCGCCTCGGGCCGGGTGGCCTACGTCCTTGGACTGGAGGGCCCGGCACTCTCCACCGACACCGCCTGCTCGTCCTCCCTCGTCGCCGTCCACCAGGCCGTACGGTCCCTGCGCTCGGGGGAGTGCACCCTGGCCCTCGCGGGCGGGGTCTCCACGCTGCCCACGCCGGGCCTGTTCGTGGAACTCGCCCGCCAGCGGGGCCTGTCCGAGGACGGCCGGTGCAAGGCGTTCGCGGACGCCGCCGACGGCACCGGCTTCTCCGAGGGCGCGGGCGTCCTGGTCCTGGAGAAGCTCTCCGACGCCCGCCGTAACGGCCGCCGCATCTGGGCGGTGATCCGCGGCTCCGCGATCAACCAGGACGGCGCCTCCAACGGACTGACCGCGCCCAGCGAACTGGCGCAGCAGCGCGTCATCCGCGCCGCCCTGGCCGACGCCGGACTGCCCGGCGCCGCCGTGGACGCGGTGGAGGCGCACGGCACCGGCACCCGGCTGGGCGACCCCATGGAGGCACAGGCCCTGCTCGCCACCTACGGCCAGGACCGGGAGCCGGACAGTCCGCTGTGGCTGGGCTCCCTGAAGTCGAACATCGGCCACACCCAGGCGGCCGCCGGAGTGGGCGGCATCATCAAGATGGTCATGGCGATGCGGCACGGGGTGCTGCCCCGCACCCTGCACGTCGACCGCCCCTCCACCCATGTCGACTGGACCGCCGGAGCGGTGCGACTGCTCACCGAGGCCCGTGAGTGGACCGGCACACCCGAACGCCCGCTCCGGGCCGGGGTGTCCAGCTTCGGCATCAGCGGCACCAACGCCCACCTCATCCTCGAACAGCCCCCGCACACCACCGGACAGCCCCACGACAACGACGGCGACGGCGCGGGTGCGGGTGCAACCGGGCAGACCCCGGCTGCCGTACCGGCCACCGCCCCGCCCGCCACCGCCCCGGCCACCGCGGTCCCCGGCGGTGTGCTGCCGTGGGTGCTGTCGGCGAAGTCCCCGGAGGCCCTGCGCGGCCAGGCCCAGCGGCTGCACGAGCGCCTCGCCGCCACCCCCGGCCTGCCGCTCGCCGCCCTCGGGCACGCCCTGGTGAGCACCCGCTCCCTCTTCGACCACCGCCAGGTGGTGATCGGCACCGGCCGCGAGGACCTCCTGGCCGCGCTGGCCGCCGTCGCCGCCGGTGAGGACAACAGCCCCGCCGCCGTGGTGTCGGGCGCTGTGAAACCGGCCGGCCGCACCGTCTTCGTCCTCCCCGGCCAGGGCGCCCAGTGGGCGACGATGGGCCGGGAACTGTGGGAGAGCTCCCCGGTCTTCGCCGAAGCACTGCGCGCCTGCGCCAAAGCCCTGGAACCGTACGTCGACTGGCCGCTGATCGACACCGTGTGCGGCGGCCCGGACGCCGCCGACCTGGACGACATCGACGTCGTCCAGCCGGCCCTGTTCGCCGTGATGGTGGCACTGGCCCAGGTGTGGCGCTCGCTCGGCGTGACACCCGACGCGGTCATCGGCCACTCCCAGGGCGAGATCGCCGCCGCCCACATCGCCGGCGCCCTGACCCTGGACGACGCCGCCAAGATCGTCGCACTGCGCTCCCGGCTGCTGGCCACCGCCGCCGGACAGGGCAGCATGGCCGCGATCCTGCTGCCCGAACAGCGCGTCCAGGAACTGCTGGAGCCGTGGGCGGGCCGGGTCGGCATCGCCGCGGTCAACGGACCCAACTCCACGACCGTCTCCGGCGAGAGCACCGCGGTGCGGGACCTGGTCGCCGCCTGCGAAGCCCAGGGCGCCCGCGCCCGCCTGGTCAAGTCCAGCGTCCCCGGCCACTCCCGCCTCATGGACCAGTTCAACGACGCGCTCGTCGACGGCCTGGGCCGCATCACGCCCCACCCGACACCGGTGCCGATCTACTCGACGGTGACCGGCGACCTGATCGACCCCGCCGCCCTGGACAGCGCCTACTGGTTCCGCAACCTGCGCGAACCCGTCCGCTTCGAAGCCGCCATGCGACGCCTGGCCGCCGAACAGCCCACCGGCACGGTCATCGAACTCAGCCCGCACCCGCTGCTCACGATGAACGTCCAGGAGATCCTCGACACCACCCCCGGCGCCACCGGCTTCGCGGTCGGCTCACTGCGCCGCGGCGAGGGCGGACTCGCCCGCCTGTACCGGTCGGCCGCCGAGGCCTTCGTCGCCGGCACCCCGGTGGCCTGGCAGGCCGCCTTCCCCGGCCAGGACGGCCTGGGACCCGACCTGCCCACCTACGCCTTCCAGCGCCGCCGCTACTGGCTGGACACCCCCGGCGAGTCCACCACCCTCAGCACCTCCGACCACCCCCTCCTCGACGCCGTCATCGACCTGCCCGCCCACGCCGACGCCACCGACGGCGGCGGTGTGGTGGCCCGCGGACGCCTGTCCCTGGAACGCCACCCCTGGCTCGCCGAGCACACCGTCCACGGCGCCGCCCTGGTCCCCGCGACCGTGCTGGCCGAACTCGCGGCATGGGCGGCCGACAAGGCCGGCTGCCCCACCGTCGGCGAACTCACCCTGGAGACACCGCTGGTGCTCTCCCGCACCGCCGAACGCGATGTGCGCGTCGTCATCGACGCGGCCCGCACCCTGAGCGTGCACTCCCGCGCCGACGGCGAGACCCGCTGGACCCGCAACGCGGTGGGGACCGTCACCCCCGACACCCCCGACACCGCCACGCCGGAGAGCCTCGCCGTGTGGCCCCCCGCAGGCGCCGACCCCGTCCCCTTCGAGGACGAGTACACCCGCCTCGCCGCCCTCGGCATCCACCACGGACCCCTGCTGCGCGGCCTGAAGAAGGTGTGGCGCCAGGGCGGGACCCTGTTCGCCGAGGTCGAACCACCCGCCCCCGACGGCACGGACCGGGCCGGGTTCCGGATCCACCCCGCCCTGCTCCACGCGGCGCTCCTGCCCGTCGGCCTGGGCGCGTTCGTCGACACCACCCGCCCCGAGGGCTGGCTGCCCCTGCGCCTGACGGGCCTGCGCATCAGCGCCGCCCGCCCCGGCCCGCTACGGGTACGCCTGGCCCCCGCGGGGCCGGACACGCTGTCGGTGAGCGTCGCGGACCAGCACGGAACACCCGTCGCCTCCATCGCCGCCCTGACCCTGCGCCCGGCGGACGTCGGGCAGCTGAGCGCACTGGGCTTCGACCCCCGCGACGCCCTGTTCCAGATCGACTGGGCGCCCCTGCCCGTCCCGGCCACCACCGCCCCGTACGCCGTCCTCGCCGCCCCCGGCAGCCCGCCCGCCGTCACCCCCGCACAGGGCGGCACGGTGTTCGCCTCCCCGGCACAACTCGCCGCGTCCGGGCAGGAGATACCCCCGCTCGTCATCACCGCCCTCGACCACCCGGACACCCCCACCGGCCCCGAAGCGGACAGCGACGCGAGTGTCCCGGCCGCCGCCGGGCGGGCCCTGCACCGCGTCCTGGGCTGGGCCAAGGACTGGCTCGCCGACGACCGGTTCTCCGCCTCCCGCCTGGTCCTGGTGACCCGCGGCGCGTTCGGCGACGGGCCCGGCGCCCCCGCCGACCCGGCGGCCGCCGCGGTCTGGGGATTCCTGCGCACCGCGCAGACCGAGAACCCGGGCCGCTTCACCCTCGTCGACACCGACGGCCTGCCCGCCTCCCACGCCCTGATCCCGGCGGCCGCCGCCACCACGGAGGCCCAGCTCAAGATCCGCGCCGGCGCCGTGACCACACCGCACCTGGCCCCCGTACCCGACCCCTCCACCACCGGCGCGCCCCGCGCCGGCGAGCAGGACACACCCGCGCTCGGGACGGGGACCGTACTGATCACCGGCGGCACCAGCGGCCTGGGCGCGCTGCTGGCCCACCACCTCGTGCGCCGGCACGGCGTGCGGCGCCTGCTGCTGACCAGCAGGCGCGGACCGCACGCCCCCGAGGCGGCACAACTGCACAAGGAACTGGCCGCCGCGGGCGCCCAGGTGGAGATCGTCGCCTGTGACGTCACCCGCCGCGCCGCGGTCGCCGACCTGATCGCCGCACTCCCGGCCGACCACCCGCTGTCCGCGGTGATCCACTGCGCCGGCGTCCTGGACGACGGCGTCGTCGAGGCCCTGACCGAGGACCGCGTGGACGCGGTCCTGGCACCCAAGACACACGGCGCCTGGCACCTGCACGAGCTGACCCGGCACCTGGACCTGTCCGCGTTCGTCCTGTTCTCCTCCGTCGCCAGTGTGCTGGGCACGGCCGGACAGGCCAACTACGCGGCCGCCAACGCCTTCCTCAACGCCCTCGCCGAAGCCCGCACCGCCGCCGGACTGCCCGCCACCGCACTGTGCTGGGGGTTTTGGGCCCAGCGCAGCGAGATGAGCGCCGACCTCGCCGACGCGGACATCGTCCGCCTGCAACGCCAGGGCATCCAGCCCATGTCGACGGCCGAGGGACTCGCCCTCTTCGACGCGGCACTGCGCGCGGACCGCCCGGTCCTGGTCCCCACCCGCCTGCACCGCCCCGCCCCCGGCGCACCGCCCGCCCCGCCCATGGGCTCGCCGCTGCTGCGCGCCCTGACCGGCACACCGGCGAGCTCGGGCGGCCCGGCCGGCACCGAGGCGGCCGGCGCCACCCTCGCCGAGCAGCTCGCCGCCCTTTCGCCGGCCGACGCGCAGACCCTGCTCCTGGACACCGTCCGGGCGCAGACCGCGGCCGTCCTGGGCCACCCGGACACCACGAGGATCGGCCCGGCCGCGACCTTCCGCAAACTCGGCATCGACTCCCTCACGGCGCTGGAACTGCGCAACAAACTCTCCGCGGTCACCGGCCTGAAACTGCCCGCCACGCTCGTGTTCGACCATCCCAACCCGGGCGCCCTCGCCCAGTTCCTGACCGCGAGCATCACTCCCGCACCCGCCACGGGACCCGAGCCGACGGCCGGCCATCTGGCCCAGGAGATCGAGGAGTTGGGCGCCCGCCTGGAGGACGCGTTCCTGCTCCTCGCCCACAAGGACCAGACCACCATTTCCACTCTGCTCGGCGAGCTCCAGGGCCGAGTCCGTTCACTGGCGGGCGCCGGATCACCGGTCGGCATCGCCGACCAGATCAGTTCGGCCTCTGCGGGAGACCTTCTCGCGCTGCTGGACAAAGAGCTCGGCTAGGGGAGAGCGATGACCAACGACAGCAACGCCGACGTCCTCGACTACCTCAAGCGGACATCGATCGAACTGATCGAGACCCGCAAGCGCCTGAAGGAGGTGACCCAGGCCGCCGCCGAACCCATCGCGGTGGTCGGCGTCGCCTGCCGCTTCCCGGGCGGCGCGACCTCCCCGGAGGCCCTGTGGGACCTGGTGCGCGAGGGCGCGGACGTCGTGTCCGCCTTCCCCGAGGACCGCAACTGGGACCTCCACCACCTCGCCGACCCGGACCCGGCCCGGCCCGGCACCTCCTCCACCCGCTCGGGCGGATTCCTCTACGACGCCGGGGACTTCGACGCCGACTTCTTCGAGATCAACCCGCGCGAGGCGCTCGCCGCCGACCCGCAGCACCGGCTCCTGCTGGAGACCTCCTGGGAGTCCCTGGAACGCGCCGGCATCGACCCGCAGACCCTGCACGGCAGCAGCACCGGCGTGTTCGCCGGGCTCGCCTACTTCGGATACGGCAACCACTTCTCCACCCCCGAGAGCATCTCGGGCTACGCGCAGACCGGCTCCCTGCTGAGCGTGGCCTCCGGCCGGGTCTCCTACGCGCTGGGCCTCCAGGGCCCGGCCCTGTCCACGGACACCGCCTGCTCCTCCTCGCTGGTGGCGGTGCACCAGGCGGTGCAGTCGCTGCGGAGCGACGAATGCGGCCTCGCACTGGCCGGCGGCGTCACCGTCATGGCGATGCCGCAGGTGTTCCGCGAGATGTCACGCCAGCGGGGCCTGTCCGAGGACGGCCGGTGCAAGGCGTTCGCGGACGCCGCCGACGGCACCGGATTCGCCGAGGGCGTCGGCATGCTCGTCCTGGAGCGGCTCTCCGACGCCCGCCGTAACGGCCGCCGCATCTGGGCGGTGATCCGCGGCTCCGCGATCAACCAGGACGGCGCCTCCAACGGACTGACCGCACCGAGCGGACCGGCCCAGCAGCGCGTCATCCGCGCCGCCCTGGCCAACGCCCGGCTCCAGCCGAGCGACGTGGACGTGGTGGAGGCCCACGGCACCGGCACCACGCTCGGCGACCCCATCGAGGCACAGGCGGTCCTGGCCACCTACGGCCAGGACCGGGAGCCGGACAGCCCGCTGTGGCTGGGCTCCCTGAAGTCGAACATCGGCCACACCCAGGCGGCCGCCGGGGTCGGCGGCATCATCAAAATGATCATGGCGATGCGGCACGGGGTGCTGCCCCGCACCCTGCACGTCGACCGCCCCTCCACCCATGTCGACTGGACCGCCGGAGCGGTCCAGCTGCTCACCGAGGCCCGCGAGTGGACCGGCACACCCGAACGCCCGCTCCGGGCCGGGGTGTCCAGCTTCGGCGCGAGCGGCACCAACGCCCACCTCATCCTCGAACAGGCCCCCGCGCAAGAGCCCGCACTCCCGACAGAGCAGACGGCCTCCGACGGCGGCACCACCTCGGGCCCGGACACTCGACAGCCCTCCTTCACCGGCGACCTGACGGCATGGACGGTGTCGGCCCGCTCGGAACAGGCACTGCGCGCCCAGGCCGGCAGGCTGCGCGACTTCACCGCCACCGGCCCGCACCCGGACCTCGCCGACGTCGGCTGGTCGCTGGCATCGAGCCGCGCACACTTCGAGCACCGCGCGGTCGTCCTGGGCCGCACCCACGACGAACTCCTCGACGCCCTCACGTCGTTGAGCCAGGGCGAGGAGTCCGCCGCCGTGGTGCGCGGCGTCGCCGGCGAAACCGGCGGCACCGTCTTCATGTTCCCGGGCCAGGGTTCCCCCTGGGCCGGCGCGGCACGACAGCTGTACGACGCCTTCCCCCTCTTCGCCCGCAGCCTCGACGAGGTCTGCGCACACTTCGACGCCCACCTCCCGATCGACCTGAGGTCCGTCCTGCTCGCCGAGGAGCCCGCCGGCCGCGAGCGGACCGACATCGCGCAGCCGGCACTGTTCGCCCTGCAGGTCAGCCTCTACCGGCTCCTGAGCGCCCATCTCCCCGCCCCGGACCGCCTGATCGGCCACTCGGTCGGCGAGATCGCCGCCGCGCACGTGTCCGGCGCCCTCACCCTGGACGACGCGACCCGGCTGGTGGCCGCCCGCGGACGGATCATGCAGACGGTCACCGAACACGGCGCCATGCTCGCCGTCCGCGCCGGCGAAGCCCGCGTCGGCCCCCTGCTCACCCCCTACCGGCGGACCGGCATCGCCGCGGTCAACGGCCCGGAGTCGGTGGTGGTCTCGGGCCTGCGCGAGGAGGTCCACGCCCTGCGCGACCAACTCGTCGCCGCCGGCACCTCCGCGAAACTCCTCCCCGTCGACCACGCCTTCCACTCCCCGCTCATGGACCCCGTCCTCGCCGAGTTCGGGCAGGCCATCGAGGGACTGGCCGCCGGCGCGCCGGCGATCCCCGTCGTCTCGACACGGCTGGGCCGCGAGGCCACCGGCGAGGAACTGGCCTCCGTCGCCCACTGGGTGGACCACGTCCGCGCACCCGTCCGCTTCCACGACGCCGTCCAGAGCGCCCGAGCCGCCGGCGCGCGCGTCTTCGTCGAGGTCGGCCCGGGAGCCACCCTCACCGGCATGACCCAGGAGGCCTTCGCCCACCAGGGCGTCGACGACGCGCTGGTGCTGTCCGCCGCCCGCCGCGACCGCGGCGGACCCCAGGCCCTGATCACCCTGCTCGCCCAGCTGCACGTGCACGGCAACCCGGTCGACCTCGGCGCCCTGTCCGGCCCCCGCCGCACCGTCGACCTGCCCACCTACGCCTTCCAGCGCCGCCGCTACTGGCTGGACTTCCAGGCCGCCACCCAGAGCGCCGACGTCGCCTCCGCGGGCCTGGCCGCCCCCGGACACCCGCTGCTGGGCGCCGTCATGGACCACCCCACGACCGGCGAGAGCGTCTTCACCGACCTGTGGTCCCTGCGCACCCACCCCTGGCTGGCCGACCACAGCGTGTTCGGCGCGGCCGTCGTCCCCGCGACCGCCTACCTGGACCTGGCCCTGTCCGTCGGCGACCACCTCGGCTGCCCCGCCGTCGAGGAACTCTCCCTGGAAGTACCCCTGATCCTGCCCGACCCGGGCGAGATCCAGGTACGGCTCGTCGCCGGAGCCCCGGACGAGAACGGCCGCCGCTCCCTGGACGTGTACGCGCGCCCGGACGACGCCGAGGCCGGCCCGGCAGCCGGCGGCTGGACCCGTCACGCGATGGGAACCCTGGCCCCGCACACCACCCCCACCGCCCCCGAGGCCGGCGGCGGTCTGCCGGCCGTGTGGCCGCCGCCCGGCGCCACCGCGCTGCCCATCGAGGGCCTCTACGACTCCCTGGCCGACGCGGGCTTCGACTACGGCCCCACCTTCCGCGGACTGCGCGAGGTGTGGCGGCGCGGCGAGGACCTCTTCGCCCTGGCCACCCTGCCCGTCTCCGGCGACACCTCGGCCGGCGACGGCTTCGCCCTGCACCCGGCCCTGTTCGACTCCGTCCTGCACGCGGTCGTCGCCGGCGGCGTCATCGAGGTGACCGGCGAACAGGGCTGGATGCCCTTCTCCTGGTCCGGCGCCCAGCTCACCGGGACATGCGGGCCGACCGTCAGGGTCCGCCTCTCCCCGGCCGGTGAGGGCGTCGTCGCCGTGACCGTCACCGACGAGCACGGCCACGCCCTCGCCCGCATCCAGGCCCTCACGTTCCGCCCGGCGAGCGCCGAACAGGTCCACGCCGCCCGCGGCACCGGACACCAGCCGCTCTACGAACTGCGCTGGCACCCCGCCCCGCCCACCGCCCAGGAACCCGCCCGGCACGCCCCCCCGGCCACCCCCGGCCGGTACGCCGTCATCGGCACCCCCGACGGCCTGGCCGGCCGCCTCACCGCGGCCGACGAGCACACCGCCGCGCACACCGGCCTGGACGACGTCCTGAGCGGCCCGCCCCCCGCGCACATCGTGCTGTGCCCGGACGACGCCGTCACCCTCGGCGCCGATCCGCTCACCGCCGTCCGTGACACGGTCGGACACACCCTGGGCCAGGTACAGCGCTTCCTCGCCGAGGAGACCCTCGCCGCCTCCACCCTGGTCGTCTGCACCCGCCTGGCCCAGGACACCGGCACCGGGGAGCCCGTCACCTCCCTGACCGGCGCGTCCGTGTGGGGCCTGGTCCGCTCCGCCCAGACCGAACACCCCGGCCGGTTCCTCCTGCTGGACATCGACGACGACCCGGCCTCCCTGGCCCGCATCCCGGACGCGCTCACCCTCGGCGAGGACCAACTCGCCCTGCGCGCCGGCACCGTCCTGCTCCCGCGCCTCGCGCAGGCCACGCCCGCCGCCCACCGCATCGACCCCCCGGCCCCCGGCCCGCACCGCCTGGGCATCCCCACCAAGGGAACGCTGGAGAACCTGACCTGGGTGCCGTGCCCCGAGGTCGAGGCACCCCTTGAGAGCGGACAGGTCCGTATCGCCGTCCAGGCCGCAGGCCTCAACTTCCGCGACGTCACCATCGCGCTCGGCCTGGTGGACCGCACCGCCCTGGACGCGGGCCTGGGCAGCGAGGGCGCCGGCATCGTCCTGGACGTCGCCGACGACGTGACCGGCCTGGCACCCGGCGACCGGGTCACCGGCATCTTCCCCGGCGCCTTCGGCCGCGTCGCCGTCGCCGACCACCGCCTGCTCACCCCCATCCCCGACACCTGGAGCTACGCCGAAGCGGCCTCCGTACCCTCCACCTTCCTGACCGCCTACTACGCCCTCTTCCACGTGAACCGGCTCCAGAAGGGGCAGCGGATCCTCATCCACGCCGCGGCCGGCGGCGTCGGCATGGCCGCCGTCCAGCTCGCCCGGCACGTCGGCGCCGACATCTACGCGACCGCGAGTCCCGTCAAGTGGCCCACCCTGCGCGCCCTGGGACTGGACGACGAACACCTCGCCTCCTCCCGCGACCTGGACTTCGCACCCAAGTTCCTGGCCACCTCCGGCGGCCGCGGCGTGGACGTCGTCCTCAACTCCCTCGCCCACGCCTTCGTCGACGCCTCCCTGCAACTCCTTCCGGGCGGCGGCCACTTCACCGAGATGGGCAAGACGGACATCCGCGAACCCCGACAGATCGCGGCCGACCACCCCGGAGTCCGCTACCAGGCCTTCGACCTCTACGAGGCCGGCCCCGAGGCGCTCCAGGACATGTTCCGCTCCGTCATGGACCTCTTCACCGAAGGCCACCTGCACCTGAACCCGGTCGCGGTCCGCGACGTAGCCGACGCCCGGGCGGCGTTCCGCGAGATGAGCCAGGGCCGCCACACCGGCAAACTGGTCCTCGACGTCGGCGGCGGCTTCGGCGGCGGCACCGTCCTGGTCACCGGCGGCACCGGGGGAGTGGGCTCGGTGATGGCCCGCCACCTCGTCGCCGAACACGGGGTGCGCAGCCTCGTCCTGGCCAGCCGCCGCGGCCCTGCCGCCGACGGAACCGCCGACCTGGTCGCCGAGCTGCAAGACGCGGGCGCCGACGTCCATGTCGTCGCCGTCGACATCACCGACCGCGCCGCCGTCGCCGCCCTGCTGGCCGGCCTGCCCGGCCGCCGGCCGCTGACCGCGGTCGTCCACGCGGCCGGGGTCCTGGCCGACGCCACCATCGAGTCCCTGACCCCCGACCACCTGGACCGCGCCCTGGACGCCAAGGCCGGCGGCGCACTGAACCTGCACGAACTGACCCAGGACCGCCCCCTGTCGGCGTTCATCCACTTCTCCGCCCTGGCCGGCACCCTCGGCACCGCCGGCCAGGCCAACTACGCCGCCGCCAACGCCTTCCTGGACGCCCTGGCAACACAACGCCACGCCGCAGGCCTGCCCACCACCTCACTGTGCTGGGGCTGGTGGGAACAGAGCAGCGCCATGACCGAGGACCTTCACCGCGCCGACCTCTCCCGGCTGCGCCGGATGGGTATCGCCCCGATGCCCACCACCGAGGCACTGGCCCTGTTCGACGCCGCCCGCGCGAGCGGCAGACCCGTCCTCGTCCCGGCCCGCGTCGACCTGGCGGCCCTGCGCCGCCAGAGCACCGACGAACTGCCGCTCCTGCTGCGCGAGCTGGCCGCCGGCGGTCGCCCCCGCCGCGAGGCGGCGGGCACGACGGGGGAGAAGGGCACCGCCGGTCTGACCGGCCGGCTGACCGCCCTGCCCGAGGACCAGGCCCAGGCAGCGGCCACCGACTGGATCCGCGACCAGGTCGCCATCGTCCTCGGACACACCTCCGGCACGGCCGTCGACGCCGACCAGGCCTTCACCCAGCTCGGCTTCGACTCCCTGACCGCCGTCGAACTGTGCAACCGGCTCGCCGCCACGACCGGACTGCGCCTGCCCTCCACCCTCGTCTTCAGCTACCCCACCCCCCGCGAACTGGGCCGCCACCTCGTCGGCCTGCTCCGCCCCGAACCCGACCCGCAGGCCGACGCCGACGCACGGATCCGGCAGATCCTGCACACCCTCACACCCGACCGCCTGCGCGAGGCAGGCCTCCTGGACCTGGTCCTGGCCTGCGCCGACCCCCTCACCCCCGACCCCGCCCCGCAACCGGCGGACGCGGCCGCGGACGAACTGTCGGACCTGGACCTGGAAGCACTGGTCGACCTGGCGCTGGACGAGAGTTGACGTCCTCCCCCTCCTGATGGAGGGGGATTCCTAGCTCACTTTGCCCGGTACCTAGCAGGTGACGGGACTTACAAGATCAGCACTAGCCGGGTTGAGACCAGCCCGGACGAGCATCACGCGGGCGGAGTTCTTGTCTCTGGGGGACACCGTTCCGCACGCGGTGCACGTATACGTACGTTCGGAAAGGGGAAGTGCGTGCTTGGCTCTCGCTCCGCACTGCGCGCAGTCCATGGTGGTGTGCGCGGGATTGACGAGGTGCACGATGCGCCCGTGCTTGCGGCCCATCTCGGTCAGGGCTGTCTTGGTCGCGGCGATCGCCGCGTCGGCGGCCTTGCGGGCCATGGTGGACTTGGCGAGGAACTTGGGGCGGAAGTCCTCCACCGCGAGGTGGTCGAAGTCGCGGACGACGGACTTGGCCCACTTGCGGCCGGTGTCCTGGCGACGGCGGGCGGCCTTCTTCGCCACTTTCGCCGCCGCCCTGCGAGCCGTGCGGTAACCGGCACTGTCGGGCCGGCTTTTCGGCGTGCGGCGGCGGGCCATCATCTTCTGGTATCCGGCCAGCTTGGCTGCGGCGGATTTCCCGTGTTGGGCGTGGGGGAGGTCGTGCGCGCCGGAGGTGGTTGTCGCCGTCTCCCTCACACCCCAGTCGATGCCGATCACACGGCCGGTGGCGGGCAGCGGCTCGAGCGACCCCTCCACGACGAACGACGCATACCAGTGGCCGAGGCTGTCCCGGTACACACGTACCGATGTGGGATCAGAGGGCAGGCTGCGGGACCACACCACGGTCAGGACGATGCCGCCCGCAAGGTGCAGGCGGCCGTCCTTCAACCGGAAGCCACGCCGGGTGTAGTTCACGCTGGGCAAGGCCTCGCGCTTCGTCTTCACCCGGGGCATTCCGGCGCGCTGACGCATCGGCAGTTTCGCCTTGATGTCCTTCAACGCTTTCGCGCGGGACTTGCCGAAGTCGCGGATGGCCTGTTGTTGAGGCACCGAACTGCCCTCGCGCAGCCATCCCATGGCGGCGCGGGCATCGGTCAGCATCCTGTCGAGCTGTGCCGGGCCACACGACACCTTTTCGACCGTTCTCTTGTTCAGGCCGTGGACTTTGCGGGACATCGCTACGCACTCGTTCCACACCCAACGACAGCGTGCCCACTCGGCATCAAGACCGGCCAGAGCGGTGGACGACACACGCAGACGATAGGTGTACCGGGCGTACCCCGCATCCTCCGTCTGTCTTGTGGCCGTCATGCCGCCACGCTACCGGCGCCTCAGCTCCCAGACTCTCCACTGCGTCGAGAACTGGTGCCGAGCCGCCGTGGCCGAGGCCGGATCGCCGTCAGGACGATGCGGTCGCGTCTGCCCTACTCCCCAGCAGTCCGATTCCTCTCTGGCTTGAAGGCCGGGGCACTCGGAGGTACCCGATGACGACGGACAGGACCAACCTCGCACCCCCGTCGGGGGACGGCGCCGACCGGGTCCAGCGGGCCCTGCGCACCCTGCTGGAGGAACGCGACCGGCTCCGGCAGGAGAACGACGCCCTCAAGGCCGGCAACGGCGAGCCCATCGCCGTGGTCGCCATGGCCTGCCGCTACCCCGGAGACGTCTCCAGCCCCGAGGACCTGTGGGACGTGATCCGCGAGGGCCGCGACGTCGTCGGCGCGTTCCCCACCGACCGCGGCTGGCGCGACGTCTACGACCCCGACCCCGACACCGTCGGCACCTCCTACGTCCGCCACGGCGGCTTCCTCTCCGACGTGGCCGGATTCGACGCGGACTTCTTCGGCATCAGCCCCCGCGAGGCGCTCGCCACCGACCCGCAGCAGCGCCTGCTGCTGGAGACGTCGTGGGAGGTCTTCGAGCGGGCCGGCATCGTCCCCGCCACCGTGCGCGGCACCGACGTCGGCGTGTTCACCGGCGTCAGCTCCTCCGAGTACGGCTCACGCTTCTTGGAAGGGGAGAAGAACGGCCTGGAGGGCTACGTCCTGCACGGCAGCACCCTCAGCGTCGCCTCCGGCCGCGTCGCCTACGAGTTGGGCCTGACCGGACCGGCCCTCTCCGTGGACACCGCCTGCTCCTCCTCCCTGGTCGCCCTGCACCTGGCCGCACAGTCCCTGCGCGCGGGGGAGTGCTCCCTGGCGCTGGCGGGCGGCGCGCTGGTGATGTCGACGACCGAACTGTTCGTGGAGTTCTCCCGCCAGAAGGGCCTGGCCCCCGACGGCCGCTGCAAGTCCTTCGCGTCCGGCGCGGACGGCACCGGCTGGGCCGAGGGCGTGGGCGTCCTCCTGCTGGAGAAGCTGTCCGACGCCCGCCGCAACGGCCACCCCGTCCTCGCCGTCCTCGCCGGCTCCGCCGTCAACCAGGACGGCGCCAGCAACGGCCTGACCGCCCCCAACGGGCGCGCCCAGGAGAACGTGATCCGCAAGGCGCTGGCGAACGCCCGGGTCACCGCGTCCGACGTCGACCTGGTCGAGGCGCACGGCACCGGAACCGTCCTCGGTGACCCCATCGAGGCGGGCGCCCTGCTGGCCACCTACGGCCAGGGCCGCGAGCCGGGCCGGCCGCTGTGGCTGGGATCGCTGAAGTCGAACATGGGCCACGCCCAGGCCGCCGCCGGCGTCGCCTCGATCATCAAGGCCGTCCAGGCCATCCGCCACCGTCACCTGCCCCGCACCCTGCACGTGGACGCCCCCTCCCCGCACGTGGACTGGGCCACGGCCGGCGTCGAACTGCTCACCCAGGGACGCCCATGGGACAAGCCGCAGGGCCCGCGGCGCGCCGGGGTGTCGTCGTTCGGGGTGAGCGGCACCAACGTGCACGTGATCCTGGAGGAAGCCCCCGAGGACCGGCGGAGCGAACCGGCCCCGCAGCCCGGACCGACCTCGCAGTCCGGACCGACCTCGCAGTCCGGACCGACCGCGCAGTCCGGACAGATCCCGCAGGCGGGCCGGACCGCGCAGGCCGGGGGAGAGGGCGGGCCCGGCCCGGCCGCGGGCGTCGTGGGCGGCCTGGTGCCCTGGGTGGTGTCCGCCAAGAGCGCGGCGGCCCTCGAGCAACAGGCGCACAGACTGCGCGACTTCACCGCCGCCGACACCGCCTCCGGCGTGGACCTGGCCGCCGTCGGCTGGTCGCTGCTGTCGAGCCGGACACGCTTCGAGCACCGCGCGGTCGTCCTGGGCCGCACCCGCGAGGAACTCCTCGCCGGCCTCACCTCCCTGAGCCGGGGCCAGGACAACCCCGGCGTGGTGCGCGCCCGCGCGAGCACCCCCGGCGGCACCGTCTTCGTCTTCCCCGGCCAGGGATCGCAGTGGGTGGGCATGGGCCGCCGGCTCTACGACACCTTCCCCGCCTTCGCCCACTGTCTCGACGCGTGCGCGGCAGCCCTGGCCGAGTGGACCGACTGGTCCCTCCTGGACGTGCTGCGCGCCGCCGACGGCGCGCCGGGACTGGACCGGGTCGACGTCCTGCAGCCGGCCCTGTTCTCCGTGATGGTGTCGCTGGCCGCCCTGTGGCGGTCCTGGGGCGTGGAACCGGCCGCGGTGATCGGCCACAGCCAGGGCGAGATAGCCGCCGCCCACGTGTGCGGCGCCCTGTCCCTGCGCGACGCCGCGAAGATCGTCGCACTGCGCAGCAAGGCACTGGTGGACCTGATCGGGCACGGCGCGATGGCCTCGGTCGCCGCGTCGGAGCAGACCGTCCAGGAGCGGATCGCGCCCTGGAGCGGCCAGGTGAGCGTCGCCGTCGTCAACGGGCCCCGCTCCGTGGTGGTGTCCGGGGAGCCGGACGCACTGGACGAGTTCATCGAGAAGATGAAGGCCGAAGGCACCCAGGCCCGCAGGATCTCCGTCGACTACGCCTCCCACTCCCACCACGTGACCCGGGTCCGCGACCAGGTGAAGGCCCCGCTCGCCGGCCTGAACCCCACGTCGTCCACACTGCCCTTCTGCTCCACCCTGCATGGCGAGGTCATCGACACCGCACGGCTGAACGCCGACTACTGGTACGACAACCTGCGCGAAAAAGTCCAATTCTCCACATCGGTGCGGAAGTTGGCCGATGACGGGTTCCGCGTGTTCATCGAGATGAGCCCGCACCCCGTCCTGACCGTCCCGGTGCAGGAGACGCTCGAGGACCTCGACGACGCACTCGTCCTGTCCTCGACGCGCCGCAACCGCGACGAGGTCGCCTCCGTCGTCGCCTCCCTGGCCCAACTCCACGTCCAGGGCGGCCCGGCAGACCTCACCACCCTCTTCGAGACCCGCCACCGGGTGGACCTGCCCACCTACGCCTTCCAGCACCGGCGGTACTGGCTCAACTCCACCCGCACCACGCCGGCGGCCGGCGACACCGCCCCCGAGGACACCGCTGCCGAACCGACCGCCGCCGACGAGCCGCCCGTACCCCTGCCGCAAAGGCTCGCCGCCCTCCCCGCTGAGGAGGCGGGCGCCGTCCTGCTGGACCACGTCCTGGAGAAGGTCGCCGTCGTCCTCGGACACACCTCCGGCCAGTCCGTGGGCCCTGACCAGGAGTTCAAGGAACTCGGCTTCGACTCCCTGCTCTCGGCGGAACTCAGCAAACGCCTGACCGCCTCCACCGGACTCAAACTGCGGGCGAACATGGTGCTGCGCCACCCCTCGCCCCGCCGCGTCACCGGCCACGTCCTGTCCCTGCTGACCACCCACGATCCGCGCTGAACCAACCCCGCCGGGCGCCCTCGCGCCCGGCGGGAGCGTCCCGCCGGCGGGACACCGCAAGCACCACCGCGGCCCCGTCCCGCCGGGCACCCGGGTGCATTGAACGGCTGTGCCACTTCCCCGACAGTGGGGGTGACCTGCGAAATCCTCCGATTCGGGCCTGTTTGCTGAGGGGTTGATCTGTATGCCTTCGTTCGGCGCGTCGTCTGCGCACCAAGGGCTGTGGCGGGCACAGGAAATGGCTTCTGACACGCCGAACCACGCGCTGACCATGTGGGACGTGGCCGGCGACCTGGACACGACGGTCATGGAGTCCGCGTTCCTGCACGTGATGGGCGAGGCGGAGGTACTGCGCGTCACCTTCACCGAGAAGGGCGGGGACGGGCTGCGCCTGGTGCCCCGCGAACTGGGCGACTGGCGGCCCTTCCACCTCGACCTCAGCAACGAGCCGGACCCCGAACAGGCGGCCCGCGACGCACTCGCCGACCTGGTGCGCGAGCCCTTCGACCTGCAACGGGACCTGCTGTTCCGGCTCGGCGTGGTGAAACTCGCCGCCGACCGCTCCCTCCTGGTGATCGCCTACCACCACCTCATATCGGACGGCTTCGGCGCGGGCGGCCTCCTCTCCCGCCGCCTCGCCGAGGCCTACACGGCCCTCGCCCGGGGGCAGAGCGTCCCGCCGCTGCCCCACCCGTGGGACACCGCCTCCTTCACCGCCGAGTCCGACCGCTACCTCGCCTCCCCGCAGTTCACCGAGGACACCGCCTTCTGGCGCGACTACCTCAAGGACGCGCCGCCGCCCGCCCGCCTCCCGCGCATCGCCCTGTCCGACAGCACGCGCGCCGCACTCGCCGAACCGCTCAGCAGCGCCGACCGCTGGTCCCAGGTGGCCGGCGCCATCGGCATGGCCAGCCGCACCCTCACCGTCCCGCGCGCCGAAGCGGCCACCTGGACCGAGACCGCGCAGTCCATGGGCGTCTGGATGTCCACGATGCTGACCGCCGCCGCCGCGGTGTTCGTCCGGCACCGCTGCGACCGATCCGACTTCCTCCTCTCCCTGGCCGTCGGCAACCGCGTCGGCATCGCCAGCCGCACCCCCGGCCTCGCGGTCAACGTGGTCCCGGTCCGCGCCAAGGTGCCGCTCGGTGCGACCTTCACCGAGATCGCCGACGCACTCGTCGACGAGACGTACGAGATCTTCGACCACGCCGCCTGCCACTACTCCGACATCCAGCGCGCCGCCGGCACCACCCTGAGCGACCGCGGCAGCTTCGGCGCCGTCCTGAACGTCGTCGAGTTCGTGCAGCAGCTCCACTTCGGCGACAGCCCGGCCCGCTACTTCGGCGCGACGACCGGCACCTTCGACGAACTGTCCATCGGCGTCTACACCGACGGCAGCGCCGACAGCGACCTGTTCATCCGCCTCGACGCCCCCGAGAGCCTCTACTCCCGCCCCGAACTGCGCTTCATCGGCGAGGAACTCATCGCCCACGTCCGCGCCCTGGTCGCCGCCGGTGACCAGCCCGTCGGATCCCTGGACGTGACCGCCGACGCCGTAGGAGAACGGACGCCCACCGCGGCCCGCCAGCAAGGCCCCCGCCTCCCGGCCGCGCAGGAGACGGTCACCCACCTGTTCGCCCGGCAGGCCGAACGCACCCCCGACGCCACCGCCCTCACCGACGGGGACACGACCCTCACCTACCGCGAACTGGACGCCCGCTCAAGCCTGCTGGCCGCCGCCCTGCGCGCCCGCACGGTGGCGGCCGAGACAGTCGTGGCGGTCGCCCTGCCCCGCTCGGCGGACCTGGCCGTCGCCCTGCTGGCGGTGGCGAAGACCGGCGCCGCCTGGCTGCCCCTGGACCCCGCCCTCGCGGCCGGTGATCTCACCACGCAGGCCGCCCGCTCCCTCGCGCGCGTCCTGCTCACCGACCCGGCGACCGCCGCCATCCTCCCCGCCGTCGCGGACCTGTCCGTGATCGTCCTCGACGACCCCGCCCCGGCCGGCGCCGACGACGGCACGGCCGCGCACCACCCGGTCCCCGCCCGCCCGCACGGCCTGTTCGCCGTCGCGGACACCCCACTCGACGGCGGGGCCGGCGCGCCCGTCGCCCTCACCCACCGCAACCTGGCCCGCTTCGCGGCCGACCCCCTCTGGCGCCAGACCGGCGAGCACACCGTGCTGTGGCACGGCCCGCACACCGTCGAGGCCCTCGCCCTCGAACTGTGGACACCGCTCCTCAACGGCGCCCGGGTGGTCGCGGCACCCCCCGGGGAGCGGGAGGACGACATCCTGGCCCGGATCGGGGGCGCCGACACCATCACCACCCTGTGGCTGCCCGCCGCCCGCCTCACCGCGATCGCCGCCCGCCACCCCGAACTCCTCGCCCCGCTACGCCAGGTGGTCACCGGCGGCGACCGCCTGCCCGCCGCCGCCCTGCGCCGCATCCGCGAGACCTGCCCCCACCTGAACATCGTCACCGGCCACGGCAGCGCCGAGAACACCGTGTTCGCCGCCCGCCACCTGGTGAGCGCGGACCAGCCCCTGCCCCCCGCGGGCACCATCGGCCACCCGAGCCACGACACCGCCCTGCACATACTGGGCCCGGGCCTCGCACCGGTACCCGCAGGCGTCACCGGAGAGCTGTACGTGGCCGGCCCCGGCGTGACCCGCGGCTACCTCGGCCACCCCGCCGCCACCGCCGCCCGCTTCGTGCCCTGCCCCTCCGGCCCGCCCGGCAGCCTCATGTACCGCACCGGGGACCGCGCACGCCGCGACGAAGACGGCCGCCTCACCCACGTCGGCGGCCCCGACACGCGGGCCGAGCTGCGCGGCACCGGCGTCGAACTCGCCGAGGTCGAGGAGGCCCTGGCCGAGCACCCCGCCCTCGCCCAGGCGGCCGTCACCGTCCGCCCCGACAGCGCCGGCCAGCCCAGGCTCCTCGCCTACCTGGTCCCGGCGAGCGGCCGGAGCGTCCCGGCCGACGAACTGCGCCGCTTCACCGCCGCCCGCCTGCCCGAACCCCTCGTGCCCTCCCTGTTCACCGTCCTCCACCAGCTGCCGCTGACCCCCGGCGGACGCATCGACCGCACCGCACTGCCCGAACCCGCCGTCGCCGACGACACCTACAAAGCCCCCCGCAACGACACCGAGAAGATCCTGGCCGCCGCCTTCGCCGACGTCCTCGAACTGGACCGGGTCGGCATCGACGAGGACTTCTTCGACCTCGGCGGCAACTCGCTGCGCGCCATCCGCCTGGTCGGCCTGATCCGCGCCGAACTCAACCAGGAAGTGTCGATCCGCCGCCTGTTCGCGGCCCGCACCGTCATCGGCCTGTCCGACATGTGGCAGGACCTCGCCCGCTCCAGCAGGCCCAGCCTGCGCAGGAGGACCAGCAACGGCGCCGTCCTGTGAGCACGCCCCCCGCCGCGCCGCGGACCCGGCGCGCCCACCCGTCCGCCGTACGGCACACCTGTCCCCGTGACCACGGCAGAGCAGAAAGGCGATCATGGACGCATTGACCCAGGCCCTGCTGGACGGGGCCGGCCCGGACGAGCTCGCACGGCACGACCTGCCCGCCACCTACGAGGCCGCCCACCTCCTGGCCGCAGACACCGACATGTTCGACGGCGTCGAGGACAAGGACGTCCGCAAGTCCCTGCACGTCGGCCCCGTCCCGATGCCCGACATCGCCCCGGACGAGGTCGTCGTCGCCGTCATGGCCAGCTCCATCAACTACAACACCGTCTGGTCGGCGACCTTCGAACCCGTCCCCACCTTCGCCTTCCTCAAGCGCCACGCCCGCGAGGGCGCCCACGCCGCCCGCCACGACCTGCCCCACCACGTCGTCGGCTCCGACGCCGCCGGCATCGTCGTCAAGACCGGCGCCGGCGTACGGCACTGGAGGACCGGCGACCACGTCGTCGCCTCCTGCGTCCAGGTCGACGAACAGGAACCCGCCACCCACGCCGACGCCATGCTCGGCACCCGCCAGCGGATCTGGGGATACGAGACCAACTTCGGCGGCCTCGCCCACTACGCCGTCGTCCGCGCCAGCCAGCTCCTGCCCAAACCCGCCCACCTCACCTGGGAGGAGTCCGCGAGCGTCCTGCTGACCGCCGCCACCTCCTACCGGATGCTCGTCGGCGACAACGGCGCCCGCATCAAACAGGGCGACATCGTCCTCATCTGGGGCGCCACCGGCGGACTCGGCGCGTACGCCGTCCAGATGGTCAAGAACGCGGGCGGCATCGCCGTCGGCGTCGTCAGCTCCGAAGCGAAGGCCACCGCACTGCGCCGCCTGGGCTGCGACATCGTGATCAACCGCAACGAGATCGGCATGGGCGGCGACGACGCCCCCACCCCCGAACGGACCATCGAACTGGGCAAGCGCCTGGGCCGCGAGATCCGCCGCCAGACCGGCGAGGACCCGCACGTCGTCTTCGACTACGTCGGCCGCGCCACCTTCGGCATCTCGGTGTTCGTCGTCCGCAAGGGCGGCACCGTCGTCACCTGCGGATCCAGCACCGGATACGACCACCACTTCGACAACCGGTATTTGTGGATGAACCTCAAACGGATCATCGGCAGCCACGCCGCCAACCTCCAGGAACAGGCCGAATGCAACCGCCTGTTCCGCCTGGGACACCTCTCCCCGGTCCTGTCGACGGTGTTCCCCCTCAAGGACGTGGGCGAGGCCGCCCGCCTGGTCCAGCTCAACCGCCACACCGGAAAGGTCGGCGTCCTGTGCCTGGCCCCCCGGGAAGGACTCGGCGTCACCGACCCCGTCCTGCGCGAGAAGATCGGCGTCGTCCGCCTCAACCCCCTGCGCGGCACCGATGCAGTCCTTGAGGGGGCCTGACATGTCAATCGGCATACCTCCCGCCGAACAATTCTCTCAAAGGGCACTTCTTCGCCCTCCAGGTCACGCTCCGGGCACTGGGAATGCTGGCTCCTTCGATACCAACACGCTCAGTATCGGCTTGGTTCATCCCCAGCGCTCCATCGCTCACCGGTACGCAAACGAGAGTGCCGACGTTGTTGGGCAGTGCCTGCATCCTCAAGCCACCGGCGGCTACAGGCGAATCCGCGCAGGCGCGAAGGGGAGACGGTCCACGGGCGCTTTTGCGAGTATTCGGTATGCCGATCATGAACCAGGAATACAATCACCGCGTGCAACTTCGGTACAGCTTTCGCCTATACCCGACGATTGGTCAGCGCAGAGCTTTGGCGCAGGCGTTCGGGTGTGCGCGGGTGATCTACAACGATGCGCTGCGCGCCCGGGAAACCGCCCGCAGCGAAGGACTGCCATTCCCGACCTCAGGCGCCTTGTCGAAGAGCTTGATCACCGAGGCGAAGAAGAGGCCAGAGCGGGCTTGGCTCGGCGACGTCTCGACAGTCGTGTTGCAGCAGTCCCTGCGGGACCTGGATGCCGCATACCGGAACTTCTTCGACAGCCTCAAGGGCAAGCGTCCGCGCACGGGCGCTCCACGCTTCAAGTCGCGCAAGGACACCCGGCAGTCGGTCCGGTTCACCGCGAACGCCCGTTGGTCGATCACACCGGGGCAGAAGCTACGGCTGCCGAAGATCGGCAATCTGCAGGTGAAGTGGTCCCGCAGCCTGCCATCGAAACCATCTACAGTGACAGTGGTCAAGGACTCGGCGGACCGGTATTTCGCGAGCTTTGTCATCAACACCGGTCCCGACGAGGCCTTGCCAGAAACCCCGGGCACAATCGGAGTCGATCTGGGGCTAACGCACTTCGCCGTCCTCTCCGACGGTCGCAAAGTCGACAGTCCGCGTTTTCTACGACGGGCGGAAAAGAGACTCAGACGGGACCAACAACGTCTGGGCCGCAAAATCCCGGGCAGCCACAACTCCGGCAAGGCCCGGCTGAAGGTCGCCCGCACTCACACGCGGGTCGCCGACGCGCGACGCGAGTTCCATCACCAGCTCTCCACACAACTGATCCGCGAGAACCAAGCGATCGCAGTGGAAGATCTGGCGGTCAGGGGGCTCGCTCGCACGCGCCTGGCCAAGTCCGTCCACGACGCCGGTTGGTCGGCCTTCGTGGCCATGCTGGAGTACAAAGCGGCCCGATACGGGCGTACCTTCTGCCGGATCGGCCGTTTCCAACCCACCAGCCAAGTGTGTTCGCACTGTGGTGCCAAAGACGGTCCCAAGCCCCTCAATATCCGTACATGGACGTGCGGTATCTGCGGAGCAGTCCTGGACCGGGACATCAACGCGGCAGTCAACGTCGCCAAGGCCGCCGGACTGGCGGTATCAGCCTGTGGAGCGCAGATAAGACCGGCAGTAATGCCGGCACCGCGCGGCGAAACAGGAACCCATCCGACGCTCCCACCCGCGCGGCGGGAACAGGCGGGAATCCCCGGCTCTTTGGCCAGGGAGGATGTCAACTGTGGATGAACCTCAAGCACGTCAGCGCCCAGCAAACCGCCCCTCGCGAGCACGCCACAACCGAGCACCTCTTGCGTCCGAGACGGTTTTCTTCAGTCTTCGCGCCGACGTCCCCACATCGGCACGTTACTAAGCCTGCGCAACCCATCCCGTTCAACCACCTCACCGACATAGTCGGCGGGCTCCGGCTCACCTCCCGAGAGGGACCTGGCGTCGCCCGCCCGGCACCGCAGGAGCGGACACACACCGCCCGCCTCAACCCCCTGCGCGACAGCACCGCATCTAGCAAGGGGGCCTGACGTGGGCATCGGCATCCTCTCCACCGGCTCCTACCTGCCCAAGCACGAGGTCACCAACGACGAGATCGCCGAACGCGTCGGCGTCAGCCCCCAGTGGATCGAGGCCAAGACCCAGATCCGCTCCCGCCGCTACGCCGCCCCCCACGAGGCGACCTCCGACCTCGCCACCCTCGCCGCCGAACGCGCCCTGGACCAGGCAGGACTGAGTGCCGGTCAGATCGACTACGTCATCGTGTCGACCTCCACCGGTGACTTCCCCCAGCCCCCCACCTCCTACCTCGTCCAAAGCGCGCTGGGCGCCTGGAACGCGGCCTGCTTCGACGTCAACGTCGTGTGCAGCGGCTTCGTCTACGCCCTCGCCCTCGCCCACAGCCTCATCGCCCAACACCCCACGGCCCGCGCCCTGGTGATCGGCGCGGACGTGTACTCGCGCATCCTGGACTTCACCGACCGCAGGACCGCGATCCTCTTCGCCGACGGCGCCGGAGCTGCCGTCGTCGGCGCCGTCCCGGACCCCTGCGGCATCATGGCGAGCGACCTGTCCAGCCGCGGCGACGCCCACCACCTCATCCGCGTCGAAGCGGGCGGCAGCCGCAACCCCGCCTCCGCGCAGACCCTCGCCGAGGGCGGCCACCACTTCAGGATGGACGGCCGCGGCGTACGCGACTTCGTCGCCGAACACGTCCCGCCCGCCCTGACCGCCCTCGCCGACCGGGCCGGCGTCGACATCGCCGCCGTCGACCACTTCGTCCCCCACCAGGCCAACGGCGTCATGCTCACCGACCTCGTCGAACGCACCGGCCTGGCCGGCGCACAGACCCACCGCACCCTGATCCGCTACGGCAACGTCGGCAGCGCCTCCGTGCCCGTCGCCCTCGACGACGCGAACCGCAGCGGAGCCCTCGACCCGGGCGACTTGGTGCTCCTCGCCGGGTTCGGCGGCGGCATGTCGATCGGAGCATCACTTCTGACCTGGGGGAACCCCATATGACCACCACCACGCACCACACCGACACCACAACCGGCAACACCGGCACCGGCACCGGCACCGGCATCGACCGGGTCGGTGTCGTCGGCAGCGGCATCATGGGCACCGGCATCGCCGAACTCTGCGCCAAAGCAGGCCTGGACGTGCGGGTCGTGGTGTTCTCCGAGACCTCCCTGGACACCGCACCCCGACGGCTCACCGCCTCCCTCGACCGCGGCGTCACCAAGGGCAAGCTCACCCCCGCCGACCGCGAAGCGGCCCTGGCCCGCGTCTCGTTCACCCGCGACCTGGGCCAACTCGCCGACCGGCACCTGGTGATCGAGGCCGTCAAGGAGGACGAGTCCCTCAAACAGGACCTGTTCGCCACCCTCGACAAGATCGTCGAGGACCCCGACGCGATCCTGGCGACCAACACCTCCTCCATCCCGATCGTCCGCCTCGCCGCTGCCACCCGCCGCCCCGCCCAGGTCCTGGGCCTGCACTTCTTCAACCCCGTCCCCGTACTCCCGCTCGTCGAAGTCATCGACTCCGTCCTCACCGACCGGGCGGTCAGCACCCGCGCCGAGACCTTCGTCCGCGACGTCCTGGGCAAGAAACCCATCACCTCCCCGGACCGGGCCGGCTTCCTCGTCAACGCCCTCCTCTTCCCCTACCTGCTCAGCGCCGTCCGCATGCTCGAATCCGGCCTCGCCGACGCCGACACCATCGACCAGGGCATGACCCAGGGCTGCTCCCACCCCATGGGACCGCTGCGCCTGGCCGACCTCATCGGCCTGGACACCACCGTCTCCATCGCCCGGGCCATGTACGAGGAGTACAAGGAACCCCTCTACGCCCCGCCGCCCCTGCTGCTGCGCATGGTCGAGGGCGGCCTGCTGGGAAAGAAGTCCGGCCGCGGCTTCCACACCTACCCCTGACCCGCCCCGCCCGCCGGGACCCGGCGGGCGGCCACCAGCCGAGCCGCCCGGGGGCGCTCACTGCTGCGGAACCTCCACCCCGGCCGCCCGCAGGTTCGCCTCCAGCAGCTCGGTCAGCCGCACCGCCGCAGGCGCCTGCTCCTCACGGTGATGGTTGATCAGCCCGTACCGGGCGGCGGCGTCCGGTCTGGCCCGGAACGCCGCCGGCATCGACAACTGCTCGCGATGGGCCAGCACCTTGGCGGCCAGCGTGGCCGCCAGCTCATCGAGCCGCGGATCGTCCGCATCCCACGCCTCGGCGTCCTGACAGCGCCGCACCAGCTCGACGTACTGCGGATCGGCCAGCTGGTGCTCCAGATGCTGCAGGAAACTCTCGAACACCTCCGGCACCAGAGCCCGCGCCAGGACCAGCGCCTCCTGCTGGATCGCCACGTACGCGGCACCGACTCCCAGCCCGGCGAGCCGGTCCAGCACCGCACAGGCCCGCTCCGGCAGCAGCAGCCGGTCCCCGGAGGCCAGCCGGTGCAGCACCGCCCGCCGCGCGATCAGCTCCTCGATCCGCTCGGTGAGCCGGCGCTCGACATCCTCCAGCGCCGCCGCGAACCCCTCCGGATCCCCGTCGAGAAGCCCGGCGATCTCGGCGAGCGGCACCCCCGCGCCGGCCAGCGTCCGCACCTGCACCAGCCGCAGCATCTGCGCCGACCCGTACCGCCGATAGCCCGAACCGTCCCGCCCGGGTTCCTCGACCAGATTGAGCCGGTGGTAGTGGCGCACCGCCTTGACCGTGACACCGGCGAACGCGGCCGCCTGCCCGATCGTGAGCCCGTACACCATGAGGTCAGCGCGCCCCGCCGTCGAGGGCGGCCGCCGTCTCACGGACCGCCGCGGCCACCGCCCGGAAGTCCTTGCGCAGGATGTGGGAGTGGTTGCTCGCGACCTTCGCGCTCACCCGGATGTCCCGGTTGCGGGCGAGCACCGGGTCCAGCGAGGCCCGCATCTCCTCCATCTCCTCCTCCTGGCCGCCCAGGCTCGCCCCGGTGGCGAGGACGAAACGCACCGGGCACGCCACCCGGTCCAGGACCGGTCCGATGGCCGCGGTGATCTCGTTGGCCTCGATGTTGACGTCGGCGTGCCGGTCGGCGCTCATCCGTGCGGCCAGCCCGAAGGGCCGCACCAGCGGCAGCAGCAGCCGCATCCGGCGGAACAGGCGCCGGATCCGCGCCCGCCCCGCCTCACCGGTCAGACCGTAGGGGACCGCCCCGTCCACGCACACCACGCCGAGCGCGCGGCCGGGGTTGCGCTCGGCCCAGTGCACGGCGAGTGAGGCGCCGTAGGACCAGCCGACCAGCAGCGGCCGGTCCACTCCGGTCGCGCCGAGGACGGCGTCGATGTCGCGCAGGGCGGCCTCGAAGGAGTAGTCCGCCGACCGGCGCGAGCGGCCGCGGGCCCGCCCGTCGAACGTGATGTGCCGCCAGCCGGCGCCGAGTTCGGCGATGACGGGCCGCCAGGGCCGCCGGCCGGCGTAGGCGCCGTTGAGATAGACGACGGCCCGGCCGGGGCCGCGCGTGTCGGTGACGGCCAGCGCCGTGTCGTCGACGGGGACCATGCCGGACCAGGAAGCCGTGGGGGAAGTGGTCATGGGTTCAGCGTTCACCCTGACCCCGGGTCAGGGTCAACCAGCCACATCGAGCCACGGCCCGGACACGAGCGCGGGCACCGTCACGGCCCGGGCGCGGAGCGCGGGCACGGACCCGTCCCACGGCCCGTCGGCGTGCCCGGCCCGGAAACGGGTCAGCGGGCGCCCGTCCCGGCGAGCAGCCCCTCCGTCACGGTCGCGGCGATCCCACCGAGGTGGTCGGCCAGATAGAAGTGACCCCCGGAGAACACCTTCAGCGCGAAGTCGCCCCCGGTGTGCTCCCGCCACGTCACGGCCTCCTCGACACTCACCATCGGGTCGCTGTCCCCGACCAGCACCGACATCGGCACCGCGAGCTGCTCACCCTCCCGCCAGACGTACGTGCCAAGGGCCCGGTAGTCGGCCCGCAGCCCCGGCAGCACCATCTCCATGATCTCGGGGTTGTCGAGCATGGCCTGATCGGTACCGCCCAGCCGCCGCACCTCAGCCAGCACGTCGGCGTCCTCGAAGAACTGGTAGTGCTCACTGGTCCGCGGGCCCGGCGCACCCCGACCGGACAGGAACAGCCGCTGCGGAGAAGGCAGTTCACGCGCGGCGAGCAGCCGGGCCGTCTCGAACGCGACGAGCGCGCCCATGCTGTGACCGAACAGGGCGTACGGCCGCGAGGGATCCCTCTCCAGCTCCTCCGCCAGGTGGCCGGCCACCGCCTCGACGAGCGCGGCGATCGAGGTGAACGGCGCCTCGCGGTAGCGGTCCTGGCGCCCCGGATACTGCACGGACACCACATCGAGGTCCGCGGGCAGCGTCCGCGCCAGCGGCAGGTACGCCGTCGCCGAACCCCCGGCGTGCGGGAAGCACACGAGCCGCGGCCCGCTGCCCGGGGCGGTGAAGCGTCGGAACCAGGTGGTGTCCACTGTCGGTGTCTCCTTCGTCTGGAGCCGGCCGGTCGTCCCCGGCCGGAAACGGGCCGTCAACCGCCCGGCCCGGCGCGGCAGATCGAGCCTGCCCGAGCATGCCGGGCGCCGTGCGCCCGACCCCGCCCCGCAGCTGCTGCCCTTCCCGCCCCGGGCAGGCACGCCCACCCCAGGGCCGCGCGTCTCGCCCGGGGTGGACCGGCCCGCCGGCACCCGCGGGGGGTTGGGGCGCCGGCGGGCGGTCCGAGCTCCTCACGTCTCACGCCAGGCCGCATCGGAGCTCACGAGCCCGAGCATGCCGACCCTCCCTCGACGACCGCTCGCAGCCCGGTGGAGAAACGCCGCAGACCCGCCACCACGGCCCGGACGCGGCGGAGGCGGATGAAGGCAGGCCGTACACACCGGCACCGGCCCTGACCTCCACGACGAAGACAGGCAGGGGCACACCCCGCCACGGCGCAGGCAGCCCGGGACCGGCCCGCATCGTCCGGCACTCCAACCGCCCTCGAGCGCCCCGGCGCACGCTGGGCGGCGGTTCACCACGACGGCCGAAGGGGGACACCCATGCCCGCAAAGCCCATGACCGCCCTGGACGACACACCGGGGCAGCGGCGCGGCACCGTCGCCGAACTCGAGGCCCTACGGCAGACCATGCGCGAGGGACCCGGTACGCAGGCCACCGACGCCCAGCACGCCAAGGGCAAACTCACCGCCCGCGAACGCCTCGCGCTCCTCTTCGACGACGGCCGCTTCACCGAGGTCGAAGGACTGCGCCGGCACCGCGCGAGCGGCTTCGGCCTGGAGGACCGCCGCCCCCACACCGACGGCGTGGTCACCGGCTGGGGCCGCGTGTACGGGCGTACCGTCTTCGCCTACGCCCACGACTTCCGCATCTTCGCCGGCTCCCTGGGCGAGGCCCACGCCGAGAAGATCCACAAGATCATGGACATGGCCGCCACCGCGGGCGCCCCCATCGTGGGCCTGTGCGACGGCGCCGGAGCCCGCATCCAGGAAGGCGTGACCGCGCTGGCCGGATACGGCGGCATCTTCCGGCGCAACGTCCGCAACTCCGGCGTCATCCCGCAGATCAGCGTCATGATGGGCCCCTGCGCGGGCGGTGCCGCCTACTCCCCGGCCCTGACCGACTTCGTGTTCATGGTGCGCGGCACCGCCCAGATGTTCATCACCGGCCCCGACGTCGTCAGAGCCGTCACCGGCGAACAGGTCAGCCACGAGGAACTGGGCGGCGCCGACGCCCACGCCACCCTCTCCGGCGTCGCCTCCTTCACCTACGACGACGAGGACGACTGCCTCACCGACGTCCGCTACCTGCTCTCCCTGCTGCCCGCCAACAACCGCGAACACCCGCCGCCCGAACCGAGCACCGACGACCCCGGCCGCCGCACCCCCGCCCTGCGCGACCTGGTGCCCCACGACACCACCCGCGCCTACGACATGCGCCACGTCATCACCGAGATCGTCGACGACGGCGACTCCTTCGAGGTGCACGAACGCTGGGCCCCCAACGTGCTGTGCGCGCTGGCCCGCCTGGACGGCCACACGGTCGGCATCGTCGCCAACCAGCCCGCCCACCTCGCCGGCGTCCTCGACATCAAGGGCAGCGAGAAAGCGGCCCGCTTCGTCCAGATGTGCGACTCCTTCAACATCCCCCTCGTCACCCTCGTCGACGTCCCCGGCTTCCTGCCCGGCGTCGGCCAGGAACACGACGGGATCATCCGCCACGGCGCGAAACTCCTCTACGCCTACTGCAACGCCACCGTCCCCCGCATCCAGCTCGTCCTGCGCAAGGCCTACGGCGGCGCCTACATCGTCATGGACTCCCGCTCCATCGGCTCCGACCTCTCCCTGGCCTGGCCCGGCAACGAGATCGCCGTCATGGGGGCGGAGGCCGCGGCCGGCGTCATCTTCCGCCGCGACATCGCCGCCGCCGACGACCCCGAGGCCGCCCGCACCCAGCACATCAAGGAATACCGGGACCAGCTCATGCACCCCTACTACGCCGCCGAACGCGGCCTGGTCGACGACGTCATCGACCCCGCCGAGACCCGCATCCGCCTGATCGACGCCCTCGCCGTCCTGCGCACCAAACACGTCGCGCAGCCCTTGCGCAAACACGGCAACCAGCCCCAGTAACCCGCCCGCCCCTGCACCCCACCGGGCAGCCCCGCCCGGGGCGGCTCACGTACTGGACGACGGCCCGAGCGCCCCTCCACCGGCGCCGCCTAGCCTCGACGCAGACGTACGACCCTGCACCGCACCCCGTGTCCGCCGACGTGCCCGCACCCGCCGGACCAGCACCGACAGGAGCCGACCCACGTATGTCCGTGCAAACCACCGCCCCCGCCACGACAGGGATGGGCGACAAGGAAGTCCGGCGCCTGGACCGGGTCGTCATCCGCTTCGCCGGCGACTCGGGTGACGGGATGCAGCTCACCGGTGACCGTTTCACTTCGGAGACGGCCTCGTTCGGCAACGACCTCTCGACGCTGCCGAACTTTCCGGCCGAGATCCGGGCGCCCGCGGGGACTCTGCCGGGTGTTTCTTCGTTTCAACTGCACTTCGCCGACCATGACATCCTCACGCCGGGTGACGCGCCGAATGTTTTGGTGGCGATGAATCCGGC
>NZ_JBEZHO010000032.1:0-100904 GCF_040650615.1 Streptomyces sp. NPDC048643
GGCGGGGTGTTCCCAGTTGAAGTCGGGCTGCTCGGGCGCGAAGAGGTGCAGGTACCACTCGCCCCGCACCAGGAGGTGCGGGGCCGTCCTGTCGTCGGAGGGCCTGTCGTGCGCCGGCCGTGGCCGTCGGCTCAGTTCCTCAGGGCCGCCTGCATCATCGCCTTGGCGACCGGGGCCGCCAGGCCGTTGCCGCTGACCTCGGAGCGGGCCGCGTCCGACTGCTCGACGATCACCGCGACGGCGACCTCCTTGCCGGTCGAGTCGGACTTCCCGAACGAGGTGAACCAGGCGTACGGCGTCTTGCTGTTCTTCTCGCCGTGCTGGGCCGTACCCGTCTTGCCGCCCACGGTCGCGCCGGGGATCCGGGCGTTCGTGCCCGTGCCCTGCTCGATGACCGTCTGCATCGCCGACTGGAGCCCCTGGGCGGTGTCCGAGCTGACGATCCGCCTGCTCTCGGTGTCGTCGTCGTAGTTCTTCAGCACGTCGCCGTCGGCGTCGCTGGTCTGCGCCACCATGTGCGGCGAGACGAGCTTGCCGTCGTTGGCGATCGCGGCGGACACCATCGCCATCTGGAGCGGGGTCGCGGTGACGTCGTACTGGCCGATGCCGGTCAGGGCCGTCGACGACTTGTCCATGTCCGAGGGGTACACGCTGGTGTAGGCGCGCACCGGCACGTCCTGCTGCGTGTCGTTGAACCCGAACTTCTCCGCCATCGCCTTCACCTTGTCCTGCCCGAGGTCGACGGCCATCTTGCCGAAGACGTTGTTGCAGGAGTACTGGAGGGCGACCCGGATCGAGGCGTTCTCGCACGGGGCTGACGCGCTCTCGTTCTTCAGGGGGGTGCGCGTGTTCGGCAGGGTGTACGGATTCGGGCTGTCCGTCTTCGCGTCCACGTCGTCGTACAGGCCGCTCTCCAGCGCGGCGGACGCCACGACCAGCTTGAACGTCGAACCCGGCGGCAGCGGCTGCCGCAGCGCGCGGTTGACCAGCGGCTTGTCGGGGTCCTCGGTCAGCTTCTTCCAGAGGCTGCCGTTGCCCGCGCTGATCGACGTCGGGTCGTACGACGGGGTGGAGACGACGCCGAGGATCTTGCCCGTCTTCGGGTCGATCGCGACGGCCGCGCCCTTCTTGTCCCCGAGGGCCTCGAACCCGGCCTTCTGCACCGCCGGGTCGATCGTCGTGACCACGTCACCGGGGTCGGCGCGCTTGTTGGTCAGGCTGTCCAGGGGGTTCTTCAGCTGGATGTCCGAGCCGTCCAGGAGGTCCTGGTAGATGCCCTCCAGCTGCGTCGCCCCGTACACCTGCGAGCTGTAGCCGGTGACCGCCGCGTACAGGCTGCCGTCCTTGTACGTCCGCTTGTACTTGAGGTCGCTGCCTTTCGTCTGTGTGGAGCCGGTGATCGCGTCGCCGGCCACGATGATGTTCCCGAGCGGGTTCGCGTACAGCGAGATCGCGTTCCGTCGGTTGTCCTTGTCGTCCGCCAGTGCCTTGCCGTCGTAGAACTGCACCCAGGTCGCCCTCACCAGCAGGGAGAGGACGAGCAGCAGTGTGAAGACGGCGGCACGCCTGATCGTCTTGTTCATGCCGTACGGAAAGACGAGCGGAAGGGCGTGATTCGTTCCCTCCCGCACCCATTTCTCATGCGCCCTTCATCGAACGGGCACACGCGCGCGGAGCCGTCAGAGCCGGCGGGTGGCCAGGGTGAGCCGGTCACGGGCGTCGAACAGGGCGTCCTTGACCATCTGCTCGTGCGCGGGTGTGAGCCGGGCCACCGGCACCGAGCAGCTGATCGCGTCACGGGCCGGCGTGCGGTACGGAATCGCCACGCCGAAGCAGCGCAGCCCCAGCGTGTTCTCCTCGCGGTCCACGGCGAAGCCCTGCTCGCGCACCTGGCGCAGCTCCTCGATGAGCTTCTCCCGGTCCGTGATCGTGTGCTCGGTCAGCGCGGGCAGCGTCTCGGGCAGCATCTTGCGGACCTGCTCGTCGGTGTGCGTGGCCAGCAGCGCCTTGCCGAGCGAGGTGGAGTGGGCGGGGAGCCTGCGGCCGACCCGGGTGAAGGGGCGCAGGTAGTGCTGCGACTGGCGGGTGGCGAGGTAGACGACGTTCGTGCCGTCCAGGCGCGCGAGGTGGATGGTCTCCGTGGTGTCGTCGGAGAGGCGGTCGAGGGTGGGGCGGGCCGCGGCGACCACCTCGTCGCCGTCGATGTACGAGGTGCCGACCAGCAGGGCCCGGACGCCGATGCCGTACCGCGTGCCCGTCGCGTCCGTCTCGACCCAGCCGAGCTCGACGAGCGTGCGCAGCAACATGTACAGGCTGGACTTGGGGTAGCCGACGGCCTCCTGGACCGCGGCGAGGGAGTGCATTCCGGGGCGGCCGGCGAAGTACTCGAGCAATTCCACGGTCCGTACCGCGGACTTGACCTGTGCCCCGCCGCCTGTCTCGCCTGCCGACATCGCCCTTGACCCCTTCGTTGGACGGGAAATAGTCTCCAACAGCATATTCACCATCAGAGACAGCGTTCAGCATATCGAACGCCCCTGGTGAGTGACACAAGAAGTGCGGCATCACATCTGGAGGGACCCGCGGTGGCAGCAGCACCAGTCTGGAGTGTCGACCCCCGTACCGGGAAGCAGCGGGAACAGGTTGCGGTGGAGGCCACAGCCCAGGAGGTGGACGAGGCCGTCCGTGCCGCACACGCCGTGCGCCCCGCCCTCGCCGACCGCACCGTCCGCGCCGCGTTCCTGCGCACCGCCGCCGACCTGCTCGAAGGCTCCAAGGAACACCTCGTCGAGGTCGCCGACGCGGAGTCCGCGCTCGGCCCCGTCCGGCTGAACGGCGAACTCGCCCGCACCTGCTTCCAGTTGCGCGCCTTCGCCGGGATCGTCGACGAGGGCGCCTTCCTCGACGTCGTCATCGACCACCCCGACGCCACGGCGACCCCGCCCATCCCGGACCTGCGCCGGTACAAGGTGCCCCTGGGCGTCGTGGCCGTGTACTCGGCCTCCAACTTCCCCTTCGCCTTCTCCGTCGCGGGCGGCGACACCGCGAGCGCGCTGGCCGCGGGCTGCCCCGTCGTCGTCAAGGCGCACCCCGACCACCCCGCCCTGTCGGAACTGGTCGCCTCCGTGCTGCGCCGGGCCGCCGCCCGGCACGACATCCCCGCCGCGGTCGTCGGACTCGTCCACGGCTTCGAGGCGGGCGTCGAACTGGTCCGGCACCCGCTGATCGCGGCGGCCGGGTTCACCGGCTCGGTGCGTGGCGGCCGGGCCCTCTTCGACGCGGCCGCACAGCGCCCGGTGCCGATCCCGTTCCACGGCGAGCTGGGCTCCCTCAACCCCGTCGTGGTCACCGAGGCCGCGGCCGCCGAGCGCGCCGAGGAGATCGGCGCCGGCCTCGCCGGCTCGATGACCCTGGGCGTCGGACAGTTCTGTGTGAAGCCGGGCCTGGTGCTCGCACCGGCCGGCGCGGCGGGTGACCGGTTCCTGAAGTCCCTGACCGACGCGGTGAGCGACACCGACGCCGGGGTCCTGCTGGACCACCGGATGCGGGACAACTTCATCGCCGGGGTCGCCGAGCGGGCCGGGCTGCCGGAGGTCGAGTCGCCCGTCACCCCGGGCGCCGGCGGCCGGCACACGGTGAGCCCCGGTTTCCTGACCGTGCCCGCCGAGCGGCTCACGACGGAGGGCGAACACGACCTGCTCCTGGAGGAGTGCTTCGGGCCGCTCACGGTCGTGGCGCGCTACACCGACGCGGCCGAGGCGGGCGCCGTCCTGTCCCGGCTGCCCGGCAACCTCACGGCCACGGTGCAGCTCTCCGCCGAGGAGGCGGCGGGCGAGGGCCGCGGCGCCGAGATCCTCGCCGAGCTGACGCCGCTCGCGGGCCGGGTGCTGGTCAACGGCTGGCCGACCGGCGTCGCCGTCGCGCCCGCCCAGCACCACGGGGGTCCCTACCCCGCGACGACCTCGACGTCCACCTCGGTCGGCGGCACCGCCATCGAGCGGTGGATGCGGCCGGTGGCCTACCAGGGCGTGCCCGAGGCACTGCTGCCGCCGGAGCTGCGCGACGACAACCCGCTGGGCCTGCCCCGGCGTTACGACGGACGCCTGGAGCGCTGAGAACCACGCGGGGACGGGCCGAGCCCGTCCCCGCACCTCTGCCCGCCCCTCCCCGCCACCCCTTCCCCGGCGCCGCGGCCCACCTGAGAGACTCGGACCATGGACGTCTCACTCCCCGAACTGCCCTTCTCCCTGCGCACGTACGGCCCCGACGGGCACTGGTCGTACGAGGACGACGTGCTCACCGGCTGGGCCGGCCCGCGACAGGACCGCTTCGTGCCGCCCACCGGCGAAGGGCTCGACCCGGCGTCGGACGCGCCCCGGCTGCTCGGCGCCCCGGAGGGCGACTTCCAGCTCATCGCCCGCGTGACGGTCGGCTTCGGGGCCTCCTTCGACGCGGGCGTGCTCTACGTCCACGTCGGCGAGCGCGCCTGGGCGAAGCTCTGCCTGGAGTACTCCCCGGACGTGGCCACCGTCTGCACGGTCGTCACCCGCGGCCACTCCGACGACGCCAACTCCTTCACCGTGGACGGCAGTTCCGTCTGGCTCCGGGTGAGCCGCACGGGCCGCGCCTTCGCCTTCCACGCCTCACGCGACGGCAAGCGCTGGACCTTCATCCGCCTCTTCACCCTGGCGGACGAGAAGGAGAGCGGGGCGGCACTGGTGGGCTTCATGACGCAGTCCCCGATGGGGGAGGGCTGCGTGGTGACGTACGACGACATCGAGTTCCGCCCGACCTGGCCCCGCGACCTGCGCGACGGAAGCTGAGGGCCGCCCCCGCAGCCGCCCCCGACTCACCGCCCCGACTCACCGCCCGGGCTCACCTCCGACGTGTACCGCGTGCGGTTCGGACGACGCGGAACCGCGTCGTCCGCCGAGACGTCCTCCGCTGTGTGATCGAGGACCGTGTGCGCCCCGGGCGTCGGATGATCAGGACCGTGCTGCCCGCCGAGGCGGACGTCGTCGCCGGGTTGCACGCGAGGTCCCGGGCGACCTACCACCCCGACGGCTTGCCGGAGGACGGCACGGACCGGGTCGCGGCCTGGCGGGGTGCGATCGAGCGGCGCGAGGGGCATGTGCTGTGTCTCGTGCTGGACGGCCGGATCGTCGGCGTCGCCGCGTTCCGTACGGCCGAGGGCGCGCCCTCCGACACCGTCAGGCTCTTCCAGTTGCACATCGAGCCCGGCCGCCGGCGGGCCGGCCTCGGCTCGGCGCTGCACGCGGCCTGTGTGGAGGAGTGGCAGGCGGACGGGAAGCGCACGGCGACGCTCGACGTCCATGGCGACAACGGGCGCGCGCGGGCCTTCTACGCCCGCCTCGGCTGGCTCCCGGACCCGGAGCACCGGCCCGCCGAGGACGGGCGCCACCTGCCGCTGCGGTACACGGTCGGGGAATGAAGCCCGCAGATTGAACGTTCACACACCGACGACCCCGGAGGGTGTCCCGTATCCGCACGACCTGGAGAGAGCCGAAGAATGCGCGTCGAGATCTGGTCCGACATCGCCTGCCCGTGGTGCTACGTCGGGAAGGCCCGCTTCGAGAAGGCGCTCGACGCCTTTCCGCACCGTGACGAGGTCGAGGTCGTGCACCGCTCGTTCGAGCTGGACCCCGGCCGCGCCAAGGGCGACATCCAGCCCGTGCTCACCATGCTCACCAAGAAGTACGGCATGAGTGAGGCGCAGGCCCAGGCAGGCGAGGAGAACCTGGGCACCCAGGCCGCCGCCGAGGGCCTGGACTACCGCACCCGGGACCGCGACCACGGCAACACCTTCGACATGCACCGCCTGCTCCACCTCGCCAAGGAGAAGGGCCGCCAGGACGAGCTGATCGGCCTGTTCTACCGCGCCAACTTCGCCGAGGAGCGCAGCGTCTTCGGGGACGACGAGCGGCTCGTCGAGCTGGCCGTCGCCGCCGGACTCGACGCGGACGACGCCCGTCGCGTCCTCGCCGACCCGTCCGCCTACGCCGACGAGGTCCGCACCGACGAGCGCGAGGCCGCCGAGCTGGGCGCGAACGGCGTCCCCTTCTTCGTCCTCGACCGGACGTACGGCGTCTCCGGCGCCCAGCCCGCCGAGGTCTTCAGCCAGGCGTTGGCCCAGGCGTGGGGCGAGCGTCCGCAGCTCACCCTCATCCAGGACGGGAAGAGCGCCGAGGACGGTGCCGAGGTCTGCGGCCCGGACGGCTGCGCCGTACCCCAGAACTGAAAGACGCAGGTCGGGGGCGATCCATAAGCGCCTCTTGGGTGAACCACGCAGAAATCAGCAATGGACCTGGACATCCTCCGGGCCCAGAGTGGTCCCCATGGAGACCTTCGAGACCCTCGTCCGTGCCGAGTTCGCCGCGAAGAACACCTATCTGAACACCGCGAGCACCGGTCTGCTTCCGGCCCGCACGGTGACCGCGATGCGGGCCGCCGTGGACTCCGTGGCGGCCGGGCAGCCCGCCGACATGTTCGCCGATGTCGAGGCCGCCCGCGCGTCGTTCGCGCGGCTCGTCGGCGTGCCCGGCCGCCGGGTCGCGGCGGGCGCCTCGGTCGCGGTGTACAGCGGACTGATCGCGGCCTCCCTGCCGCCGGGCGCCGAAGTCCTCACCGCCGAGGCCGAGTTCAGCTCGGTCGTGACCCCCTTCCACGTCCGCGGTGACCTCAAGGTCCGGGCCGTACCGCTGGAGCGGATGGCCGAGTCCGTGCACTCCGGCACCGCGCTCGTCGCTGTCAGCGCGGCCCAGTCCGCCGACGGCCGGACCGCCGACCTGGACGCGATCCGGGAGGCCGCACGGGAACACGGCGCCCGGACCTACGTGGACGCCTCCCAGGCCGCCGGATGGCTGCCGCTGCGCGCCGGCGCCTACGACTTCGTCTCGTCCGTCGCCTTCAAGTGGCTCGTCTGCCCGCGCGGAGTCGCCTTCCTCGTCGTCCCCGAGGACTTCGGCGGACTCACCCCGGTGTTCGCCGGCTGGGTGGCGGGCGAGGCACCCTGGGACAGCTGTTACGGCCCGGTCGAGGAACTGGCCCACTCCGCACGGCGGTTCGACGAGAGTCCCGGTCTCTTCGCGTACGCGGGGGCCCGGCACTCGCTGGAACTCCTCGAACAGCTGGGCGTGGAGCGGATCCACGCGCACGACCTCGCGCTCGCCGACCGGTTCCGCGCGGGACTGCGGGAGCGCGGACACACGCCGATCCCGGCCCCCGATTCCCCGATCGTCTCGGTGTCGGGACTCGGCCGCCTCCAGGGCGAGTTGAGCCGCGCCGGGGTGGAGGTCTCCGACCGCGCGGGCAACCTGCGGGCCGCGTTCCACCTCTACAACACCCCGGCCGACGTCGACCGGCTCCTCGACGTACTGCCCGGCTGACCCCGCGCGCGGCGAGGGCCGGGGCCCCTCCTCCCGTACGTGATCCGTACGTGGGGGAGTGGCCCCGGCCCATGACCCGAGCGGCGAAGGAGGTCAGCGCACCGGGGTGAAGTCCCGGGCGCCGATGAACTCAGGCCTGCGCACCGGAGCAGCGAAGGGCTCCACCGCGGCGTTCTCGACGCTGTTGAACACGATGAAGACGTTGCTGCGCGGGAACGGCGTGATGTTGTCGCCCGAACCGTGCATGCAGTTGCAGTCGAACCAGGTCGCCGAACCGGCCTTGCCCGTGAAGAGCTTGATGCCGTGCCGGGTGGCGAGCTGCGTGAGCGCCTCGTCGGACGGCGTGCCGGCGTCCTGCATCTGCAGCGACTTCTTGTAGTTGTCCTTCGGCGTGGCCCCCGCACACCCGAGGTACGTCCTGTGCGACCCCGGCATGATCATGAGACCGCCGTTGGTGTCGTAGTTCTCGGTCAGCGCGATCGAGACGGACACCGTCCGCATGTTCGGCAGACCGTCCTCGGCGTGCCAGGTCTCGAAGTCCGAGTGCCAGTAGAAGCCGCTGGCGCCGAAGCCGGGCTTGACGTTGATCCGCGACTGGTGCACGTACACGTCGGAGCCGAGGATCTGCCGGGCGCGGCCCACGACGCGCTCGTCACGGACGAGCCCGGCGAAGATCTCGCTGATCCGGTGCACCTCGAAGACGGACCGGATCTCCTGCGTCTGCGGCTCGATGATCGAGCGGTCGTCGGCACGGATCGCCGGGTCGGTCACGAGCCGTTCCAGCTCCTGCCGGTAGACGGCGACCTCGTCATCGGTGATCAGTTCCTCGACGGGGAGGAAGCCGTCGCGCTCGTACGTCTGGAGTTCGGGCACGGTGATCGGGCCGGGTTCGCCCGGCGCGCCCCACAGGACCGGGTCCTGTCGGGGCACGGCCACTTCGGTGGCGCCTCGGCTGGGGTACAGATCGGTGAGCGTGGTCATCGGTGTGTCACACCTCCTCGGGTTCGGTGAGCAGCGGGTAGACGCCGTTCTCGTCGTGGTCCTCCCGTCCGGTGACGGGCGGGTTGAAGACGCAGACACAGCGGAAGTCGGTCTTGGGACGAACGGTGTGGCGCTCGTGGCCGTTCAGCAGGTACATCGTCCCGGGCGTGATCCAGTGCTCCTCGCCGGTCTCCCGGTTGACGAGCTGGGCCTCACCCTCCACGCAGAGCACGGCCTCGATGTGGTTCGCATACCACATGTCCGTCTCCGTACCCGCGTACAGGATCGTCTCGTGCAGGGAGAAGCCGACCTTCTCCTTGGCGAGGACGATGCGCTTGCTCTCCCAGGTGCCGGTCGCCGCCTTCACATGCCGGTCGGTGCCTTCAACATCCTTGAACGAACGGACTATCACGGTGGTGCGATGCCTCTCTCTCGTGTTTCTCGTGGTGTGCGGCGGTCTGGTCAGACGGTCTCGCGGACGGCCCGGGCGAGGGTGCGCAGACCCTCGTCGAGCTCGTCGGGGGTGATGGTGAGCGCGGGCAGCAGTTTCACGACCTCGCTCTCGGGGCCGGACGTCTCGATGAGCAGGCCGAGTTCGAAGGCGCGCTTGGCCACGCGTCCGGCGCGGTCCTTCTCCTTGAACTCCAGGCCCCAGACGAGCCCGCGGCCCCGGTACTCCTTGACGTCGGCGAGGTTCTCCTCGGTGATGGAGATCAGCGCCTGCTCGACCTGCTCGCCGCGGGAGCGGGTCTGCTTCTCCATGGCGGAGCCGTCGGCCCAGTAGGCCTCCAGGGCGGCGGCGGCCGTGACGAACGCCGGGTTGTTGCCGCGGAAGGTGCCGTTGTGCTCGCCCGGCTCCCAGATGTCCAGCTCCGGCTTGAACAGGCACAGCGACATCGGCAGGCCGTAACCGCTGATGGACTTGGACACCGTGACGATGTCGGGCACGACACCGGCCTCCTCGAAGGAGAAGAACGCGCCGGTCCGGCCGCAGCCCATCTGGATGTCGTCGACGATCAGCAGCATGTCGCGGCGCTTGCACAGCTCGGCGAGGGCACGCAGCCACTCGGGCCGCGCGACGTTGATGCCGCCCTCGCCCTGCACGGTCTCGACGATGACCGCGGCGGGCTGGTTGAGGCCCGAGCCCTGGTCCTCCAGGAGCCGCTCGAACCACAGGAAGTCCGGGACCTGGCCGTCGAAGTAGTTGTCGAACGGCATCGGGGTGCCGTGCACCAGCGGGATACCGGCGCCGGCCCGCTTGAAGGCGTTGCCGGTCACGGCGAGCGAGCCGAGCGACATGCCGTGGAACGCGTTGGTGAACGACACGATCGACTCGCGGCCCTTCACCTTCCGCGCGAGCTTGAGCGCGGACTCGACGGCGTTGGTGCCCGTCGGGCCGGGGAACATCACCTTGTAGGGCAGGTCACGCGGGCGCAGCACCAGGTTCTGGAAGGCCTCCAGGAAGCCGCGCTTCGCGGTCGTCGACATGTCGAGACCGTGGGTGACCCCGTCACGCTCCAGGTAGTCGATCAGGGCCCGTTTGAGCACGGGGTTGTTGTGCCCGTAGTTCAGTGACCCGGCACCGGCGAAGAAGTCGAGGTACTCGTGGCCGTCCTCGTCGTACATGCGGCTGCCCTGGGCGCGGTCGAAGACGGTGGGCCAGTTGCGGCAGTAGCTGCGGACCTCCGACTCCAGGGTCTCGAAGACGCTCAGATCGGGCTGGGTGATGGTCACGAATCGCTCCTCGAAGCGTGGGGGGCGGAAGAAGAAGGGGGCGAAGGGGAGAAGAAGTTCAGAGGGAGAACGGGCCGATGCGGTACAGCACCTCGGGGTCGTGCGGTCCGTCGGGGAACTGGTCCGTCTCGAACAGCACCTCGCGCTCGACGGCCGCGCCATGACGCTGTGCGTACGACAGGAACAGGCGCTCGGAGGCGGTGTTGCCCGGGGAGATGGTCGTCTCCAGGACGGACAGTCCGCGCTCGGCGGCCACCCGTGCCGTCAGCCCGTCGAGCAGCCGCGCGGCCAGTCCGCGTCCGCGGTACGCGGCGTCGACGGCCACCTGCCACACGAGCAGGGTGCGCGGACGCTCCGGGCGTACGTACGCGGTCACGAAACCGACGGGGCGCCCTTCGGCGTCGCGGGCCACGGCCGAGGTGCCGGCGAAGTCACGGCACCACAGCAGGTAGCTGTACGAGGAGTTCAGGTCGAGAGTTCGGGAGTCCTTGGCGATGCGCCAGAGGGCGGCCCCGTCGGCCACCTCCGGACGGTCGATCCGAAGGCCCTCCGGCATTTCCAGGAATTCCGCTGACAGGTCTGGGTGTGCGGCGGTCATGCGGATTGAATTTACCGATGGAAAGCTGAAATTGCATCGTCGGACCGGGTTACGTGCGGCGTCCTCGTGTGTTATCGCGCGCCTGTGAGAACGTGGCAGCGCACACAGCTTTATGACCGCTTTTGCGCGGAAAATACCGGAGAAAACGGGCGGGTTGTGGAGTGCGTCACAGCAACGTAACGTGCTGGAGATCCGCCCGAATTACGTCGGTTGGCGTTCGCGAAATCTTTGCGTTTAGGTACGGAGATCGCGGGCAGAAGAATGCGGGAAGCTATTCCGAAGCAATTCGGCATTCGAATGAACAGCAGGATAGGCGCGTGGAGAGGATGTGCAATTCCCGGGGCGCCGGTGATGCGGGCGGCCTCGTGCGGCCCGCCGGCGCGCGCCCGCCCCGACCGCGGGTCACGGAGCCCGCGGGTGACGCCCGGAGCCGTCGGAGCGCCGGCGGAGACGCGCACGCCCCCCGCCGGTCGACTCCGACGCGGCGCCGGGATCAGCCCCAGGCCTTCGCCACCGCGCGGCGCGCGGCCTCCAGGTCCACCGGGAAGCCGGACTCGGCCAGTGCGGCGCCCAGGCCCGCGAGGCTGGAGTGGACGGCGCCCCGGGTGGCGTCGGGCCCGTAGTGGTTCACGCGGATCATCGACTGCGCGAGCGCGCCGCCGCCCGCGGCGAGCGGCAGCACAGGATCGGCGGCCAGCGCCCTGGCGACCAGCTCGGACGCGTCCGCGCCCTCCGGCACCCGCAGCGTCGTGGCGACGGGGGCGGCGTCGGAGGCCTCGTGGACGTACGGCTCCAGGCCGCCGCCGAGGGCCACGGCACCCGCGCGGGTCGCCGCGGCCGCCGAGGCGTGGCGGGCCATCACCGCGTCGAGACCCTCACCCTCGATCCGCTCGACACACGCTTCCAGGGCCAGCATCTCCAACTGTGCCGGCGCGTGCAGCAGCGCCTTGCGTCCCGCGTCGACCCAGCGCTCCTTCCAGTCCAGCAGGGAGAGGTAGGAACGACGCGGCGCCGCCGGGTTCGCGGCCATCCGCGCCCACGCCCGCTCGCTCACGGACACCGCGGACACGCCCGCCGGGCCGCCCATCGCCTTCTGCGCCCCGATCACGCACAGGTCGACGCCCCAGGCGTCCGGCAGGACGGGCTCCGCGCCGATCGACGCGACGGCGTCCAGGTAGAAGAGCGCGCCGTGCTCCCGTGCGACCTCGCCGATCTCCGCGACCGGGTTGGTGTTGCCGGTGGCCGCCTCGGCGTGCACGAGCGACACGAAGTCGATCTCCGGGTGCTCGGCGAACGCGTCACGGATCTGCGCGGCGGTGACCGCCGTGTGGAAGGGCACCGCCAGATCGATCACGATGGCCCCGCAGTCCCGCAGCCAGTTCCCGAAGGTCTGCCCGTACGGGCCGGTGGCGACGTTGAGGGCGGTGGTGCCGGCGCCGGCGGTGCCGCGGATGGCACCTTCCAGGGGCAGCAGCGCCTCGCCCTGCATGATCACGACGTCCTGCTCGGTGGAGAGCAGCCGGGCGACGCGGTCCTCGATCGACGCGAAGTGCGCGGCGCTCAGCGGCGCCAGGTCAAGAAAGGGGTGGGTCACGGCGGTGCTCTCTTCGCTCTCAGGGGTCGGTGATCAGAGCGTATCCGGCGGCGGTCGGAGCCCTCGGACCGGAGAGTTCCGAGGCCGGACGGCCCAATGGCCATCGGATTGATTTGAGGAACCCAAACATCTCCTTATAATCGGAACCCTCCGCTCCCCCCACAGGAGGTCCCCGTGAACCCCGTCCTCGGGCGCAGGCCCCGCATTCTGGCCGCCACCACCGCCACGGCAGGGCTGCTGCTCGTGGCCGGCTGCTCCTCGGACAGCGGGGGCGGCAAGACCACCACCGCCTCCGGCGGGGTCCCGCTGGTCAAGGCAGGTCAGCTCACCACCTGCACCCACCTGCCGTACCCGCCCTTCCAGTCGGAGATCGACGGGAAGGTGCAGGGCTTCGACGTGTCGCTCATCGACCTGGTCGCCAAGGACCTGGGTGTGAAGCAGGACATCGTCGACACCCCCTTCGAGAACTTCAAGACGGGCGCCTTCCTCAACTCCGAGCAGTGCGACCTCGCCGCGGCCGGCATGACGATCACGCCCGAGCGCGCGAAGAACGTCGACTTCTCGGACCCGTACTTCGACGCCACCCAGGCCGTCCTCGTCGACAAGAAGAGCGGCATCGGTTCCTTCGCGGACCTCAAGGGCAAGAAGGTCGGCGCCCAGGCGCAGACCACCGGCGAGGAGTACGCGAAGAGCAAGGGGCTCGACCCCGTCTCCTTCGAGTCCTCCGACGCCGTCCTCAACGGCCTGCGCACCGGCCAGGTCCAGGCCGTCGTCATCGACTACCCGGTCGTCCAGGGCTGGCTCAAGGACAAGGCCAACGCGGACGCCTTCAAGGTGGTGGACAACCTCAACACCGGTGAGCAGTACGGCTTCACGGTGAAGAAGGGCAACACCGAGCTGGTCGCCGCCATCAACAAGGCGATCAAGGACGCCAAGGCCGACGGAACCTACAAGAAGCTGTACGAGAAGTGGATCGGCCCGTACGACGCGGCCGCGGCCTCCGCTTCGCCCTCCGCCTCATGAGTGATACCGACACCTCGGTCCAGCCCCGCCGCTCGGGCATGAGCAGGCGGCAGAAGCGCTCGCTTTCGCGCGGCGCGCAGTACGTGGTCTTCGTCGCCGTCGTGGTCCTCTTCGCGGTCACGGCGGACTGGGGCCGTCTGAAGAACCAGTTCGCCCAGTGGGACCTGGTCAAGCAGATGTTCCCGGACGTCATCACGCTGGCGCTGAAGAACACCGTCCTCTACACGGTGTCCGGCTTCGCCGTCGGACTCGTGCTCGGCATGGTCATCGCCCTGATGCGACTGTCGTCGGTGGGTCCCTACCGCTGGGTCGCCGGGATCTACATCGAGATCTTCCGCGGCCTGCCGACCCTGCTGATCTTCGTCTTCGTGGGCGTCGCGGTACCCCTCGCGTTCCCGGGCACGGAGATCCCCGGCGGAACGTACGGCAAGGTCGCCATCGCGCTCGGTGTGGTGGGGGCCGCGTACATGGCGGAGACGTTCCGCGCGGGCATCCAGGCGGTGCCCAAGGGGCAGATGGAGGCGGCCCGTTCGCTGGGCTTCTCGCACGCCCGGGCCATGGTCTCGATCATCATCCCGCAGGCGTTCCGGATCATCCTCCCGCCGCTCACCAACGAACTCGTGACCCTCTTCAAGGACTCCTCGCTGGTGCTGATCCTCGGCGTCACACTGGAGGAGCGCGAACTGTCCAAGTTCGGCCGCGACCTGGCGAGCACGTCGGCCAATTCCACGCCCATCCTCGTCGCCGGCCTGTGCTACCTGCTGGTGACCGTGCCGCTCGGATTCGTCGTCCGGCGACTTGAGGCCAAGGCCGGGGAGGCCAAGTGAGCACACCCGAGATCCAGGTCAAGGACCTCCACAAGTCCTTCGGCGACAACGAGGTCCTGCGCGGCATCGACCTGGAGGTCGGACAGGGCGAGGTCATCTGTGTCATCGGTCCGTCCGGCTCCGGCAAGTCGACCCTGCTGCGCTGTGTGAACCTCCTGGAGGAACCCACCAAGGGCCAGGTGTTCGTGGGCGGCGCGGAGGTCACCGACCCCGATGTCGACATCGACGCCGTACGCCGCCGTATCGGCATGGTCTTCCAGCAGTTCAACCTCTTCCCCCACCTGTCGGTGACCGAGAACCTCACGCTGCCGCAGCGCCGGGTGCTCCGCCGGGGCAAGACGGAGGCGGCCCGTGTCGCCGCCGAGAACCTCGACCGGGTGGGGCTCGCGGCGAAGGCCGACGCCTACCCGGCCTCGCTCTCCGGAGGCCAGCAGCAGCGCGTCGCCATCGCCCGGGCGCTCGCCATGGGTCCCCAGGTGATGCTCTTCGACGAACCGACCTCCGCCCTCGACCCGGAACTCGTCGGGGAGGTGCTCGCCGTCATGCGGATGCTCGCGAACGACGGCATGACGATGATGGTCGTCACCCACGAGATGTCGTTCGCGCGCGAGGTCGCCGACCGCGTCGTCTTCATGGACGGCGGCGTGATCGTCGAGGACGGCACCCCGGCACAGGTCATCGGCAACCCGGCCCACGAGCGGACGCGGCACTTCCTGTCCCGGCTGCTCGGCCCGTCGATGGCCGAGGTCGAGGAGGACACGAAGGACTCGTCGGACACGCCCTGACGAGAGCCGTCCCGCGGAAGCGGACACTCCCGGGGGCGACCCGCCTCGCCGGGATTCCGCTTCACTAGGGTGCGGTGCATGAGCGAAGACGCTGTGCTGCACGTGAAGGGGCGGGTCCTCGTCGGACCGGAGGACGTCCGCGACGAGGTGTGGGTCGTCGGCGGCCGGATCTCGTACGAGCGTCCCGGCGGCGCCCGTGACGTCCGCGCGGTCGAGGGCTGGGCCCTGCCGGGTCTGGTCGACGCGCACTGCCACGTCGGGCTCGACGCGCACGGCCCGGTCCCGGACGAGGTCTCCGAGAAGCAGGCGCTGACCGACCGCGACGCCGGCACCCTGCTCGTGCGCGACGCCGGCTCGCCCTCCGACACCCGCTGGGTCGACGACCGCGAGGACCTTCCGAAGATCATCCGGGCCGGGCGGCACATCGCCCGCACCCGCCGCTACATCCGCAACTACGCCCACGAGATCGAGCCCGAGGACCTCGTGGCGTACGTCGCCCAGGAGGCCCGGCGCGGCGACGGCTGGGTGAAGCTCGTGGGGGACTGGATCGACCGCGGCACCGGCGACCTGAGCGCCTGCTGGCCGCGCGAGGCCGTCGAGGCGGCCATCGCCGAGGCCCACCGGCTCGGCGCCCGTGTCACCGCCCACTGCTTCGCCGAGGACTCCCTGCGTGACCTGGTCGAGGCCGGCATCGACTGCGTCGAGCACGCCACCGGCCTCACCGAGGACACCGTCCCGCTCTTCGCCGAGCGCGGCGTCGCGATCGTGCCCACCCTCGTGAACATCGCCACGTTCCCGCGGCTCGCGGACGGCGGCGAGTCCAAGTTCCCCACGTGGTCGGCCCACATGCGCCGCCTGTACGGACGCCGCTACGACACCGTGCGCGCCGCCTACGACGCCGGGATCCCGGTCTACGTCGGCACCGACGCGGGCGGCACCCTCCCGCACGGCCTCGTCGCGGCCGAGGTCGCCGAACTCGTCACCGCCGGCATCCCGCCCGTCGAGGCGCTGTCCGCCACCGCGTGGGGAGCGCGCCGCTGGCTCGGCCGTCCGGGACTCGACGAGGGCGCGCCCGCGGACCTCGTGGTCTACGGCGAGGACCCGCGTGCCGACGTGCGGGTCTTGGCGGCTCCCCGACGGGTGGTCCTCAACGGACGGATCGTCGGCTGACGGGGTTCATGTGAACGACGTGCGAGCGCGGTTGACGGAACGTGACGATCCGGACGCCGCGCTCGTTACGCACTTTTAGCCGCTCCGGCGCGTGGCGCGGCGCGTCAACCAGCGCGTTCCTCCAGTGCCGTTGACCGAGTGACGACGGGGAACAACCGTGCCGTCGGATTCGAAGGCGTGCGCGGGAAACCCACGTACGGGTGAACTCACGCCAGGTTGCTGACTGTTCACTCTCAGTGCGTAATTCTTTCGGGGTCCCAGGCTTTCTCTTATGGGGGTCCCACCCTTGAACAGCACCAACTACCGTATGCCCGCACGCCGTTTCGCCGTCACGGCGGCGGCCACCGTCCTCGTCGCGGGTCCCACCGCGCTGGCCGGTGCGGGATCCGCCCACGCGACCACCGACCAGGGTCGCGCGAGCGCCGTCGTGCTCCGCACCGGACTCGACGTCTCCCTCCTCAACAAGACCGTGAACGTCCCGCTCGCGGTCTCGCTGAACGAGGTGCAGGCACCGCGGAGCGCCGAGAAGACCGCGCTCACCGCGCAGTTGGACGGCGTCGACCGCGGCCGCCCGTTCAGTGTGCTGCGCGCGGACGTCGCCAGCGCCAAGGCCACCGTCGCGGACGGGAAGGCCGAGGGCTCCACTCGCCTCGCCCACGCCGCGGTCCATGTCCCCGGACTGCCGCTCCTGTCGCTCATCGAGCTGGAGGCCGTCTCCTCCAAGGCGACCTGCGAGGTGGGCAAGAAGCCCGTCGCCACCGCCAACCTGCTGGGATCGGTCAACGTCCTCGGCAAGAAGGTGACGTTGACCGCGGGCGGCCCGACGGAGGTGAAGGTGCCCGGTGTCGGCGAGGTGCGGCTCGACCTGTCCAAGACGGAGACCACGACCCGTACGGCCGCCGCGTCCGCGCTCGAACTCAAGGTGTCCATCAACCCGTTGAAGCTGAACGTGGCCGAGGTCGAGGGCACCCTGACACTGGCCGGGGCCACCTGCGAGACGCCGGCGGCGCCGGCCGCCGAGCAGGCGGAGCCGTCCGAGCCCGCGAAGCCCGCGGACTCCGCCGAGCCGGTGACCGAGGTGAAACCGCAGGGCGCCCCCGCGGAGGCAGGCCTCGCCGAGACCGGTGGCAGCTCGACGACGCCCTACATCGCGGGTGGCGCGGTGGCGCTGCTCGCCGCGGGCGGCGGAGCGGTCGTCCTCTCCCGCCGTCGGCGCGGCTGACCTCTCCCGAACGGGGCCCGGCCCCGGACCCCGCTCCTCGACTGCCGGAGAGGCCGAGTCCCCGCCTCCGCGGTGGTCGGGGTGCGGGAACCGTCCAGGATCAGTCCCCGCCGGCCGTCACCGCCCGGTCCAGGGCCTGGAGGAAGCGGTTGACCGTCGCACGGTCGCGCACCGCGATCCGCAGCCACTCCTCGCCGAGCCCGGGAAACGTGTCCCCGCGACGCACCGCGAACCCGAGGTGGCGAAGACTCCGCCGCACCCCCGCGGCGCGCGGCAGCCGGATCAGCACGAAGGGACCCTCCGCGGGCTCCACCACCCGCAGTCCGTCGGAGCAGCCGAACTCCCGCAGCCCCGCGACGAGATGGGCCCGGTCCGTGGCGATCCGGTGCGCCGCGTGCGCCGCCTCCGCGAGCGCCTGCGAGGACATGCACGCGTCGGCCGCGGCGAGCGCCGGGGTGGACACCGGCCAGAGCGGCTGCGCACGTTCCAGCGCGTCGATCGTCTCGGGATCGGCGAGCGCGTACCCGATCCGCAGGCCGGCCAGCCCCCAGGTCTTGGTGAGGCTGCGCAGCACGACGAGGCCGGGCACGTCGGTGCGTCCGGCCAGCGCCTCGCGCTCCCCGGGCACCGCGTCCATGAACGCCTCGTCGACCACCAGGACCCGCCCGGGACGCGCCAGTTCGGCGACGGTCGCGGCCGGGTGCAGCACCGACGTCGGATTGGTGGGGTTGCCGATCACGACGAGGTCGGCGTCCTCGGGGACGGCGGCCGGGTCGAGACGGAAGCCGTCCTCCGCGCGCAGCAGGACGCGGCCGACCGTGTGCCCGGCGTCCCGCAGGGCGGCCTCCGGCTCGGTGAACTGCGGGTGCACGACGACCGGCCGGCGTACCTTCAGGGCGCGGGCGAGCAGCACGAACGCCTCGGCGGCGCCCGCCGTGAGCAGCACCCGTTCCACCGGCAGAGCGTGCCGCGCGGCCACCGCGGCCCGCGCGGCCCGTCCGTCTGGGTAGGCCGCGAGCCCGGTCAGGGAATCGGCGATCCGCTCACGCAGCCACCGGGGCGGGGTGTCCGCCCGGACGTTCACCGCGAGGTCGGTGAGCGCGGAGCCGTCGTCGCGCACCTCGGCGTCCCCGTGGTGCCGCAGATCGTGCCCGCCCTCGGCGGCCTCGTCAGTGCGCATGGGAGTGTGCGTGGCCGCCGTGGTGGTGCCCGTGGCCGTCGTGGTGGCCGTCGTCGTCCGGGTGGAAGTGCGGCTGCTGGGGGAGCCCCACCTTGTCCTCGAAGCCGGGCAGCGCGATGCGGTAGACGCAGGAGTCGCAGTTCATCCGCAGGTCGCCCTGGACGGCCTCCCGGTAGCGCTCCATGACCAGGTCCAGGAGCTCCGGCTCGGGGCCGATCACGTCGGCGGAGCGCACCTCGACGTCCGGGTGGGCGGCGGCCCAGCCCTCGGTCTGCTGCCGCACGCGCTCCGGGAGGATGCCGGTGAACAGGAAGTAGGGCAGGACCACGATCCGGCGCGCCCCCAGCTTCACGCAGCGGTCGAGGCCGGACGGCACGTCCGGGGCCGCCAGCGACACGAACGCCGTCTCGACGCCCGCGTATCCGCGGCCCTCCCACAGCAGCCGGGCCGCCTTGTGCACCTCGGCGTTGGCGTCCGGGTCGGTGGAGCCGCGGCCGACGAGCAGCACCGTCACGTCGGCGCGGTCCGCGGGCGTGCGCGCCGCACCGCCGAGCGCCTCGTCCAGCCGCCGTTCCAGGACCGCGAGCAGCGAGGGATGCGGGCCCAGTGGACGCCCGTAGGTGTACGAGATCCCCGGGTGCCGTTCCTTCTCGCGGTTCAGGGCCGCCGGGATGTCGCCCTTGGCGTGCCCGGCGGACACCAGCATCAGCGGGACGGCGGCGAAGCGGCGCACCCCCCGCTCGACCAGTTCGGTGACGGCGTCGCCCAGCGGGGGCGGCGACAGCTCGATGAACCCGCCGGCGACCGGCAGTTCGGGGTGGCGGCGGCCCAACTCCCGTACGAAGGACCGGAACGCCTCGGCTCCGGCCTCGTCCCGGGTGCCGTGGCCGGCGATGAGCAGCGCGGGGGGAGGGGTGGTCACGATGTCTCCTTGACGGGCGCGGGGGCCTCGGTGGTCGTCGAGGCCTCGGCGGCCAGGGGGGTGGGGGTGGGGTGGTACAGCAGGGCGTTGAGAGCGGCGGCCGCGACCGCGGAACCGCCCTTCTCGGACACGTTGCTGACGGCGGGCAGCCCGCTCGCGCGAAGCGCCGCCTTGGACTCGGCCGCACCGACGAAACCGACGGGCAGACCGATGACGAGCGCGGGGTCGGCGTCCAGCCGGAGCAGTTCCTCCAGCGCGGTGGGCGCGCAGCCGATCACCCACAGCGCGCCGGGCCCGACCTGTTCGTACGCGAGCCGCACGGCGTGCGCGGAGCGCGTCAGACCGGGGCCCGACACGGCCTTGCTGAGCCGGCAGACGGTGGCGCGGCGGGTGATGCCGGCCGCGACCATCTCGACGTCCACGACGACGGGTGCCCCCGCGTGCAGCGCGGCGTGCGCGTGCCGCAGGGCGTCCTCGTCGGTGACGAGGTCGCCGGCGTACTCCAGGTCGGCGGCGGAGTGGATCACCCGCTCCACCACCGCGCGGGTCAGCGGCGGGAGGTGCGAGGTGTCCAGCCGCGAGCGCAGCCGCCGGAACGACTCCTGCTCGATGGGGTGCACGACCCGGCTCTCCGGGAACACCTGGCTCACTCCGACTCCTCCTGCCAGCGGTAGCCGCGCGGCGTGACCATGCGCCCGGCGATCTCACGGGTCGCCGTGTTGCCCACGGTCACCACGGTCATCATGTCGACGATCGCCGGATCCAGGGACCCCAACGTCGTCACCCGGCTCGACTCGTCCGGCCGGGAGGCGTTGCGGACGACCCCGACGGGCGTCACCGGCTCCCGGTGCTCGGCGAGGATCGCGAGGGCCTTCGGCAACTGCCAGTCCCGGCCCCGGCTGCGCGGGTTGTAGAACGTCACGACGATGTCGGCCTCGGCCGCCGCGCGGACCCGGCGCTCGATGACCTCCCACGGGGTGTGCAGGTCGGAGAGGCTGATCGACACGTGGTCGTGGCCGAGCGGAGCGCCGAGGATCGCTCCCGCGGCCAGCGCCGCGGTCACCCCGGGCACCCCGACCACGTCGATGTCGTCGGACGCCTCGGCCAGCGCGGGCGACGCCATCGCGTAGACGCCCGCGTCGCCGCTGCCGATGAGCGCCACGCCCTGACCGCGCCGGGCCTCGGCCACCGCCGTGCGCGCCCGCTCCTCCTCGGCGCCGAGCCCCGACTCCAGGACGAGGGTGCCCGGCCGCAGCAGATCGCGGATCTGGTCGACGTACTGGTCGAGCCCGACGAGCACCGACGCCCGGCGCAACTCCCTTGTGGCGCGCGGGGTGAGCAGGTCGCGGGCACCGGGGCCGAGACCGACGACGGCGAGCCGTCCACGGGCCGGCCTGCGCACCACCGCGACGGTCGCCATCGCGGGCGAGCCGTCCGCACGGACCGACTTCCGCTTGGGGACGAGGAGTTCGCCGCCGCCCACGAGTGCGGCGGCCTCCGCGACCGAGGGGGTGCCCACCGCGGCGAGGGGTGCGTCGGAGGGGTTCGGGACCGCGACCGCCGCCAGTTCCCCGGCGCTGTGGGTGACGACCGGCACGCCGAGCCGGGCGGCGGCTCCGAGGATGCCGGGCTCCTCCGACTTGGCGTCCACGGTGGCGAGTTCGGCGACCGACCGGAGGGAGAGACCGGCGTCCGCCAAGGCCTCCTCGACGAGCCCGAGGACCTCTTCCACGGGCGCGCCCCGCGAGGCGCCGACACCGACGACGAGGGACGGCGGGCGCAGGACCACCTCGCGCGCGGCGGGTCCCTGGGCGCGGTCGGAGACGCGGATCACGGCGGCCCCTTCCCGGGCCGGAGCGCCGACGTTGGGCGGCAGCGCCGGCAGCGGCCAGACCGTCTCCGTGTCCAGCACCACCGGCTCGCCGTCGAGCACGGCCCGCGAGACCCCGGCGACGTCACCCTCCACGGGCAGGCCGAGCGTGTCCAGGCCCGGCATCCCGACCGCGTCGGTCGCCGTCGTCACCACTGGCTCGGCACCGAGCAACTCGCCCACTTCACAGGAGAGTTCGTTGGCTCCGCCCGCGTGGCCGCCGACCAGCGACACCGCGAACCGGCCCGCCTCGTCGACGCACACCACCCCGGGGTCGGACGCCTTGTCCGCGAGCAGCGGCGCGACGAGCCGGACGACCGCGCCGGTGGCGAGGAAACACACCAGCTGGTCGCACTCGGCGAAGGCCCGCCGTACGGCGTCCGCCACGGTCCCCTCGTACACCCGGGTGCGCGCGGGCCATGCCGCGGCCAGCCGGTCACGGGCCGCCGCGCCCGCCGCCGTGGCGGAGATCAGGCCGATCACTGGGGAACTCCTTCGGTACGGGCCGGGGGCCGGACGCCCCACAGCACGAAAACGGGATTGGTCGCCGCGAGCCGGGACACGTCCCCCGGCAGCGGGGCGAGCCGCGACGACTGGAGCAGCACGCCGTCGCAGTCGAACCCGGCGGCGGTCAGGGCGTCGCGGGCGGCCGGCACCCGATCGAGCGAGGCCATCGCGACGACGACGGCGCGCCGCGCCCGGCGGGCCGACGCCGCGACGATGGCGGGCAGTTCGCGTCCGCCGCCGCCGATGAAGACGGCGTCCGGATCGTCGAGGTCGGACAGCACGGTGGGCGCGGCGCCGTGCACGACGTGCACGTCGACGCCGTGCGCGGCGGCGTTGGCGCGGACGCGTTCGCAGCCGTCCAGGGTCTTCTCGACCGCGGTCACGGCCGCGCCGAACCGCGCGCACTCGACGGCCACGGAACCGGAGCCCGCGCCGACGTCCCAGACCAGTTCGCCGAGCCGCGGCCCGATCCGGGCGAGGGCCAGCGCGCGGACCTCGAACTTGCTGATCATCGAGTCGCGGTGGGCGAACTCACTCTCCTCCAGGGCCCATCGGGCGGGCCCGGCCGGCGGACCGGCGACGGTCCGCACGGCGGCCAGGGCACGCGCCGGGTCCAGGCACAGGACGACACTCACCGCCGTACCCCAGTCGCGGGCGGCCGCCTCGGCGGGCGTGACCCGCTCGACGCGCTCGCGCTCCGGGTCGCCGAGCGCGCTCGCCACGACCAGGACGCGGTCGGCGCCCCGGTGGACGAGGGCGGCGCCCAGCTCCGCGGGCCCGGCCCCGGGGCCGGTCAGCACGCCCACCTTCGGCTGCGACCGGCAGACCTGGACGGCCGTCCGCAGGTCACGGCCGTGCGCGCTGACGACCACCGCGTCGTCCCAGGGCAGAGCGACCCGCGCGAAGGCGGTCGCCACCGAGGAGACGCCGGGCCGCACGTCCAGCCTCCCGGCCCCGAAGCGTTCGGCCAGCGCCCGGACGATCCCGAAGAACCCGGGGTCGCCCGAGGCGAGCACCACCACCGGACCGTCCGGCGCCCCGGCGTCCGTGTACCGCTCGATGCCGTCGAGCGCCGGTGCCAGCGGGCCGAGCACGATCCGCCCGGTCCGCCCCGCGAGCGGGGCCGCCGCCAGATGCCGCCGGCCACCCACGACCAGCCCGGCCCCGGCGAGCACCGCCAGCGCCTCCTCGGGAAGCGGCGCCCCCGTGCCCGTACCGACGACGGTGATCACCGCGGATCGGTCCGCCGGCGCGGCACGCACGGCTCCGTCCTCCGCGCCGACGATCTCCACGCTCACGACGCGGGTCCCTGCGCGGCGCTCCGGCGGGCCGCGCGCAGCTCCGCGCGGGCCTGCGGGTCGGCCTTGCGGAACCCGTGGAAGTGGCCGGGGTGGTAGAGGTGCGAGCGGGTCCCGCTCGCGTCCAGCGCCGGGCCGACCAGGAAGAGGGTGTGCTTCCAGAGCTTGTGCTCCTTGACGGTCTCCTCCAGCGTGCCGATCGTGCACGTCACGATCAGCTCCTCCGGCCAGGTCGCCTGGTGGGCGACGACGACCGGCGTGGACGTTGGATAACCGCCCTCCAGCAGTTCCCGTACGAGCTGGCCGCTGCGGGCCGCCGACAGGAACAGCGCCATCGTCGTGCCGTGCTTGGCGAACTCCCGGACCTCCTCGCCGGGCGGCATCGGCGTCTTGCCGCCGCCGAGCCGGGTGAGGATCACCGACTGCGCGACCTCGGGGATCGTCAGCTCGCGTCCCGCGAGCGCCGCCACCGCCGAGAAGGACGAGACGCCCGGCACGATCTCCGTCGCGATGCCGAGGTCCGCGCACCGGTCCATCTGCTCCTGCGTACCGCCCCACAGCGCCGGGTCGCCGGAGTGGATCCGCGCCACCCGCAGACCGTGCTCACGGGCCCGCTCGTACACGGCGACGACGTCCTCCAGCGACATCGTGGCCGAGTCGAGGATCTCGGCGCCCTCGCGGGCGTGGTCGAGGACCTCGGCCTGCACCAGGCTCGCCGCCCAGATCACCACGTCGGCCTCGGCGATGGCGCGCGCGGCACGGAAGGTCAGCAGGTCGGCGGCGCCGGGGCCGGCACCGACGAAGGTCACTTTGCCGGTGGGGGCATCGGCCATGGGAATCGGTCCTCTCCTACGGAAAAACTGGGGTGATGTGGCACATCAGTGGGCACGGGGCCGTCGCCGAAGGTGCGCGAACGGGGGTTGATCGGATAGCAAGGGCCTATGGCGGTCCTCGTCGCGCTCGGCGCGTTCCTGATGACGCTGGCCGGCGGCTGGACGGCACAGCGGGTGACCGACCGTCGGCATCTGGTCCTCGGACTGGCCGGCGGTCTGATGCTCGGCGTGGTCGGCCTCGACCTGCTGCCGGAGGCACTCGCCACGGCGGGCCGGGAGGTGTTCGGCGTACCGGCCGCGCTGCTGCTGTTCGTGGCCGGCTTCCTGCTGGCCCATCTGGTCGAACGGCTGCTCGCGCACCGGCAGGCCGCGCACGGCGGTGACGAGCGCGACGGCCGCGCGCCCGAGGTGGGTCTGACGGCGGCGGGCGCCATGGTCGGGCACAGCGCGATGGACGGCGTCGCGATCGGCGCGGCCTTCCAGGTCGGCGGCGGCATGGCCCTCGCGGTCGCCCTCGCCGTCGTCGCCCACGACTTCGCGGACGGCTTCAACACCTACACGATCACCAGCCTGTACGGGAACGCCCGCCGCAAGGCCCTGTTCATGCTGTTCGCGGACGCGGCGGCCCCGGTGCTCGGTGCGGCCTCCACGCTCCTCTTCACGATCCCGGAGGGGCTGCTCGGCGGCTATCTCGGGCTCTTCGGCGGCGTGCTCCTCTACCTCGCGGCCGCCGAGATCCTCCCCGAGGCGCACCACGAGCACCCGGCCCGCTCGACCCTGCTGTTCACGGTCGCGGGCGTGGGCTTCATCTGGCTGGTGGTGGGCATCGCGAGCTGAGCCCGCGCCGCCCGCCGGACGGGCCGCGGGAGGTGCCGGAGAGGTGCCGCTCACAGCTTCCCGCCGCGTTTCCCGTCGCGGGGCGCGGGCGCGATGAGCGTCGAGAGGTACGGCAGCGGCTCACCGTCGAGGTCGCTCGCCCGCCGGATCGACTCGCCCTCCAGACCGAGCGCCGACCCCCACACCGCGTCGTCGATCCGCCCGCTGTCCCGCAGCGCCTCGGCGACCTCGTGCGCCTGCCGCCCGAACTTGTACGCGACGACCGTGCCCGGCCCGTTCAACGCGTCCTTCAGCACGGCCGCGCCCGCCGTCACCGGGACGAGCGTGAGGGGCTCGGTGCCCTCGGTGAGTACGGCGCCCGAGCGGGCGGCGAGGTCCTGCATGGCGGTGATGCCGGGCACGCTCTCCACGACCGTGCCCGGGACCAGCTCGCCGATGGTGTGCGCGAGATAGGTGAACGTCGAGTACACGTTGGGGTCGCCGATGGTCGCGAAGGCGACCGTGGCGTGCCGGGCGAGGAGGTCCGCGACCCGAGCGCCCGCCGCGTCCCAGGCGGCCTCGCGCCGCGCGTGGTCGCTCCGCTCGTTGAGCGCGAAGACCACCCGCAGGACCTTCTCCTCGGGCACGTAGTGCAGGACGGTCGCCTCGGCACGGCCCCGCTCGCCGGTGTCCATCACCGGGACGACGACGACCTCCGCGGCCCGGAGTGCGTTGACGCCCTTGACGGTCACCAGCTCGGGGTCGCCGGGGCCGACCCCGACTCCGATCAGCTTGCTGCTCATGACGTCAGGCACCTCTCCACGAACCGACGGGCCACACCGGGCTCGGACGCCCAGTGCGTGTGCAGATAACTCGCGTGCACACCGCGCTGCACGAAACCTTCGACGCGCCGCTCCGGCGCGCGCACCCCCCAGGCGGGGTCCGGACCGGCACCGGGCTCGACGACGGTCCGGTGGAACTCGTGCCCGCGCATCCGTGTACCGGCCGCCGCGAGCACGCTGTCGGCGACGGCCACGGCGTCCCGGTAGCCGAGGGTGAGCCGCTCGTGCATCCGGGCCGTGGCGTCGATCACCCCGCACATGGGCTGCCCGTCGAGTTCCCGCGCCAGGTAGAGCAGCCCGGCGCACTCGGCCGCGACCGGTGCCCCGGCGAACGCCAGCTCGGCCACCGCCTTGCGCAGCGGCTCGTTGGCGGACAGCTCGGGCGCGTACACCTCGGGGAAGCCGCCACCGATGACCAACCCGACCGTTCCTTCGGGGAGTCGCTCGTCCCGGAGCGGGTCGAAGACGACGACCTCGGCTCCGGCCGCGGTGAGCAGTTCGGCGTGTTCGGCGTAGGAGAAGGTGAACGCGGGACCACCGGCGACGGCGACGCGCTTCACTCCGCCCAAGGCTTCCGGCGCGGTCGAGGAGCGAGCCGCTCCGCCCGGCGCGGTGCGGTCCGCGGCGGCCGACGAGCGGACCGCCTCGGCCGCGTCCCACGCGACGCCCGGCAGATCGCCCGCACCGCGCGCCAGCGCGAACAGCGCGTCCAGGTCGCATCCGGCACGTACCTGCGCGGCCATCGCGGCGACCGCCTCGACCGCCTCCGTGCGCCGCTCGGCGACCGGTACGAGCCCCAGGTGCCGTGACGGGGTGCCGACCTGCGGGGCCCGCCGCAGCGCGCCGAGAACCGGCACTCCCGAGGCGTCCAGCGCCTCGCGGAGCATGGCCTCGTGCCGGTCGGAGCCCACCTTGTTGAGGATCACCCCGGCGACCCGCACCTCGGGGTCCCAGGATGCGAAACCGTGCACCAGCGCGGCCACCGAGCGCGACTGCGAGGACGCGTCGACGACCAGCACCACGGGCGCGCGCAGCAGCTTCGCCACCTGCGCCGTGGACGCGAGTTCACCCTCCCCGGCGGCGCCGTCGTAGAGGCCCATCACGCCCTCGACGACGGCGAGGTCGCAGCCGCGCGCGCCGTGCGCGAACAGCGGCCCGACCAGCTCGGTGCCGCACAGGTAGGAGTCCAGGTTCCGTCCCACGCGCCCGGTGGCGAGCGCGTGGTAGCCGGGATCGATGTAGTCGGGCCCCACCTTGTGCGGGGACACGGCGAGCCCCCGCGCGGCGAAGGCCGCCATCAGCCCGGTGGCCACGGTGGTCTTGCCGCTGCCCGAGGAGGGCGCGGCGACGACCAGCCGGGGGACGGAGGACCTCACCACTCGATGCCCCTCTGGCCCTTCTGGCCCGCGTCCATCGGGTGCTTGACCTTCGACATGTCCGTCACCAGGTCGGCGACCTCGACGAGCTTCTCCGGGGCGTTGCGGCCGGTGATGACGACGTGCTGGGTCCCGGGCCGGTCCCGCAGCACCTCCACCACCTCGTCGGTGTCCACCCAGCCCCAGTGCATGGGGTACGCGAACTCGTCGAGCACGTACAGCTTGTACGTCTCCGCGGCGAGGTCCCGCTTGACCTGCTCCCAGCCCTCGCGGGCCTTCTCCTCGTTGTCCATCTGCGCGTCGCGCTGGACCCAGGACCAGCCCTCGCCCATCTTGTGCCAGTCGACGGTGCCGCCCTCGCCGGAGGCCCCGAGCACGCGCAGCGCGTTCTCCTCGCCGACCTTCCACTTCGCCGACTTGACGAACTGGAACACCCCGATGGGCCATCCCTGGTTCCAGGCGCGCAGCGCGAGCCCGAACGCGGCCGTCGACTTGCCCTTGCCGATCCCCGTGTGCACGACGACCAGCGGCCGGTTCCGTCGCTGACGGGTCGTCAGTCCGTCGTCCGGTACGACACTCGGCTGTCCCTGCGGCACTACGCGGCCCTCCTCGACGTCCCCTGCACATCCCGCACCAGCCCGGCGAGGGAGTCCGCGCGCAACGCGTCCAACGTCACCGCCGTACCGCCCAGTTCACCCGCGAGCTGCCCCGCGAGCCCAAGCCGGACCGGCCCCGACTCGCAGTCGACGACCACCGAGGCGACCCCGTCGGCCGCGAAGAGTCGCGCCGCGCGACCGGCCGTCGCGACCGGCTCCGGGCCGCCCGTGGCGCGCCCGTCGGTCACCACGACGACCAGCGGCCGCCGCGCGGAGTCCCGCAGGCGCTCGACGCGCAGCACCTCATGCGCCCGCAGCAGCCCGGCGGACAGCGGAGTGCGGCCACCCGTCGGCAGCGACTCCAGCCGGACCGCCGCCGCGTCCACCGACGAGGTGGGCGGCAGCGCGACCTCGGCGGCCGACCCGCGGAAGGTCACCAGACCCACCTTGTCGCGCCGCTGGTAGGCGTCGAGCAGCAGCGACAGCACCGCGCCCTTGACGGCGCTCATCCGCTGCCGCGCGGCCATGGAACCGGAGGCGTCCACGACGAACAGCACGAGGTTGCCCTCGCGGCCCTCCCGCGTCGCCTGCCGCAGATCGTCCCGCCGCACGACCAGACCGCGTCCCGACCGTCCGCGCGCGAGTTGGTGCGGTGCGGCGGCCTGGACGGTCGCCGCCAGATGCAGCTTGGTGAGCGCCCCCCGGGGCCGCCGCGAGCCGGTCGTGCGGCCGTGTTCGGTCCGCGCGCGCGAACGCCGGCCGGCCGCGCCCTCACCGAGGCCGGGCACGCTCAGCACCTTGGTGCGGAACGGCTCGGCCGCCCGGACGGGCGACTGCTCCGCGGCGCCCTGACCGGCCGGGGCCTGCCCGTCCTCCGACGGCTCGCCCTGCGCGGGCACGTCACCGGCGGGGGAGCCGTCGTCCGGCCCCTCCCGCGGAGGCTGACCACCGCCGCCGGGCCCGTCCGGGTCGGGGTCCGGGTCGTCGTCCGGGCCACCGCCGTCGCCCTCGCCGTCCGAACCGCTGAACTCCTCCAGCGTGTCGTCGAGTTTGTCCTCGTCGAGCCCCGGCGCGTCGAAGGGATTGCGCCGCCTGCGGTGCGGCAGGGCCAGCAGGGCCGCCTGCCGGACGTCCTCGGCGAGCACGTCGGTGCGTCCCGCCCACGCGGCGAGCGCGGTCGCGGTTCTGGCCATCACGATGTCGGCACGCATGCCGTCCACCTCGAAGGCGGCGCAGGTCGCCGCGATCTGCCGCAGCGGGCCGTCCCCGAGCCGCACGGACGGCAGCAGCGCGCGGGCCGCCACGATCCGGGCCCGTACCTGGGCCTCCTCGTCCGCCCAACGCGCCACGAACGCCGCCGGGTCGTCGTCGTGGGCGAGCCGGCGGCGTACGACCTCGACCCGCTGGTCCGGCTCCCGCGACGCGGCGACCTCGACGGTCAGCCCGAACCGGTCCAGCAACTGCGGCCGCAGCTCGCCCTCTTCGGGGTTCATCGTCCCGACGAGCAGGAACCGCGCCGCGTGCCGCACGGACACGCCCTCACGCTCGACGTACGAGGCGCCCATCGCGGCCGCGTCGAGCAGCAGGTCGACCAGATGGTCGTGCAGGAGGTTGACCTCGTCGACGTAGAGGATGCCGCGGTGCGCGTCGGCGAGCAGGCCCGGCTCGAAGGCCTTGACGCCCTCGGAGAGCGCCCGCTCGATGTCCAGGGCGCCGACCAGCCGGTCCTCGGAGGCGCCGACGGGCAGTTCGACCATCCGGGCCGGACGGGTCGTGGACGCCTCCACCTCGTGCGGCCCGTCGGGGCAGGCCGGGTCCGGGGCGGCCGGATCGCAGGAGAAACGGCAGCCGGTGACCACCTCGACCGCCGGCAGCAGCGCCGAAAGGGCGCGCACCGCCGTCGACTTGGCGGTGCCCTTCTCGCCGCGGACGAGCACACCGCCCACGGCCGGGGACACGGCGTTCAGCAGCAGTGCGAGCCGCAGGTCGTCCTGGCCGACCACCGCCGTGAACGGGAACGGAGTACTCACTGGTCGTCGCCCTCCAAGTCGCCTTCGAGCTCCAGATAGGTGGTGCGCAGCCGCTCCAGCGTGTCCGCGTCCGGCTCGGCCCACAGACCGCGGTCCGCGGCTTCGAGGAGCCGCTCGGTGATACCGCGCAGCGCCCACGGGTTGGACTTCTTCATGAAGTCCCGGTTCTCCGCGTCGAAGACGTACTCCGCGCTGAGCTTCTCGTACATCCAGTCGTCCACGACACCGGCCGTGGCGTCGTACCCGAACAGGTAGTCGACCGTCGCCGCCATCTCGAAGGCGCCCTTGTAGCCGTGCCGCCGCATCGCGGCCATCCAGCGCGGGTTGACCACCCGGGCGCGGAACACGCGGTGCGTCTCCTCGCCGAGCGTGCGGGTCTTCACCTGGTCGGGCACCGCCGAGTCGCCGACGTACGCCTCCGGGCTGGTGCCCGTCAGATGGCGCACCATCGCGACCATGCCGCCGTGGTACTGGAAGTAGTCGTCGGCGTCGACGAGGTCGTGCTCGCGGGTGTCGACGTTCTTCGCCGCGACCGAGATGCGCTTGAACGCGGTCTCCATGTCCCCGCGCGCCGCGCGCCCGTCGAGCCCGCGCCCGTAGGCGTAACCGCCCCAGACCGCGTACACCTCGGCGAGGTCGGCGTCCGAGCGCCAGTTGCGGGCGTCGATCAGCGGCAGCAGCCCGGCCCCGTACGCGCCCGGCTTCGAACCGAAGATACGGGCGGTCGCGCGCCGCCGGTCACCGTGCTCGGCGGTGTCCTCGTCGGCGTGCCGGCGCACGTAGTTGCGGTCGGCGGGCTCGTCCAGGTCGGCGACCGTGCGCACCGCGTCGTCGATGAGACCGACGACGTGCGGGAACGCGTCCCGGAAGAAGCCCGAGATGCGGACCGTGACGTCGATGCGAGGACGGCCCAGCTCGTCGAGCGGGACCACCTCGAAGCCGGTGACGCGCCGCGAGGCGTCGTCCCACACCGGGCGACAGCCCAGCAGCGCGAGGATCTCCGCGATGTCATCGCCCTGCGTGCGCATGGCGGACGTGCCCCAGACCGTCAGCCCGACGGACGTCGGATAGGCGCCGGTGTCCTGGAGATAGCGCTGCACCAGCGAGTCCGCGAGGGACTGGCCGACCTCCCAACTCAGCCGAGACGGAATGGCCTTGGGGTCGACGGAGTAGAAGTTCCGGCCGGTCGGCAGCACGTTGACGAGTCCGCGCGTCGGGGAACCCGACGGACCCGCGGGGACGTAACCGCCGTTCAGCGCCTTGAGGATGTGCCCGATCTCGTCCGTCGTCCGGGCGAGCCGCGGCACGACCTCGCGGCACGCGAACTCCAGCACCGCCACGGCGTCGGGGAGTTCGGCGCCCAGCACCTCGCGCGCGAGGGCCGGTACGGCGGCCGCGTCCCAGCCGCGCTCCTCCATGCCCAGCGCAGCCCGCCGGCACAGCTGCTCCAGCAGGTCGATCGCGTCGGCCGCCGTGCGGTTCGGGCCCGCGACGAGGTCGCTCAGCTCCACCGGCACCTTCACCGGGGCACCCGGCTCGGCCAGCAACTCCTTCTCCACCAGGCCGAAGTGCTCGGCGAGAGCGGCCCGCAGACCGGGCAGCGCGTTCGCCGCACCGCCCCACACCTGTGAGGCGCGCAGCACGGCCAGCACCAGGTTGACCCGGGGCTCCGCCTCCGGGCCGCCGCCCAGGATGTGCAGGCCGTCGCGGATCTGCACGTCCTTGATCTCGCACAGATAGCCGTCGATGTGCATGACGAAGGAGTCGAAGTCGCCGTCGTCCGGCTGCTCGTCGACGTGCAGGTCGTGATGGAGTTCCGCCGCCTTCACCAGCGTCCAGATCTGCGCGCGGACCGCCGGGGCCTTCGTCGGGTCCAGGTCGGACACCAGCGCGTACTCGTCGAGGAGCTGCTCCAGCTTCGCGAGGTCCCCGTAGGTGTCCGCGCGGGCCATCGGCGGCACGAGGTGGTCGACGACGGTGGCGTGCCCGCGCCGCTTGGCCTGTGTGCCCTCACCGGGGTCGTTGACGATGAACGGGTAGACCAGGGGGAGTTCACCGAGGACCGCGTCGGGCGCGCAGCCGCCGCTGAGCCCGAGCCCCTTGCCCGGCAGCCACTCCATCGTGCCGTGCTTGCCCATGTGCACGACGGCGTCCGCGCCGAAGCTGTTCTCCAGCCAGCGGTAGGCCGCCATGTAGTGGTGGGAGGGCGGCATGTCCGGGTCGTGGTAGATCGCGATCGGGTTCTCGCCGAAGCCGCGCGGCGGCTGGATCATCACCACGACGTTCCCGAACTGCAGGCACGCCAGCACGATGTCCTCGCCGTCCACGTAGAGCGAGCCCGGCGGTTCGCCCCACGCCTCCAGCATCCCCGCGCGCAGGTCGGGGTCGAGCGTGTCGAACCAGGCCCGGTAGTCGGCGAGCGGCACCCGCGCCGGGGCGGCGGCGAGCTGCTCCTCGGTCAGCCACTCCACGTCGTGACCGCCGGCCGCGATGAGCCGGTGGATCAACTCGTCGCCGTTGTCCGGGTATTCGGTGAGGGCGTAGCCCGCGTCGCGCAGCGCGTCGAGCACCCGCACCGCCGAGGCCGGGGTGTCCAGACCGACCGCGTTGCCCACCCGTGAGTGCTTGGTCGGGTAGGCCGTGAAGACGATCCCGAGCTTCTTCTCCGCGTTCGGCTTGTGCTTCAACAGGGCGTGCCGCAGTGCGATCCCGGCGACCCGCGCGGCCCGCTCGGGATCGGCGACGTACACCGGGACGTCGTCCGGGCCCTGCTCCTTGAAGGAGAACGGCACGGTGATCAGACGGCCGTCGAACTCCGGGATCGCGACCTGCATCGCGGCGTCCATCGGGGACAGGGCCGCGTCGGACGCCTCCCAGGCGCTCTTCGACGAGGTCAGACAGAGCCCCTGGAGGACGGGGATGTCGAGGTCGGCGAGCGCCCCGATGTCCCAGGCCTCCTCGTCGCCGCCCGCCGACGCCTGCGAGGCGTGGGTGCCGCCCGCCGCGAGGACGGTGGCGACGAGCGCGTCGGCCCGGCCGAGGATCTCGTACAGGCCCGTGTCCGCGCCGCGCAGCGAACCGCAGTACACGGCGAGGGCGTTGGCGCCGCGCGCCTCGATCGCGTCGCACAGCGTGTCCACGAAACCGGTGTTCCCGGACAGCTCGTGCGCCCGGTAGAACAGCACCCCGACGGTCGGCCGGCCCTCGACGAACACGCGTGCGCCGCTGATCCCGAACTCGGCGGTCTTGTGCGGCTCCTCGAACCCCTCGCCCGTCAACAGCACGGTGTCGGACAGGAACCGGGCCAGCTCGGCGAGGTTCGCCGGGCCGCCCTCCACGAGATAGCGCAACGCCTCCGCCACCACACCGGCGGGCACCGACGACTCGGCCATCAGCTCGGCGTCCGGGACGGACTCGCCGCCCAGCAGCACGGTCGGAATGCCGGACGCCTTCAGGAAGGCCAGTCCGTCCTCCCAGGCCCGCTTCCCGCCGAGCAGCCGTACGACGGCGAGGTCGGCGCCCTCGACGAGCGCGGGGAGTTCGTCCGTGACGTCCACCCGGGTCGGATTGCCGATCCGGTAGGCGGCGCCGGAGGCGCGGGCCGCCAGCAGGTCCGTGTCGGCGGTCGACAACAACAACACTGTGCTCATGCGGGCGCTCCCGGTGGAATGAAAGGCAGTCCTTGCGGCGCGCCCGACTCGATGAGCCGCCACAGCGCGTCCGTGTCCGCGTGTTCCTCGATCAGGTCGCCGAGCCGGTCCAGCTGCTCCTCGCGCAGCGCCGCGAACGACGTGTCGGCCGCCGGCACGAAGCGGCGGCCCGCGGCGGCGGCCACCTCGCGCAGGAAGGCCCGGCGGAAACCGTCCGACTCCAGTGAGCCGTGCCAGTGCGTGCCCCAGACGGCGCCGACCCGGCACCCGTCCAAGAAGGCTTCTCCACCGGTCACTTCGGCGACACCGTGATGGATCTCGTACCCCTCGACGCTCTCGCCGAGGGCCTCGCCGACCGGCCGGGTCAGCGTCTTCTCCCGCGCGAACCGCACGCGGACGGGGAGGAGTCCGAGCCCGTCGACGTGCCCGGCCCGCGACTCGACCTCGTCCTCGATGTGCTCCCCGAGGAGCTGGAAGCCACCGCAGATCCCCAGCACCGGGCGCCCCTCGGCGGCCCGCCGGGCGATCGCGCCCGCGAGGCCCCGCTCGCGCAGCCACGCCAGCGCCTTCACGGTGCCCCGGGTCCCCGGTACGACGACCAGGTCCGCGTCGGCCAGCTCCTCGGCCCGGTCCACGAACCGCACGACGACGCCCGGTTCGGCGGCCAGCGCGTCCACGTCGGTGAAGTTCGACATCAGCGGGACCGCGCACACCGCGACCCGCAGGATGTCCGCGCCGACGGGGTCGGAGACCGCCGACTCACGGACCGTGCCGCGCAGCGAGACGCGCAGGCCGTCCTCCTCGTCGATCCCCAGCCCGTGCCGGAACGGCAGCACGCCGTAGGTGCGGCGCCCGGTGAGACCGTGCAGCATCTCGAGCCCGGGCTCCAACAGGCTCACGTCGCCGCGGAACTTGTTGACGAGGAACCCGGCGACGAGCGCCTGGTCCTCGGGCGACAGCAGGGCGACCGTTCCGAAGAAGGAGGCGAAGACCCCGCCCCGGTCGATGTCGCCGACGACGAGCACGGGCAGCCCCGCGTTCCGCGCGACCCCCATGTTCACGATGTCGGTGCGCCGCAGATTGATCTCGGCCGGACTGCCGGCCCCCTCACAGATCACCGCGTCATACGTGCCCCGCAACCGCTCCAGACAGTCGAGAACGGTCCCGAGGAGTGCTTCCCGGCCGCCCCCGCGCAGGTCGCCCCCTGAGGGCGCGCCGGCGGCCGACGGATCCCCCGGTGTCCCGAAGAAGCCACGGGCGCTCATCTCGCCCACCGGCCTGCCCATCAGCACGACCTGGCTGGTGCGGTCGCCGCCCGGCTTGAGCAGCACGGGGTTCATCAGCGCCGTCGGCTCCACGCGGGCGGCCTGCGCCTGCATGGCCTGCGCCCGCCCGATCTCGGCTCCCTCCCGCGTGACGAACGAGTTCAGGGACATGTTCTGCGCCTTGAACGGGGCGACCTTCACCCCCTGGCGCACCAGCCACCGGCAGATCCCGGCGGTCACCACGCTCTTGCCCGCGTCCGAGGTGGTCCCGGCGATCAGCAGTCCGCCGCTCATACGGTGCGTCCCTTCCTGGTCGACGTTCCGGTCGGCTTTCCGGTCAGCAGTACGCGTGCGGCGGCACTCACGCCGAGCGCCAGCCAGCCGACGCGACGGGAGAGCCGTACGGCCCGCTCGATGTCGGCGACCCGTACGGCACGCCCGGCGTCGTTGAGCACGGGCCGGTGCTCGACCCGGCCCCCGTACGAGAGGGTCCCGCCGAGCCGCACCCCGAGCGCGCCGGCGAAGGAGGCCTCCACCGGCCCGGCGTTGGGGCTCGGATGCCTGCGCGCGTCGGCACGCCAGGCCCGGACGGCGCCCCGCGGGTCGGACCCGGCCACGGTCGCGAGAACGGCGGTCAGCCGGGCTCCGGGCCAGCCCGCGACGTCGTCGAGTCGTGCGGAAGCCCAGCCGTAGCGCCGGTACTTGGGGGACCGGTGCCCGACCATCGCGTCGAGCGTGTTCACGGCGCGGAAGGCGACCAGTCCGGGTACGCCGGCGGCGGCGCCCCAGACGAGGGCGCCGACCACGGCGTCGGAGGTGTTCTCGGCGACCGACTCGACGACGGCCCTGGCGATCCCGTCGGCGTCCAGCGCCTGCGGGTCGCGTCCGCACAGATGCGGCAGTCGCTCGCGGGCGACGTCGATGTCCCCGGCCGCGAGCGCGCCGCCGATCGCCCGTGCCTCACGGCCGAGGGAGGTCCCCCCGACGACGGCCCAGGTGGCGGCGGCGGTCAGAGCGAGGGACGCGGCGTCCGAGGAACGCAGGGAACGGCCGGCGAGCGCGGCGAGGCCGGTGGCCCCGCCCACGCACACGGCTGTGTGCAGCGCGCCCCACCCGCGGTGGTCGCGCCACAGGGTGCGCTCGACGGCCGTGGCCGCCCGCCCGAACGCGGCGACCGGATGAGCCCGGCGGGGATCGCCGAGGAGCAGGTCGCCGAGGAGGCCGGCGGCGGCGCCGTACGCGAAGACGCGATCGGCCCGCACGGGGTCAGCCCGCCGTGGGGTGCGGCAGAACTCTCTTGCACATCAGGACCGGCAACGGGCAGCCGCGCATGGCGATATGTCCTCACTCAGGGTGTCCACGCCCTGGTTCGACGAGACCGGCGGCGAGAGTTCCTGGCTCCCGGGGAGTTTCCTCCCCGATGACAGTGGCGGGACCGCGCCGGATTCGCACCGGCTTCCTCTCATGCCGCCGTACTTGGCTCCGGCAGTCCACCACGGGGTGAGAACGGCCGTCAACTTGCTGTTGACCTGCGGAGGGAGAGTGTGCGAAGCCCCACACAGCAGTGGGGTGCGGGACGGAGATCCGTCCCGCACCCCACGGTGAAGTGCTGCCCGGGAACGGCCCGTTCGGGGCCGTTCGTCCGGGTTACTTGCTCATGATGAGCGAGATGCCGTACGCCACCGCCGCGGCGCAGGCCGCGAAGCAGACGTAGGCGCCGGTGGCCGCCGCGACGGCGGAACCACCCTGGGCCGACTCCTTCTTGGAGAGGCCGGCGACGCCGAGGGTGAAGAGGCCGACGAGGACGACGGTGGCTCCGAGACTGACCCCGAAGACGGACCCGAGGGCTGACCAGTCGATGTGCATGCTGCTTCTTCCTTCGGTTCTCAGGCCACGCGCGACGGCGCCGACGGGTTCGCCGTGGGCTCGGCGGGTGCGGGGATGGTGGCCGTGAGGTCCTCGGCCACGGTGCCGGCCGGGGGCGGGGTCACGGCGGCGATGGCCGTGGTGACCACGCCGGCGGGCTCCTCGGCGTTCACGTTGGTGTGGTCGATGACCTCGCGGCGCGAGCGGCGCCAGATCGCGAAGCTGGAGACGACCAGGAAGACGGCGACGAGGGTGGTGCCCCAGGCGCCGAAGCCGGTGACCCACTCGGCGAGCGCGCCGACCAGGGCGGCGGCGGGCAGGGTGAGCGCCCAGGCGACGAACATCCGGGTGGCGGTGGACCAGCGGACCACGCCGCCCTTGCGGCCGAGGCCGGCACCCATCACGGAGCCGGAGACCGCGTGCGTGGTGGAGAGGGAGAAGCCGATGTGCGCGGAGGCGAGGATGACCGTCGCGGCGCTGGTCTGGGCGGCGAAGCCCTGCTGCGGCTGGAGGTCGGTCAGGCCCTTGCCCATGGTGCGGATGATGCGCCAGCCGCCCAGGTAGGTGCCGAGCGCGATCGCGAGACCGGCGGAGAGGATGACCCAGACCGGCGGGTCCGAGTCGGGAGCGACGGCGCCACCGGCGACCAGGGCCAGGGTGATGATGCCCATCGTCTTCTGCGCGTCGTTGGTGCCGTGGGCCAGCGAGACCAGGCCCGCGGAGGCTATCTGGCCGGCGCGGTACCCCTTCTCGGTGGCCTTGCCACCGGCGTTCCTGCTGAGCCTGTACGACAGCCGGGTGGCCAGCATCGCGGCCAGACCGGCCACGATCGGGGCGGCGACGGCGGGTATGAGCACCTTGCCGACCAGGACGTCCCCGTGCACCGCGCCGGTGCCGGCCGAGGCGATGGTGGCGCCGACCAGGCCGCCCATGAGGGCGTGCGAAGAGCTGGACGGGAGTCCGATGAGCCAGGTCACCAGGTTCCAGAGGATCGCGCCCACCAGGGCGGCGAAGATCACTTCGGGCTGGATGCCGGACTCGTCGACGAGGCCTTTGGAGATCGTGTTGGCGACCTCCACCGAGAGGAAGGCGCCGACAAGGTTCAGCACGGCGGACATGGCCACCGCGACCTTGGGCTTGAGTGCGCCGGTCGAGATGGTGGTGGCCATCGCGTTGGCGGTGTCGTGGAAACCGTTCGTGAAATCGAACACGAGAGCGGTAACGATCACGATTCCGAGGAGGAGCGTGATGTGTTCCATTTACCCAGGCTTCTGTTGGACGTCAGTGGCAGGTGGACCGTAAGCAACCTGGATGAACGGAAGATGAACTGGGACGGGCTTTGTGGTGTCCCGATCGGCGAATCCACGTTCCGCTTGTCTCCGGGGAGAGATGCGGGAGTTCGAACGGAGGCGGAATGCCGGGCTCCAGTACGGATCGCTATCCGCGCGCGAGTCGTTCGAGACCGGCCGGGGAGCCGTGGAAGAGATCCTGGTCACCCGGCAGGCTGCCGGTGGTGGCGTGCTGCCAGAAGGTCCAGGTGGACCAGCCCGCGGGCAGCGCCCCCGGGTCGGCCGCGTCGTAGCGGGCCAGCCAGAGGGCGTGCCGGGCGGCGAAGGTGCGGCTGGAACCGGTGCACGTGTTCCACCAGTGCGTGGTCGTGTAGATGACCGGCGTCCGGTCCGTCTCCCGCTCGACCTCGTCGCTGAACTCCCTGATCCAGCGCACCATGGCGGCCGGGCTCAGGCCGTAGCAGGAGCGGTGCCGGGCGTACGGGTTGTACTCGATGTCCAGCGCGGGCGGCAGCGTCCGGCCGTCCGCGCTCCAGGATCCGCCGTTGCGGACGAAATACTCGGCCTGGGCGGTGCCGGACGACTTGTCCGGCACCGCGAAGTGGTAGGCGCCGCGCAGCAGCCCGGCCGCTCCCGCTCCGTCGTACTGCCGGGCGAAGTAGGGGTTGCGGTAGGCCGTGGACTCGGTCGCCTTCACATAGACGAATCCGGCGCCCTTCGACTTCGCGCGCCGCCAGTCGACGTCCTTCTGATGCGAGGAGACATCGTGCCCCTTGACGCCGCCGACGGGCTGCTTCGGGCTCTGGGGCCGGCCCTCGGCATGGGCATGGGCGCGGACGGGGGCCTGGGCCTGGGCGGGAAGGGCGGCGAGAGCGGCACCGCCGACGGTGAGCGCCGCCGCGACGGCGGTCACGACGGCACGGGCACGTCGGCGGAACAGGTGGTGGTCACGGGCCATGCGTCGTCCCCCGGAACGGCTGCGTACGCGGCAACCCCCCGGAGATTACTGGAAGATCGGACGATGCCCGCCATCCCGGTCGATCTCGGATGATCTCCTTCGATCCCCCTCTCTCGGCCCTCACGGCGTGGTGAACGGAGCACGAGCACCTGCTCGGCCTCCTGAACGGGCGAACGCCCTTCACTCCGAAGTGGATCCGCCCGCGGGGCGTTGACGCCCGCGACTGGCAGGATCGGCGGGATCGCGGCATGCCCGAACGGACCGGCCGGGCGACGGACGGGACGGCAGGGTGGACGGCGCGGGTGCTGCGGGCCATGCGGGCGGGACGTGAGGGAGGACGTACGGATGACGGACGGGCGCGACCGGCGGGACGGGCAGGACCGGCGTGATGAGGCCGGGCGCGGTGCGGGTGACGCGCACGGTCAGCGGTACGAGCGAGGAGATGAGCGGGACGACCCGCACCCCGGGGGCGCCGGGGCGGCCTGTGTCGCGGGGGAGGGGCGGGACGCCGTGATCGCGGCGGCGTGGGACGACCTCGTCACGACGGCCCGCCGCACGGTGACCGACGGGCTCGTGGTCGGAACCTCGGGGAACGTGTCCGTCCGCGTCGGGGACACCGTCCTGGTCACCCCCACCGGTGTGCCCTACGACCGGCTGAAGCCCTCCGACGCCGTCGGCGTCGACCTCGACGGCCGCCAGGTGCTCGGGTCGCTGCGTCCGACCAGCGAGCTGCCGATGCACCTCACCGTCTACCGCGATACCGACGCCCGGGCCGTCGTCCACACCCACGCCGCGCACGCCACGGCCGTGTCGACCCTCGTCCCCGAACTGCCCCTGATCCACTACATGGCCGGTGCCGTCGGCGGCCCGGTCCGCGTCGCCCCCTACGCGACGTACGGCACCCCGGAGCTGGCCGCGAACGTGCTCCGGGCGCTGGACGGCCGCACCGCCTGCCTCCTGCAGAACCACGGCACGCTCGCCCACGGCGCCTCACTGGACCAGGCGTACGACCGCACGGCCCAGCTGGAGTGGATGTGCCGCGTCTGGCTCCTGTCCTCCTCGGTCCCGGGCCTGACCCCCCACCTGCTCTCACCCGCCCAACTCCAGGAGGCGGGGAAGCGCCTGCGGGGCTACGGGCAACCGGGCTAGAGACGCCCTCGCGACGCCGGAGGACACGAGGCGGACGAGGGCAGAAGGGGTCGGCGAGCACGCGCCGGGTCCCGGGCCACAGGGTGCGGACTGTCCCGCGAGGCAAGGGCGCCAAGGGCTGGAAGCGCCCTCGGGACGAATCGTTCGCCGCGGGGGTGCCTCCGAGGGGCTCTCACCGCCGCGGCCCCCTCCCACTGGCCGATGGCGGGCTCCACCGGGAGACTGGTCGGGTGCGCACCCTAAGAGCGACGGCCGCGGCCGTAACTGTCGCCACAGCCGTCGCCACAGCCGCCGGCGCGGCCTCCGTGGCCGCGGGCCGGTTCGCGAGCGACGCCGCGCTGAAGACGCGTCCCGGCAAGCCCCTGCCCACCGAACCGCGGCTCACCGTGCACGCCACGACGGCCGGCGGGATCACCCTGACCCGCGCCCTGGCCTCGCGGCGCCCCGGCACCTACGGCCTCGCGGGCGACGGTACCCACGCCGTCGTCGGCCCGGTCCAGGACGCCACCCCGCACACCGCCGACACCGTCGTCCGCCGGCTGGACGGCGTCACCCACGGCTCCCTGGAACCCGGCGACAAGGTCTGGCTCGTCCCGAACCTGTACGTGGGCGACCCGCAGTCCGCCCTCGGCCTTGAGCATGCCGACGTCGACGTACCCGGAGAACTCGGCGCGCTGCCGGCCTGGTTCGTCCCGGCCGTGCGCGACACCTGGATCATCACCGTGCACGGCCTGGGCGCCACCCGGGAACACCCCATGAACGTGATGAGGTTCCTGAACCAGCGGCACTTCCCGGTGCTCGACCTCGCCTACCGCGGCGACCTCGGCGCCCCCCGCTCACCGGACGGCCTGAACCACCTCGGCGAGACCGAGTGGCGCGACCTCGACGCGGCCATCCGCTACGCCGTGCGATACGGCGCCCGGCGGATCATCCTGTACGGCTGGTCCACCGGCGCCACCATGGCACTGCGCGCCGCCGCCCACTCCGCCCTCCGCGAGCGGATCTCCGGCCTGATCCTGGATTCCCCGGTCCTCGACTGGGAGGCCACGCTGCGCGCCCTGGCCGGCGCCCGGCACACCCCGAACTTCCTGCTGCCGCTGGCCGTGCGCGCCGCCCAGGGCCGCACCGGCGTACGCGGCGACCGCATCGCGCACGCCGCACACCCCGACCGGCTCACCGTGCCGACCCTGCTGGTGCACGGCCCGGACGACACCATCGCCCCCTGGGGCCCGTCCCGCCGCCTCGCGGCGAGCCGCCCGGACCTGGTCACCCTGTACACCGTCCCGAAAGCCCCGCACGCCGCGATGTGGAACGCCGACCCGACCGGCTACGAAGAGGCGCTCCGCCGCTTCCTCACCCCGCTGATGTGACCCCGGCGGCGATCCGGAGCAGCCGCTGACGCGCCCGGGTCCGGGCTCCTGCGGCCGCCCCGACCGGGTGCTTCCGGCGCCCTTCCGGTTCTGTCCCGGACAACTCCCCGCGGCGCACTTTCCGGTGCGTCGAGCGCCCCGGCGAGCCCGCTCCCGGAGCGCCCCCGGCACCCGCGAGGGCATTCCGTTTGGGTTTTCGGACCGTCAACCGGAAGACTGCACCCGTGACGTCCCGTAACCCGCGCGACTCCAGGCTCCGACTCGTCAGCCCGCGGCCCCTCGCGGCCGCTCCCCGAGCGGTGACCCAGCGCCGCACATCGCGCCCCGCGCCGCGACCGCCGGAGGGCACACCGCCGCCCGCGGAACTCGCCCGCATGGCCCGCACCGGCCTGTCCGACGCGGCCCGCGTCGCCCGCTGGGCCGACGCCGCACTGCGCCCGGGACGCGACGACGCGACCCCCGACGGCAAGGGCGCGCTCTCCGACGCGACCGCGGAACGGGCCGCCACCGAACTCGGGCTGACCCCGGCTCAGGTCCGCGCGGACTGGGACACCGCCCGGCTGGCCGGCCTCATCGAGGTGCACGGCGACAGCGCCCGCCCCGGCTGGCGGCTGCGCGCCTGGAGCCGCGACGACAGCGCCGTGCTGCGCGGCTGGGTCGCCCTCTTCGACGCATGGTCCCTGGCCCACCCCGAACCCACGGACCGGGAACCGGCCACCGTCGCCGAGGTCGTCTCCGCGATGCCCCAGGTGCTCTCCTTCCTCCAGCTCTCCGCCGGGCCCGTCCCCGTGGAGCAGCTCCTCGACCTGCTCGAACAGCGCGTCACGGAACTGCGCACCGAGCGCTGCGAGGTCGCCTACGGTCCCCGGCCCGAGCCCGCCCCGGAACCCGTCGAGATCCCGGACGCCCCGCTCGCCCCCCTCCTCGAATGGGCGCTGGGCGCCCTCGCCTCCGTCGGCGCGCTGACCTACGGCGACGCACAGGCCACCCTCACCCCGCTCGGCAGCTGGGCGGTCTGGGTCAAGCTGGAGCAGATCTGCGTCGCCGCGCAGAGCCCCGCCGGGAACATCGAGCAGTCCGCCGAGGACATGCTCCGCGGCTGCGCGCAGCTCCGCCCCAACGCGGCCCGCGCCGAGTACCGCGCCTGGCTCGCCGCCCGCCCCGTCGGCAGCGCCGTCACCGAGCTGCTCGCCGCCGCCCGGGGCGAGGACGCCCTCACCCGCGGCCTCGCCTTCGAGGCGCTGCGCGTGGTCGGTGCCCCCGCCGAGCCGGACGTACGCGCCGTGGCCGACGAGTCGTGGCTGCGCCCCTACGCCCTGCTGTGGCTCGCCGAGCACGACGGCCACGACCCCGAGGACGCGCACGAGGTGCTCACCCGTGCCGAGTCCACCTGGCTGTGGGTCGACACGGCCGCGGCCGTCGCCGACCACGGCGACGCCCCGCTCCTCGTCCGCCACCTGGAGTCCGCGGTGCAGCCGACCGTGCCCGCGCTCCTCGACGAGGTGCGCGCGGTCGGACATCCGCGCACGGTGCAGGTGCTCGTCGCCCTCGCCGCCGCCCACCCGGATCCGGCCCTCGCCAAGGCCGTACGCCGGGCGGCCTTCCAGGTGCACACCGGCGGGAGCTGACCCCGGGAGCCGGGGCAGCGGCACGCGCCCGTCGGACCGCGCGGGGCGCCGCCCGACGGGAGCGCCGCGCGGGCTCCGCAAGCGGCGGCCCCACGGCGGAGGTCTGGCGTCCGCCCGACGGCCGGGGAGCGACGCTTGGGAGCGCGGCTCCTAGGCGCTTATCTCCGGGGCGTACGTGCCGAAGCTCCAGATGTTGCCCTCGACGTCCCGGGCCATGTAGTCCCGCGAGCCGTAGTCCTGGTCGGCCGGGGCCATCAGGATCTCCGCGCCGTGGTCCACGGCCCGCTGGTGGTGGGCGTCGACGTCGTCCACCACGATGTACACCCCGCACGGGCCCGCGTTCTTCATCGCCTCGTCGAAACGGCCGCCGCGGCCCTTGGAGCCGAGCATCACCGCGCCGTTCCCCTGCACCAGCTCGGCGTGCATCACCGAGCCGTCCTCGCCTTCGTAGACCGACAGCTCGGTGAAGCCGAAGGCCTCCGTGAGCTGCCTGATCGCCGCCTTCGCGTCGGTGTACAACAGCGAGGGATAGATGCTCGGGCGTCCGCCGTCCGTACCAGCCATGCCGATCACTCCGTCTCGTCACATCGCCGGAATCCGATCCGCTGCCCAGTCTGGCACCGGCCACTGACAACGCCCCGTCGACCGGAGAACGCCCACCGCGGCCCGTCCGGTGACCGGGGTGGTCCCCGGGAGGCCTGTCCTCACCGGAACGTGTCGCACTGCGCCATGTCGCCGCTGCTGAAGCCCTGGTAGAACCACTGCTGCCGCTGCTGGGCCGACCCGTGCGTCCAGGTCTCCGGCGTCACCCGGCCCTGGTACCGCTGCTGGATCCGGTCGTCCCCGACCGCCGCCGCCGCGTCCAGACCGTCGCGGATGTCGGCGTCCGTCAGCGAGGTCAGCAACGGCTTGCCCGAGGACGCGGACGGGGTGGTCGTCGCGTGCCGCGCCCAGACGCCCGCGTAGCAGTCCGCCTGGAGCTCCACCTTGACCGCGTTGCTGTTCGCGCCGGTCACCCCGTCCTGGGACCTGGCCAGCGTGCCCATCAGGTCCTGCACGTGGTGTCCGTACTCGTGCGCCACCACGTAGGCCTGCGCGAAGGGGCCGCCGCTGGAGCCGAACTTGGTGCGCAGCTCGTCGAAGAAGCCCAGGTCCAGATAGACCTTGCGGTCCCCGGGACAGTAGAAGGGGCCCACGGCCGAGGAGGCGGTCCCGCAGGCCGTGCCCACCTGGCCGCCGAAGACCACGGTGGGGGAGCGGGTGTAGGTGCCGCCCCGGCGCGTGAACTCCTGCGTCCAGTACGTCTGGATGCTGTTGACCACCGCGATGACGCGGCAGTCCTCCTGGGCGTTCGCGTCCCGCCCGGTCCGGCAGGTCTGCTGCAGCTGCGCCAGGGAGGAGGAGGCCGGCGCGGGCTGGTCGCTGCCGGAGGACAGGCCGAGCTGGTCGGGACCGACCCCGAAGAACAGCCCGAGGAGCAGGGCGATCAGACCGGCGAGACCCCCGCCGATGGTTGCCCTGCCGCCGGGGATACGACTGCCGCGCACATCCTGGACCTCGGACGTGTCCAGGTCCGCGTCGTCGTCGAACTGCATGGACACCACCCTCTGCCTCGGCCGGTCGCTCGCTCCGTGGCGTCATCCTCGTACGCTCCCGGCCCGCGGGCCCCGGCCCGAGGGCCGAACGGACTACGCCCGCGCCCGGCGGCCCTCGCGGCGGGTTTCCCGGCCGGAGGCCCCCGCGCCTCCGCGCCCGCTCCGAGGCGCGCGGCGGGGCGAGCGTCACAGTGCCGGAGGCCCGCACACCGGAAAAGTGGTTGCACGGCCCCGTTAGACTTGGCCCATGGCCATTCTCCTCGCGCATTAGACGGCGGGAACGCCCTCAGCCGTCCACCGACCCCCAGCCCTGGAGTCTGTCCGTGATCTCCGCCTCCGGTATCGAGCTGCGCGCCGGCGCCCGCATCCTCATCGAGTCCGCCACCTTCCGCATCGCGAAGGGCGACCGCATCGGCCTCGTCGGCCGCAACGGCGCGGGCAAGACGACCCTCACCAAGGTCCTCGCCGGCCAGGGCCAGCCCGCCGCGGGCACCGTCACCCGCTCCGGCGAGGTCGGCTACCTGCCCCAGGACCCGCGCACCGGCGACCTCGACGTCCTGGCCCGTGACCGCGTCCTGTCCGCCCGCGGCCTGGACGTCCTGATCCGCAAGATGCGCGAGAACGAACAGCGCATCGCCAACGGCGCGGGCGCCACCCGCGACAAGGCCATGCGGCAGTACGAGCGCCAGGAGACGGAGTTCCTCACCAAGGGCGGCTACTCCGCCGAGGCCGAGGCGGCCACCATCGCGGCCGCGCTCAACCTGCCCGACCGGGTGCTCGGCCAGCCCCTGCACACGCTCTCCGGCGGTCAGCGCCGCCGTATCGAGCTGGCCCGCATCCTGTTCTCGGACGCCGACACCCTGCTGCTCGACGAGCCGACGAACCACCTGGACGCCGACTCCATCGTCTGGCTGCGCGACTACCTGAAGACGTACCGCGGCGGCTTCATCGTGATCTCCCACGACGTGGACCTCGTCGAGACGGTCGTCAACAAGGTCTTCTACCTGGACGCCAACCGCGCCCAGATCGACGTCTACAACATGGGCTGGAAGCTCTACCAGCAGCAGCGCGAGGCCGACGAGAAGCGCCGCAAGCGCGAGCGGCAGAACGCCGAGAAGAAGGCCGCCGCGCTGAACTCGCAGGCGGACAAGATGCGTGCCAAGGCCACCAAGACGGTGGCCGCGCAGAACATGGCCAAGCGCGCCGACAAGCTGCTCGCCGGCCTGGAGGCGGTCCGCGTCTCCGACAAGGTCGCCAAGCTGCGCTTCCCGGAGCCCGCGCCCTGCGGCAAGACCCCGCTCATGGCGGAGGGCCTGTCGAAGTCGTACGGCTCCCTGGAGATCTTCACCGACGTCGACCTGGCCATCGACAAGGGCTCCCGCGTCGTCATCCTCGGCCTGAACGGCGCCGGCAAGACGACCCTCCTGCGGCTGCTCGGCGGCGCCGAGAAGCCCGACACCGGCGAGGTCATCGAGGGCCACGGCCTCAAGCTCGGCTACTACGCGCAGGAGCACGAGACCCTCGACCCCGAGCGCACCGTCCTGGAGAACATGCGGTCCGCCGCCCCCGACCTGGACCTGGTCGAGGTCCGCAAGACGCTCGGCTCGTTCCTGTTCTCCGGCGACGACGTGGACAAGCCGGCCGGTGTGCTCTCCGGCGGTGAGAAGACGCGGCTCGCGCTCGCGACGCTCGTCGTGTCCTCCGCGAACGTCCTCCTGCTCGACGAGCCGACGAACAACCTCGACCCGGCCAGCCGCGAGGAGATCCTCGGCGCGCTGCGCACCTACAAGGGCGCCGTCGTCCTCGTCACCCACGACGAGGGTGCCGTCGAGGCGCTCCAGCCGGAGCGGATCATCCTGCTGCCGGACGGCGTCGAGGACCTGTGGGGTTCCGACTACGCCGACCTGGTCGCCCTCGCCTGAGCCCCTGCGGGGGTCCGCACACCGAGATCGAATGACTGATCCACTGCGTATGGATCATTCGGCCGATCCGTGATCCATCATCTGTGTGAGATCTCCTCGTACCGAGGTGTGTCCTACACGGATTTTCCGGCCGAGCCCTGGGGAACACGGGGCTCGGCCGTCTTGCGTCGCTGACCAGGTACTTCACGGAAGAACCCGTTCGGCGGTATGGAGCGCGTCGGCCGGAACCACAGATTCCACTCGTGGGGACGGGCTCCTGTCGTCAAAACCTTGTCTTACGGACCTTGCCGAATGGGTGGCCATGACGCCCGGGAGGGGTGATCATGAGAGTCCAGAGCGCACTTCCCATGAGGAGGCACGGGTGGCCGAGACTCTGAAGAAGGGCAGCCGGGTAACCGGCGCCGCGCGCGACAAGCTCGCGGCAGACCTGAAGAAGAAGTACGACTCCGGTGCGAGCATCCGAGCGCTGGCCGAAGAGACCGGCCGTTCGTATGGCTTCGTGCACCGGATGCTCAGCGAGTCGGGCGTCACGCTCCGAGGGCGTGGCGGAGCGACGCGGGGCAAGAAGGCCGCTTCGGCCTGAGGCCGGGCGTCCCCATCGGCTTCGGTGGTGACCACCCGGTCGGTCGGGTGACCGACCGGGTGGTTACTGTGCAGTCACTTAGGTGTGCCCTCGTGCTTCACGGAGTGCACACCTGATCCGACCGCACCCACCGGAGGCACCCCATGGCTTCGCCCGACAAGGATCTCGAACCGGTACTCGACAAGGACGGCGTACGGCTCACCGTCGACGACGCGATCGCCACGGTGACCCTGACCAACCCGGCCAAGCGCAACGCCCAGAGTCCTGCTCTGTGGCGGGCGTTGACGCAAGCCGGCCGGTCACTGCCGGGCTCCGTCCGGGTCGTCGTCCTGCGCGCCGAGGGCCAGTCCTTCTCCGCGGGGCTCGACCGGCAGGCGTTCACGCCCGAGGGCTTCGACGGCGAGCCGTCGTTCATCGACCTCGCGCGCGGCTCCGACGCCGAGCTCGACGCGACCATCGCCGAGTACCAGGAGGCGTTCACCTGGTGGCGCCGCAGCGACCTCGTGTCGGTCGCGGCCGTGCAGGGGCATGCCATCGGTGCCGGGTTCCAGCTCGCGCTCGCCTGTGACCTGCGCGTCGTCGCCGACGACGTGCAGTTCGCCATGCGCGAGACCAGCCTCGGCCTCGTGCCCGACCTCACCGGCACACACCCCCTGGTGGGCCTCGTCGGGTACGCCCGCGCCCTGGAGATCTGCGCGACCGGCCGGTTCGTCCTCGCCGAGGAGGCCGAGCGCACCGGACTCGCCAACCTCGCGGTGCCTGCGGCCCAGCTCGACGACGCGGTCCGTGACCTCACCGCTGCTCTGCTCGCCGCCCCGCGCGACGCCGTGATCGAGACCAAGGCCCTGCTGCGCGGCGCCCAGGAGCGTTCGTACGAGGACCAGCGCACCGCCGAACGCGCCTCGCAGGCCCGCCGGCTCCGGGACCTCGCCGGCGTCGGCGACTGACCACCCACGAGCGGGGCGCGTCCGTACGGTCCTGTCCCGCGGGCCGTGGTCGCGCCCCGGGGCGACGCAGCGAACCCGGGTGCCGACGGTCTGAACGACCCGGCCGCCCCCGCTCGCACCGCCTCAGCCGACGGCGGTCACCAGGACCGCCACGGACGGGGTGTCCCGAGCGGCCTCCGCGACCGCCGTCCTGACCGCGCGTGCCACCTCCACCGCCCGGAAGTCCGCGGAGACCGCGAGTTCCACGCGGACGTGACGTCGGGGCACGGCCGATTCCGTCGCGGCGGGCGTCGCGATGGCCACCGATCGGCCCAGTGCGTCCGTCAGACGGGTGACACCCGCGACGCCCCGCACGACGGCGGCGATCCGTGCCTCCTCCGGATCGTTCGGGACCTTCGGTTCCTCGGGCGCCGCACCGTCCCGTACGTCCTGCTCGTCCTTCCGGGACGTCACCTGCGGGTCCGTGAGCAGGTCCGTCACCTGGAGGTCCACCTCGCTCACGTCGAGGCCGAGCCGCTGCGTCGCCGCTGCCGACAGGGCGAGCCGCAGCCGCTCCGCGGTCGCCGGCAGCGAGTCTGCGCCCGGGGCCGTGGGATCCGCGGCCGCCGCGAACTCCGCTGTCACGCGCAGCGGACCGGGCGCCAGCGCACTGGGCGGAGCCGGTACGACGGCGGCGTACGGCCGGTCCGGATCGGCGAGCGCGATCCGCAGCGCGCCGAGGCGTACGCCGTCCACGGCCGTCGCCGCTCGCCGCAGCACGGCGTCCGCGGCGCTCTCCGTGATCCACGCGCCGTCACGCGAGAGGCCCAGCGGCAGCAGCCTGCCGAGTCCGAGCTGAAGCCGTACCACCTGCGCCCACCGGTCCGCCGTCATTGCCCCAGCCTGCCCCATCAGAGGGCGCGCGACCGCGCGACCCGACCTAATGTGGGCTCAGGAGGACGACCGAAAGGGACGTACGGCAATGACCGATATGACCGAGCGGAACCGGACGGACAGCCCCGACGCCGAGAAGGAGGCCGGCCGTAAGCCCACCAAGCGCGGCGGCGGGGACCCCGCGACGCGCGGACGGACCACCATCGCCGACGGTGTCGTGGAGAAGATCGCCGGGCTCGCCGCGCGTGACGTCGTCGGCGTCCACGCGATGGGCAGCGGGATGAGCCGGACCATCGGCGCGATGCGCGACCGGGTGCCGGGCACCAGCAGCAGCAAGTCCGTGACACGTGGGGTGAAGGCCGAGGTCGGCGAGGTGCAGACCGCGCTCGACCTGGAGATCGTCGTCGACTACGGCGTCTCGATCGCCGACGTGGCGCGCGACGTGCGCGAGAACGTCGTCGCGGCCGTCGAGCGGATGACCGGCCTCGAAGTGGTCGAGGTCAACATCGCGGTGAGTGATGTGAAGCTTCCCGACGAAGAAGACGAGGAACCGGAGTCACGTCTCCAGTGACCCCCGGGTCATCGGTACGTCCCGGACCACCACCCGGCCACCGCGTCACGCGTGATCACACGGCCGCCGAACCGCTGAGGAGCGCACCATGAGCTTGGCCGTAGTCGGCATGATCGCCGGTATGGCGCTGGCCTTCGCCGGGTACTTCGGCGGATTCGGCGCCTTTCTCCTGGTGGCCGCTCTGGGCGCCGTCGGGTACTTCGTCGGACGGTTCCTCGAGGGGGACCTGGACGTGGGCGACCTCTTCCGCGCCCGTGACGACCGGCGGCGGTGACCCGTGCCAGGTCAGGTCGACCGGCTCGGTGAGACCCGGCCGGGCGTGACGACCGTGGTGGCGCCCGAGCGGGGCGCCACCCGGATCGCCGACCGGGTCGTCGCGAAGATCGCCTCGCAGGCGGCGCGCGAGGCACTGCCGCCGCTGCCGCCCGACGCCGTGCCCCCGCACGCGACGGTCGTCGTCCGGCGGCAGTCGTCCGGCGCCGGTGCGGAGGGCGACCGCCCGACGCACAGCGCCCAGGTCCGGGTCAGTCTCGAACTCGGTTACCCCTCCGACATCGGTGGCCAGTGCAACGCTGTGCGTCGTCATGTCGCCGAGCGGGTAGAGGCGTTGGCGGGAATGGAAGTGCCGGAGGTGGCCGTCCAGGTGGAGCGGCTGCATCTGGCGCACGGGCCAGGCTCGGTACAGGAGAGGACGCGATGAGCGAGCCCCAGGGCTCCGAGAACACCCGGAAGCTACCGGTGCTGGAGAAGTCGGACGACGCCGGCGCGCTCGGCCAGTCCGCCTCGGCAGCCGCCTACGAACCGCTGGAGACCCTGGACGAAGAGGACGGCCGCCAGGGCCGCTTCTGGTCCGCGCGCCGCGTTCCGGCGTGCATTCTCGCGATCCTGCTCTTCGTGATCGCCGGATTCTTCCTCTACGACGTCGCGGCCGTCCGCGCCGGTCACTCCGCCCTCGAACTGCGCAAGTGGTTCGCCCGGCAGCTCGCCGAGCGGCCCCTCGACGACACCGCCGTCCTCGTGGGCGCCGGCATCGCCGCCGCGCTCGGGCTCTGGCTGATCCTCCTCGCCGCCACCCCCGGACTGCGCGACGTGCTGCCCATGCGGCGCACCCACCGCGACGTGCGGGCCGGACTGCACCGGGGAGCCGCCGCGATGGCCCTGCGCGACCGCGCCATGGAGGTCGCCGGCGTCCAGTCGGTCCGGGTCCGTGTGAAGCGGCGCAAGGTCGACGTCCGCGCGGTGTCGCACTTCCGCGAACTCGACGACGTCCGTGCCGACCTGGACACCACGCTCACCGACGGCATCCAGGGACTGGGGCTGTCCCGCTCACCGGGCCTCTCGGTGCGGGTCGCCCGTCCCGGACGGAAGGGGTGAGGTCCGTGCGCCGGACCGTCAACCGCGTACTGATCGGGCTGAGCGGACTCGTCCTGCTCGCCCTCGGCGGCTCCGTCCTCGCCATCGGGCTCGGCGTCAAGCCGCCCTCGTGGTGGATCCACGACGGGCGCCACGACGTGCTCCTCAGCACCGCCGAACGGACCAAGTGGCGCGACCAGGGCTGGTGGTGGCCCGTCGTCATCGCCGCGCTCGCGGTCCTCGTCCTGCTCGCCCTGTGGTGGCTGTTCGCCGACCTCCGGCGCCGCCGGCTCGCCGAGGTGCTCGTCGACACCGGCGACGGAGAGGGCGCCCTGCTGCGCGGACGGGCGCTGGAGAGCGTACTGGCCGCCGAGGCCGACCGGTTGGGCGGCGTGGACACGGCCCGGGTCCACCTGACCGGCCGGCGCACCCTGCCCGAGGCGCACGTGCGGCTCCGACTGGAACCGCACGTCGATCCCGGGCAGGCACTGCACCAGCTGACCGTCGAGGCCCTCGCGCACGCGCGGAACTCGGCGGGCCTGGCCGCGCTCCCGGCGGAGGTGCGGCTGCGCGGCGTCAAGCACCGCGCGGAGCGCGTGACCTGAGCGGGCCGGTCAGAACCCGCTGCGCATCCCGCCGTCGACCGGGACCATGATGCCGGTCAGGTACGAGGCGGCGGGGGAGAGCAGGAACGCGGCCGTCCGGCCGAACTCCTCCGGGGAGCCGTAGCGGCGCAGCGGGATACGCGACTCGTTGGCCGCTCGGGTGGCCTCCGGGTCGGCCGACAGACCGTCCAGCTCGCGGACCCGGTCCGTGTCGATGCGCGAGGGCAGCAGTCCGACGACGCGGATGCCGCGCGGGCCCAGCTCGTCCGCGAGGGACTTGGCGAAGCCCGCGAGGCCGGGACGCAGACCGTTGGAGATGGTGAGCCCGCCGATCGGCTCGTACACCGAGCCGGAGAGCACGAAGCCGACGGCGCCGCCCTCGCCGAGCTCCGCCGAGGCCGCGCGGGCCAGCCGCACCGCGCCGAGGAAGACCGACTCGAAGGCGGCCGTCCACTGCTCGTCGGTGTTGTCCGCGGCGAAGCCCGGCGGCGGGCCGCCGACGCTGATGAGGATGCCGTCGAAGGCGCCGAAGTGCTCCCGGGCGGCCGCGATCAGGCGGGCCGGGGCCTCGGGGTCGGCGTTGTCCGCCGCCACCCCGACCGCGTTCGGGCCGAGCGCGGAGGCGGCGTCGGCCGCGCTCTTCGCGTCGCGCCCGCTCAGGACCACCTTCGCGCCGTCGGCGACGAGTTCCCGCGCGGCGGCGTTGCCCAGGCCACGGGTGGCGCCCGTGACGACGTACACACGATCCTTCAGTCCAAGATCCATGGGAGCCATCCTCCCCCATGCCGTGCCCCGTCTCCAGGGTGGGCGCCGCCCGGGTGGCGCGGGCGGGCCTACGGCCGGTCGGGTGTGGCCCGGCCGTCCACCGGCGGCTTCGCGGGCTGCACCCCGAAGAGGCTGAGGGCGGTCACCACCAGGCCGATGTGGCTGAACGCCTGCGGGAAGTTGCCGAGCTGGCGCTCCGCGACGGGGTCGTACTCCTCGGACAGGAGCCCCACGTCGTTCGTGAGACCGACCAGGCGCTCGAACAGCTCGCGCGCCTCCTGGGTACGGCCCGTCAGATACAGCGCGTCCGCGAGCCAGAACGAGCAGACGACGAAGGCGCCCTCGTCACCGGGGAGCCCGTCGACATCGGTCGTCGCGGCGCTGTAGCGGCGCACCAGCAGGCCGTCGGGGGCGAGTTCGGCACGGACCGCGTCCACGGTGCCGACCACCTTCGGGTCGTCGGCGGGCAGGAAGCCGACCCGGGGGATGAGCAGCAGGGCGGCGTCGAGTTCGACCGAGCCGTAGGACTGGGTGAACGTGTTGCGCTCGGCGTCGAAGCCGCGCTCGCACACCTCGCGGTGGATCTCGTCGCGCATCGTCCGCCAGCCCTCCAGGTCGCCTTCGAGCGACGGGTCCTCCTCCAGCGTGCGCACGGCACGGTCGGCGGCCACCCAGGCCATCACCTTGGAGTAGACGAAGTGCCGGCGCGGGCCGCGGATCTCCCAGATCCCCTCGTCCGGCTGCCGCCACGCCACCCGCAGGAAGTCGATCATGGCGCACTGCACCCGCCACATGTGCGGCCTCGACGGCAGGCCCGAACGCCGCGCGAGCCACAGCGAGTCGATGACCTCGCCGTACACGTCGAGCTGCAGCTGCTCCACGGCGCTGTTGCCGACCCGGACCGGCGAGGAGCCCGCGTATCCGGACAGCCACGGGATCTCGTACTCCGACAGCCGGCGTTCGCCCGACAGGCCGTACATGATCTGGAGGTCCGCCGGGTCGCCCGCGACCGCGCGCAGCAGCCAGTCGCGCCAGGCCTCGGCCTCCTCCTGATAGCCGGCCGCGAGCAGTGCCCCCAGGGTGAGCGTGGAGTCGCGCAGCCAGCAGTAGCGGTAGTCCCAGTTGCGGACACCGCCCAGTTCCTCGGGGAGCGAGGTGGTCGGAGCGGCCACGATGCCGCCGGTCGGCGCGTAGGTGAGGGCCTTCAGCGTGAGCAGGGAGCGCACGACGACGTCCCGGTGCGGTCCTTCGTAACGGCAGCGGGCCGCCCACGCCCGCCAGTCCTTGACGCTCGTCTCCAGCGACTCGAAGGGATCGCTGAGCGGCGGGCGCGGGCGGTGCGAGGGATGCCAGGTCAGTACGAAGGCGACCTTCTGGCCCGCCTCGACGGTGAACTCGGAGTAGGTGCGGAAGTCCTTGCCCCAGGTGGGGACGGGCGGCTCGCTGCGCAGCCACACCGAGTCCGGGCCGGCGACGGCCACCCGGTGCCCGTCCGACCTGCGCATCCAGGGCACGACCGAGCCGTAGTCGAACCGCAGCTGGAGCCGGCTGCTCATCTTCACCCGGCCGCTGAGTCCCTCGACGACGCGCACGAGATCGGGGGCGTGCTCGCGCTGCGGCATCAGGTCGGTCACCCGGACGGACCCCTCGGCGGTGTCCCACTCGGTGTCGAGCACCAGGGTGTCCGGGCGGTACGCGCGCCGGGTGCACCCGTCCGCGCCGTCGGGCGCGATCCGCCAGTGGCCGTTGTCCTCGTCGCCCAGCAGGGCCGCGAAGCAGGCGGCGGAGTCGAAGCGGGGAAGGCACAGCCAGTCGACGGACCCGTCGCGGCCCACCAGAGCGGCGGTCTGTTCGTCCCCGATGAGCGCGTAGTCCTCGATGCGTCGGTGCACGGAGGACGGGTTCCCGACCGGGGCGAACGCCAATCGGGCCGCGAGAGTGGCAGGGCGGCCACGGTGACCTCGGGAGGGCGTCTCTAGACGCTCGCCGGTTCGGCTTCCTCTTCCGGCGCCGTCTCCGCGGCCGCGGTCTCCGCGCGGTCGCGGCGCTCACGACGGACCAGGACCACCCAGCCGAAGGGGACGCCCGCGGAGAACAGCCACCACTGGATCGCGTACGCCATGTGGGGGCCGATGTCGCTGTGCTCGGGGTCCGGGATGAGTTCGGGGGAGTCGCCCTTGGGGTGCGGCGCGGTCTGCTCGACATAGCCGCCGAGGACCTGCTTGCCGAGCCGCTGCGCCTGCTGCTCGCTGTTGATCAGCATGACCTGACGGTCGGGCAGGCCGCGGACGTTCTTGATGCCGCTGTCGGCCGTCGTCTGGTCGGCCATCAGCCGGCCGGTGACGGTGACCTCGCCGCGCTCGGGGGCGGGGATCTTCGGGAAGGCGGTCTGCGCGCCGTCCGCCGGGACCCAGCCCCGGTTGACCATCAGGACGCGGCCGTCGGTCAGCACGAACGGCGTCAGGACGTGATAGCCGACCTCGCCGTCGGAGTTGGTGCGGCGGCGGACGACCTCTTCGTGCGCGGTGTCGAAGTGGCCCTCGGCGCTGACCCGGCGGTACAGGTCGTCGTGCCGGATGTGCCGTCCCGGCGCGGTGAGCGTCTCGGCGGGCACCGGCTTCGCCGCCAGCGAGTCGGAGATCACCGTGTTCAGGGCGACCTTGTGCTCATGCCGGTGCAGCTGCCAGAAGCCCAGCTTGATCATCGTGGGGATGAGCACGAGGGCCACGAGGGTGAGGATCACCCACTGCCGGGACAACAGGAAGCGGTACACCCCATTGACGGTACTCGGCACGGTTTCGGCCCCCGACGGGAGGGTCCCGCCGAGGGCCGCGTGGCCTGCTCCCGAGGTGGTCCGGGGCTCAGGCCTTGTCGACGACCCCCGTCCTCCCCTCCGCGCGGGCGCAGTGCGCGCCGCAGTACCAGTGGCCCTCGACCTCGACGCCCTGGCCGATGACCTGCACCCGACAGTGCTCGCAGATCGGGGCCATCCGGTGGATCGCGCAGGAGAAGCAGTCGAAGACGTGCACCGCGCCCTGCGCGTGCACCTCGAAGCTCATTCCGTAGTCATTGCCGCATACTTCGCATCTCGCCATGCGCCACAGGGTGGAGTGCCGTGGCGGCGCGGGCGAGCGGGGGCCGGGCGAGTCGCGCGTCAATCACCCGTACGCCCGTCACCCTCCCGCGCGCGTAATCGGTCACCCGTGCGTCCGTCACCCGCGCGACGCGGGCTCGACGTCGCGCAGCAGTTGTCCGAACGCGGCCTCGTCGATGACCGGCGTCCCGAACTGCCGGGCCTTGACGACCTTCGACGTGGCGGCGTCCGGGTCGTTCGTCACGAGCAGGCTGGTGAGCCGTGACAGGCTCGTCGCGACGTGCAGTCCGGCCTCGACGGCGCGGTCCTCCAGCAGTTCGCGGTCGACGGAGGTGTCCCCGGAGAACGCCACGCGCATGCCCTGCTTGAGCGGTTTGCCCGACTCGTACCGTCCTGGGTTGGGGTAGGGGCATGCGGGGCGCTTGCGAGAAGGGCGCCAACTCCCCGAGGGATAACCGCCCGACGCGTAGCCTCCGGCCTGGCGTCCGATCCGGGGTGCCGAGGGGCTGCCGGACCACTCCTTGAGCGGCAGGCATTCGAGAAGGGGCAGGCGCACCCCGTCGCGGGCCGCGGCCCGCAGGCTCGGCCGGAACGCCTCGGCCAGCACGCGAGCGTCGTCCAGCGCGTGGTGCGCGCGCTGCTGGACGACCCCGAAGTGCGCGGCCAGCGACTCCAGCTTGTGGTTGGGCAGCGGCAGGCCCAGCTCCTTGGAGAGGGCGATGGTGCACAGCCGCTGACGCACCGGCGCCTCGCGCTCCGCGCGCGCGTACTCGCGGGCGATCATCGACCAGTCGAAGACCGCGTTGTGCGCGACGAGGACGCGGCCGTCGAGCCGTGCGGCGAACTCCTCGGCGATCTGAGGGAAGAGGGGCGCCCCTTCGAGCATGTCGCTGGTGAGCCCGTGGATCCACACCGGGCCCGGATCGCGCTCGGGATTGACCATCGTGTACCAGTGGTCCTCGACCTCACCGCGCGCGTCCAGCCGGTAGACGGCGGCGGAGATTATCCGGTCGTCGCGGGCCAGTCCTGTGGTCTCCACGTCAACGACCGCGTATCCCTGCGGATACGCGGCCGGCCAGGAGGCTGGGGACGCTGCGGTCGTGAGGTCTTCGAGCATGGTCACTGAGGATACGGGCCGTGACTGACAGCTCCGCTGCCGCCTTCCCGGAAAGCGGGGCTCCCCGGGGCCTCGGACGTGGCGCCGCGCGCAGGGCCTCCCGCACGGGTGCCGCACGGCCCGGAGTTGACGCCGTCGGCCTCGCGCGCCGGCCCCCGGAACGGGCGCTGGAGCGGCCACGCGGCCCGGCGTCGCCACGAGGCCCCGGCCGTCGGCGGCTCGCTCCCACAGCCGTCGACCGGGCCGTGCGACGGCCGTACACGGACCCGGCCGCCCTCTCCGCGGTCCGGGTCAGCCGGCCAGCAGCGCGTCCACCAGCGCCCGTACGGACAGGACGAACAACCTCTCCGGGTCGACCGGGCGGCTCAGCGCACGCGCCAGGGCCGGGTCGCCCTGCGCGGTCCGCGCGTCCCACAGCTCCTCCTCGGCGGGCCGCTGCACGGGCGCGCGCTCCCGGTTGCGCTCGACGAGGACGAAGCCGACGACCTGGAAGAGCACCGCGCGGACGACCTCGGCGGCCCGCGCCCCGCGCAGCCCCGCCGCGTGCACCTCGCGCACCAGGGCCTGCCGCGCGGGCAGGAACATCCGCTCGGTGAGGCCGCGTTCGTGGACCATCGCGACGAGGTGGGGGTGCTCGCGCAGCTGCCGACGCAGGGTCCGGGCGACCGAGACGACGCGGGTGGCCGGTGTGCGCCCGGCGGGACGGATCTCGCCGAGGTCGGCCACGGTGCGTTCGACGAGGGCGTCGAGGAGCGACTCGCGGTTGCCGACGTGCCAGTAGATCGAGGTGACGGCGGTGCCCAGCTCGGCGGCGAGCCCCCGCATCGTCAGGGCGTCCGGCCCGTGCCGCTTCACCAGACCTGCGGCGGTCTCCAGGACGTCCTCGCGGGTGAGTGCGGGTCTTCCCATGGCGCTCCCCAACTCCGTGCCTGCACGTGTATTCACCCTTCGAGCAGTCTGCTGTAACTGTGTTACAGGCGCCAGTGACGGACCATCAGAAAGCTGCTGCTTCCCCAAGCTGCTGCTTCCCCGCGAAGGGCGGTACGACATGGCACGAGTGAGGTACGGGGCACGCACCGAGGCGGAGATCGCCGCCGCGCGCACCGCGAACTCCCGGCTCCCCGACATCTGGTCCACCGGAGTGGTGGCCGTCTGGGAGAGCGACCCGGACGCGGTCGCGGCGGTCCTGCCGCCCCCGCTGAAGCCCACCGCGCGGCCCCTGGTCCGCGTGAACATCAGCAAGGTGGATCTGCCCGGATATCCCCTGGGAGCCGGCTCGTTCGCCGTCGCCGCCGCGCACGACGGCGTCGAGGGCTTGTACCCGCTGGTCATGCCGATGACCCACGAACGGGCCCTCACCGGCGGGCGTGAGGTCTTCGGGGAGCCCAAGAAGCTGGGGGAGGTGACGGTCGAGCGCGACGGGCTCGTGGTGCGTGCCGTCCTCGCCCGGCACGGCATCGCCTTCGTCGAGGTGCGCGGAGCGGTCAGCGGCGACCTGCCGCTGCCGGAACCCGCGCGGAAGACCGACTTCTACTTCAAGTTCCTACCCGCGGTGGACGGTTCGGGATTCGACCTCGACCCGGTCCTCGTGCACTGCGTGCGCAACGAGAAGGTCCGCCGGCTGGAGCGCGTCACCGGCGACGTCGTCCTGCGCGAGTCGATGTACGACCCGGTCGCCGACCTCCCCGTCCGCCGGCTCGTGGAGATCACCATCGGCGAGAAGACCACCGACCAGCAGGGCAGGGTCGTCGAACGCGTCAGCGGACAGGCCCTGTTGCCGTACGTCCACCAGCGCTACGACGACCCGCGGCAGATCCTCGACGGGCCGCCCGAAGGGAGCCTGTGATGGAACTGCGCGCGGGACAGGTCGCCGTCGTCACCGGAGCGGCGAGCGGCATCGGGCTGGCGATGGCTCGACGGTTCGCGGCCGAGGGCCTGAAGGTGGTCCTCGCCGACGTCGAGGAGGGCGCCCTCGGCAAGGCCGTCGCGGAACTGCGCGAGGACGGCGCCGACGTGCACGCGCGGGTGGTGGACGTCGGGGAGCGCTCCGAGGTCGTCGCGCTCGCCGAGGACGCCTACACCACGTACGGCGCGGTGCACGTCCTGTGCAACAACGCGGGCGTCGGCTCCGGCGCCGAGGGCCGCATGTGGGAGCACGACCCGAACGACTGGAAGTGGGCCTTCGCCGTCAACGTGTGGGGCGTCTTCCACGGCATCCAGGCGTTCGTCCCCCGGATGATCGCCGCCGGCGAGCCGGGCCACGTCGTCAACACCTCGTCCGGCGACGGCGGGATCGCCCCGCTGCCCACCGCCTCCGTCTACGCCGTCACCAAGGCGGCCGTGGTGACGATGACCGAGTCGCTCTACGCCCATCTGAAGGCGGAGCACGCGCGCGTGGGCGCCTCCGTCCTCTTCCCCGGACCCCACATGCTCCGCACCGGCCTGTGGGAGTCGCACCGCAACCGTCCCGAGCGCTACGCCAAGGCACGGCCCCGGAAGACCCCGTACCGCAGCCTCGACCAGTGGGAGGCCGCGATGAGGGAGTCGGGCCACGACGTCCTGTTCACGCCCGTCGAACAGGTCGCGGACCTCGTCGCCGAGGGAATCCGCCGGGATCGCTTCTGGCTGCTGCCCGAGAGCGAGCACAGCGACCGGCAGATCCGTGCCCGGTCGCAGTCGATGCTCGACCGGGCCGATCCGTCCTACCTGGAAAGCTTCATCCTCGACTGAGGGGGCGCGGTGACCGCACAGGACCCGTATCTGATCATCTCCTCCGACTGCCACGCCGGACTCCCCACCGAGGAGTACCGGCCCTACCTGGACTCCCGGTTCCACCGGGACTTCGACGAGTTCCTCGCGGGCCAGGGCAGGCGCCGCGAGGAGATGACCCGTCTCGGCATCCGCAACGAGACGTTCGCCGACAAGTGGTTCGAGGACAACGAGGAAGGCCTGCGCGGCGGTTGGGACTCCGCACAGCGCCTCAAGGAACTCGACGGCGACGGGGTGGCCGCCGAGGTCGTCTTCCCCGACGCGGACGCCGTCGACAGCCGCACCGCCGCGCCCTTCGGGGTCGGCCTCGGCCTCTCCGGCGACCAGGACCCGGATCTCGGCATGGCGGGCGCGCAGGCCCACAACCGCTGGCTCGCCGAGTTCGTCTCCGAACACCCCGAACGGCACTGCGGGGTGGCGCTCCTGCCGATCACGGGCGAGACCGGCCGGGTCGTCGCCGAGGTCTACCGGGCCAAGGAGTCGGGCCTCGGCGCCCTGATGATCCCGTCCATGTGGGTCGACAAGGAGCCCTACCACGACCGCCGTTACGACCCCGTGTGGGCGGCGGCCGCCGAGTGCGGGATGCCCGTGCTCACCCATTCCGGAGCGGCCCCCCGCCACGAGTACGGCGACCACCTCGGGATCTACGTCTCCGAGGTCACCTGGTGGCCCGCGCGCCCCCTCTGGTTCCTGCTCTGGTCCGGGGTCTTCGAACGCCACCCCGGTCTCCGCTTCGGCGTCGCGGAGTCCGGCTGCTGGTGGCTGCCCAACCTGCTGTGGTTCATGGACCGGCTCTACCTCGGTGCGCACGGCGGCAAGAAGCTCTCGCCCTTCGCCGAACTGAAACGGCCCCCGCACGAGTACCTGGACCGGCAGGTGTTCGTCTGCGCGACCAACACCAAGCGCCGCGAACTCGCCCAGCGCTACGAGATCGGCGTCGACAACATCCTCTGGGGCAGCGACTTCCCGCACCCCGAGGGCACCTGGCCCGACACCCGCGCCTGGCTGGCGAGGACCTTCCACGACATCCCGGTGGCGGAGACCCGCCGCATGCTCGGACTCGCGGCGGCCGAGGCCTTCGGCTTCGACGTCGCCGAACTCGCCCCGCTCGCACGGCGGATCGGGCCCACCCCCGCCGAACTGGGCCAGGCGGAGGACCAGTCGGCGGTCGAGGCGTCCTGGGCGCGCTCGCGCGAGGTCGGCCGCCACTGGCTGACCGACCACGACTTCCCCGACCTGGGGGTGACCCCGTGACCGCCGACGACCGGTACACCGTCATCTCCGCCGACTGCCACGCGGGCGCCGATCTCCTCGACTACAAGCCCTACCTGGAGCGCGCGCACCACGACGACTTCGACGCCTGGGCGGCCGGCTACGTCAACCCCTACGAGGACCTGCTGGCCGACACCGCCGACCGGAACTGGAACTCCGGCCGGCGCCTCGCGGAGCTGGAGGAGGACGGCATCGTCGCGGAAGTGGTCTTCCCGAACACCATCCCGCCCTTCTTCCCCTCGGCGTCCCTGATGGCACCGGCCCCTACGGCGGCCGAGTTCGAACAGCGCTGGGCGGGCCTGCGCGCCCACAACCGCTGGCTCGCCGACTTCTGCGCGGCGGCACCCGGCCGCCGCGCGGGCGTCTTCCAGATCCTCCTGAACGACGTCGGCCGGGCCGTCGAGGAGATCCACCGGGCCGCGGACGCCGGCCTGACGGGCGGCCTGCTGCTGCCCGGCACACCCCCCGGCTCCGGCCTGCCCGAGCTGTACTCGACGGCGTACGACCCGATCTGGGCGGCCTGCGCCGACCGGGGCGTCCCGGTCAACCACCACGGAGGCTCGGCCTCGCCGCCCCTCGGTGACGAACCGGCGGCCCGCGCGGTCTTCATGGTGGAGACGACCTGGTTCTCCCACCGGGCCCTGTGGCACCTGGTGTTCGGCGGAGCGTTCGGCCGCCACCCCGGCCTGCGCCTGGTGCTCACCGAACAGGGCTCGGGCTGGATCCCCGGGGTGCTCGACATGCTGGACTACTACCACCGCCGGCTGGTCGCGGCGGCCGGCCGGGCGGCGACGGCCGAGTCCAGGTTCGGCGCCGGGCTGGGCGAGGCGATGGGCAAGGGCCCCTCCCAGGTGTGGCGCGACCACTGCTTCGTCGGCGCCAGCTTCATGCGCCCCCACGAGGTCCCGCTGCGCGACCGCATCGGGCTCGACAAGATCATGTGGGGCAGCGACTACCCGCACGACGAGGGCACCCACCCCTACAGCCGCGAGGGCCTGCGGATCGCCTACGCGGGACTTCCCCGCGAGGAGGTCGCGGCCATGGTCGGCACCAACGCGGCCCGCGTCTACGGGTTCGATCTCGCCCACCTCGACGAGATCGCGGCGAAGGTCGGCCCCACGGTGGCCGAGATCGCCGAACCGCTCGTCACCCCGCCTGCCGACGCGACGAGCCCGGCGTTCGCGAGGGGAGGCTCGGTCCGCGTGTGGTGAGGGCCGCCGCGACCCACGGGCGGCTCCCCGGCGCCGTACGGACCGGCGGACCACCGGGTCGGTACGGCGCGCCCCGCCCCCGGGGTGCGATCCTCCCCGTGTGACGGAACCGACGCACGACGAGGCCCACGGCGGCACGCTCGGCTCGCGGCTCAACTGGCTCCGGGCCGCCGTCCTGGGCGCCAACGACGGCATCGTGTCCACCGCCGGCCTCGTCGTCGGCGTGGCCGGCGCCACCGACGACCGCGCCGCCCTGCTCACCGCGGGCCTCGCGGGACTGCTCGCCGGGTCGATGTCGATGGCGGCGGGCGAGTACGTGTCCGTCTCCACCCAGCGCGACTCGGAACTGGCCGCGCTGGCCCTGGAGCGACGCGAACTCAGGGACGAGCCCGAGGCCGAACTGGAAGAGCTGACCGAACTCCTCCAACAGCGGGGCCTGTCACGGGAGGTGGCCCGCGAGGCGGCCGAACAGCTCACGGAACGCGACGCCCTGAAGGCCCACGCCTCCGTCGAACTCGGCATCGACCCCGACGACCTCACCAACCCGTGGCACGCCGCCTGGGCGAGCTTCCTCGCGTTCACCGTCGGCGCGCTGCTGCCACTGCTCGCGATCGTCCTGCCCCCGGCGGCCTGGCGGCTCGGTGTCACCGTGGTCTGCGTGCTGGCCGCGCTCGCCCTGACCGGCTGGAGCAGCGCCCGGCTCGGCGCGGCGGACCCGCGCCGTGCGGTGCTGCGCAACATGGCCGGGGGAGCGCTCGCCATGGCCGTGACGTACGTGGCAGGAGCACTGCTCGGAGCGGCGGGCGCGTGAGCGCCCGATCCGGCACCGGACGCCGCACGGTGAACTCCGGTGCACGGGGCCGGAGACCACCGGGAGGCGAACCCGTACCCGCCGGTCATACTTGTCGGTAACAGCCTCTAGCCGCGGCCGACCGGCGCCTCTACGGTGCATCCATGCCGAACCTGCCCGACGTCGTGCTGTGGTCGATACCCGCCTTCGTGCTGCTCGCCGTGATCGAGATGGTGAGCGTCCGGCTCCACCCGGACGACGACGCCGCGGGCTACGAACCGAAGGACGCCGCCACGAGCGTCGGCATGGGCCTCGGCAGCCTCTTCTTCGACTTCCTGTGGAAGTTCCCGATCGTCGCGATCTACGCGGCGGTCTACGAACTGACGCCGCTGCGCGTACCGCTCCTGTGGTGGACGGTCCCGCTGATGCTGCTCGCGCAGGACTTCTTCTACTACTGGGCCCACCGCGGCCACCATGTCGTCCGCGTCCTGTGGGCCTGCCACGTCGTCCACCACTCCAGCCGGAGGTTCAACCTCACCACCGCGCTGCGCCAGCCCTGGACCGGCTGGACGTCGTGGCCCTTCTACCTCCCCGTGATCGCGCTCGGCGTGCACCCCGCCGCCCTGGCGTTCTGCTCGTCGGTGAGCCTCGTGTACCAGTTCTGGATCCACACCGAGCGCATCGACCGGATGCCCCGCTGGTTCGAGTTCCTCCTCAACACGCCCTCCCACCACCGCGTCCACCACGCGTCCCAGGGCGGCTACCTCGACCGCAACTTCGGCGGCATCCTCATCGTCTGGGACCGGCTCTTCGGATCGTGGGTCGCCGAGACCGAGCGGCCCGTCTACGGGCTGACCAAGAACATCACCACCCACAACCCGCTGCGCGTGGCCACCCACGAGTACGCCGCCATCGCCCGGGACGTGATGGCGGCCACGACCTGGCGCGAGCGCGCGGGACGCGTCCTGCGCGGCCCCGGCTGGGAGCCCGCGCAGGCTGCCACCACCGCCTCTGCCGGCACCGCCACCGCCACCGCTCCGGCCCCGGTCACCGAGCCCGCCGCGTGACCCCGCGCTCCGCCCCGCTCCTGCTCGGCTCCTTCGCCCTGGCAACAGCCGTGGACGTCCTGTCCCTCGCCGTCGGGTACGAGCCGGGGCACCTGATCGCCAAGCCGCTCCTGATGCCCCTGCTCGCCGCGTACGCCGCCGTCCGCGGCGGCCCCCGGCTGCTGGTCGCCGCCCTGCTCCTCGGCTGGGCCGGCGACCTGGCCCTCCTCTCCGACGCCGACGCCGCCTTCCTCGCCGGCATGGCCTCCTTCGCGGCCGGACACGTCTGCTACCTCGTGCTCTTCCGGCGGACGGCCCGAGCCCGCGGGCCCTGGCCCGCCGGCGCGTACGCCGTCGTCCTGGCCGTCCTCGTCGTCCTGCTCTGGCCCGGGCTGCCCGCGGGGCTCCGCGTCCCCGTCGCCGGTTACAGCCTGCTGCTGACCACGATGGCCCACGGAGCCACCCGCCTGGGCCCCCTCGCCGGGCTCGGCGGCGCCCTCTTCATGCTCTCCGACACCCTCATCGCCACCGGTGTCGCCGACTGGCGGCAGCCCCCGAACCCGGCCTTCTGGATCATGCTCACGTACGCGGCGGCCCAGTTCCTGCTGGTCCGCGGCGTGCTCGGACCCCTCGGCGCCTCACCCGCGTCCGCGGCGGCGTACGGTGGTACGCGCTCAACCACCCCCTGAGCGCACCCCCGCACACCGCACGAGAGGGACCCTCGCCATGCGCGCCACCACCATCCACGCCCCGTTCGACATGCGGGTGGAGGACGTGCCCGAGCCCATGGTGCAGCTGCCCACCGACGCCGTCGTCCGGGTGCTGCGCTCCTGCATCTGCGGCAGCGACCTGTGGGCGTACCGCGGCGAGGCGGCCCGCCAGGCCGGCCAGCGGATCGGGCACGAGTTCCTCGGCATCGTCGAGGAGACCGGCTCCGAGGTGACCGGCGTCCGGCGCGGCGACCTGGTCGTGGCCCCCTTCATGTGGTCCGACGGCGTCTGCGACTACTGCCGCGAGGGACTCACCACCTCGTGCGAGCACGGCGGCTTCTGGGGCTCCGTCGGCTACGACGGCGGCCAGGGCGAGGCCGTCCGCGTCCCCTTCGCCGACGGCACGCTCGTCCAGCTCCCCAAGGACGCGGCCTCCGACGACCACCTGCTCTCCGCGCTGCTGACGCTCTCCGACGTCCTCGGCACCGGCCACCACGCGGCCCTCGGCGCCGGCGTCCGCAAGGGTTCCACCGTGGCCGTCGTCGGCGACGGTGCCGTCGGTCTGTGCGCCGTGCTGGCCGCCAAGCGCCTCGGTGCCGATCGGATCATCGCCCTCGGCCGCCACGAGGCGCGGACGGACATCGCGCGCCGCTTCGGCGCCACGGACGTCGTCGCCGAACGCGGTGACGCGGCCGTCGAGGCCGTGCGCGAGCTGACCCGCGGCCAGGGCGCGATGTGCGTCGTCGAGGCCGTCGGCACCGAGCAGTCCATGAGCACGGCCGTGAACATCACCCGCGACGGCGGCGCCATCGGCTTCGTCGGCGTGCCGCACGGCAGCGGCACCGGCCTCGACCTCGGCGTCATGTTCGACCGGAACATCGCCCTGCGCGGCGGCGTCGCCCCGGTGCGCTCCTACATCCCCGAGCTGCTGCCCGACGTCCTCGACGGCACCATCGACCCGTCGCCGGTCTTCGACATGACCGTCGGCCTGGAAGGTGTGCCCGAGGGCTACAAGGCGATGGACGAGCGGACCGCGCTCAAGGTCATCGTCACGAACTGAGGTCCGCTGCCGGGCTGTCGGCCGCTCACCAGCGGATGGGCAGCGGCAGCGCCGTCAGCAGGCCGGACGCCGTGACGACCGCGCCCAGCACGACGACCTCCGCGCGCGCGGGGGAGCAGGCGCCGAGCGGGTCCCGCCCACGCCGCAGCCGCAGCCGTGCGCAGAGTGCCAGGACGGCGACGGCGGCCACCAGGAGCACCTTCGCGAGCAGGGTGCGCCCGTACGCCGTCGTCGTCAGCTGGTCCATGATCGTGCCGGCCGGCATCCGGCGCAGCGAGCTCCAGACGCCGGTGGCGGTGATCGCCGCGAACAGGACGGCCGCCACGCGCGCGTAGCGGCCGAGCAGCGCGGCCCCGGCCGCCGAACCCCCGGCAGCGCCCGGCGCGGGGACACCGGCCGCCTCCGCCGCCCGCCACGCGCGCAGCAGCCGCAGGACGTGCAGCAGACCGCCCGCCCACAGGGCCGCACAGGTCAGATGGACGAGCGTCAGACCGGAGCCGGCCGGCGCCGCGTGCTCGGCCGCCGGATGCGCGCGCAGCGCCTCCGCCAGCGCCACCGCGGCCAGCGGCCACACCTGCGTGCCGGGCCGACGCGACCGGGCGCAGAACCAGGCCACCGCGAACGCGTTGACCTCCAGGAGCGCCAGCCTGCCGTCGCGGCTCGCGTAGAGGCCGCCCAGATCCAGGTCGGCGAGGTGACGGGGCAGCAGATTGCCGGTCGCGACCACGGAGGCGAGCCCCAGCGCGGCGACGAACCCGGCGACGGCCGCGTACGCCGCCCAGCTGCGCGGCACGTCCGCCCGCGGCGCACCGGGCACCCGACGGGCCAGCCCGGCCGCGAACAGCTCTCCCACGGGGACGCACAACGCCGCGAACAACACCGCGCGCAGCAGGGCGATGCCCGCGACCCCGGGTGCGGCGGCCTCTCCGGTGCCGGTCAGCGCGGTGCGCGGGCCGAGCAGCGGGATCAGGGCCGCGACGGCCACCAGCGCGAGCAGGGCGAGGGCCCTGCGGGTGGCCTGCCGCCGGGCCGCCGCCCCCGCGTCCGCCGCGTCGGCCGTCGGTCGTGTCAACGTCACCTCACGATGCTCACCAGCCGCCGCGTACCCGGCAACTCACGTTAGCCCGTCCGACGTTGGAGATCCGGGCACCGAGAAAACCCCCCGTCACAGCCAGCCCGGCGTGTCCGCTCCGCGGGGGCCCGGCGGGCGGGACCAGTCGGTGGGGCCGTCGGTGAAGGTGAGCGGCGGGAGGGCGTACCGGAGGTGGCCGATCGGGCTGTCGCGGTCGGCGAGCCAGGTGTCCGGGCTGTCGTAGGGGAGGCCCGTCACCTGGTTCTCCGCACCGGGCTCCGCGGACCCGTCGGTGTCCCGGGCGATGCCGCCCGTCAGCCACGCCGCTGTCCCTGCCAGCGCCAGGCGTACGAGACGGCCCCGGCCGTCCTCGGACCGCTCGGTCAGGGCCCGGAGGACGGCCGCCGCCAGCAGGTACCCGGTGCCGTGGTCGAGGGCCTGTGCGGGCAGCGCACCCGGCTGCGCGGCCGACCCCTCCGTGACGGCGATCCCGGTCGCCACCTGCACCAGGCTGTCGAAGCCCCGCCGACCGCCCCAGGGCCCGTACGCGCCCCACGCCGACAACTGGGCCACGACCAGGCCCGGCCGACGTTCGGCCAGCGCCTCGGGGGTGAGCCCGAACCGGTCGAGCGCGCCCGGCCGGTACCCGGTCACGACGACGTCGGCCGTCGCCAGCAGCTCCTCGAACGCACCCCGGTCGGTGGCCAGGTCCAGGGTCGACGACCGTTTCCCGAAGCCGGTGTCGGCGTGCGCGTCGGCCGACTCGGGCAGGTGCGGCGCGTCCACCCGCAGCACGTCGGCCCCCAGGAGCGCGAGCGTGCGGGTGGCGACCGGGCCCGCGATGACCCGGGTGAGGTCCAGCACCCGTACCCCGGCCGCGGGTGGCAGCGAGCCGCCGCCGTCGAGCGGGGCGAGGGCACGCGCGGGCGCGGAGTCCAGCAGGCCGCGCTCGATCAGCGGCCGGGCCGCCACCGCGCGCCCCTGTGCGTGGCCGGCCCACTCCTCGGGCGTGCGCAGCGCGACCGCGAGGCCACCGGCGGCGTACACCGTCTCCTCGACCTCCCGGGCGGGCCGCTCCGCGAGCACCGCGGCCACGTCCTCCACCGTCGCGTCGTCCGTCAGGCCCAGCGCCGCCAGCAGTCGCGCCCGGTGATGGGGATAGTTCGCGTGCGTGCGCGCCCAGCCGTCCGCCGTCCGCCAGAAGCGCGACAGCGGCGCGAAGGAGACCGGTGCCCGCCCGTCGACGAGCAGATGCCGTTCGCTGACGAACGCCGTGGCGACGGCACCGTCGTCCACCGTCACGGGCGGGACCTCGGCGCGTCCGGTCCGCCGGGCCGCCAGCTCGGCGGCGGCCAGCGCGCACCCGCCCACGCAGGCCCGCGCCATCTCCCGTACGGGCAGCCGGGCCTCCAGCGCGCCCGCCCGCACCACGGTCGAGACCCGGGCGAGCAGCGCGGGGTCCCCGCCCAACTCCCGCCATACGGCGGCCATCGGTGATTGCGTCATACGGGCACTATGCGGCGTGGATCGGATCAACATGCGTATCGGCCCCCGCCGGGTGCCGGGTGCCGGGTGCCGGGTGCCGGGTGCCGGGCGCCGGGCGTCGGACGACGCGACGTGGCCCCGGCCGCCGCCCTGGGCGACGACCGGGGCCACGAAGGCGTCGGCGGAGGCTACTTGACCGCCCGCAGGGCGTTCACGATCCCGAATCCGTAGAAGCCGTTCACGTGCTTGCCGCCCACGCAGGTCGCGTCGACGACACCGTCACCGTTCCCGTCGTACGGTTCGGCCGGGCAACCCGGGTTGTCCGCCTGGGCCTTGAGGAGAATCTGGAGCTGGGCGGGCGTCGCCCAGGGGTACTTGGACTTGAGCAGCGCGGCCACACCGGCGACGTGCGGCGTCGCCATCGAGGTGCCCTGGAGATAGCCGTACGTGTTGTTCGGCAGCGTCGAGAGGATGCGGCCGTTCTGCGACGGCGTGTCCGGGATCTGGTACCGGTCGCCGCCCGGCGCCGCGACGTCGATGACGCCCTCGCCGTAGCTGGAGAAGTACGACTTGGCGCCCTTGACGCCGGTCGAGGCGACCGTGACGACACCCGGCAACTGGGTCGGGATGTCGAAGCACTTGTGCGGGTCGACCGTCCGCGTCGTCGGCGTCGAGTCGTCGGGGCTGGACGCGTCGGTCAACGCGTCCGAGTCGAGGTCGTCGTTGGAGTTGCCCGCCGCGGCGACGTTCAGCGTGCCCTTGTGCTGCGCGTACAGCTGGGCCCGGTTGACCGCGTCGACGATCGCCTTCTGGTCGGGGTCGTCGACGCAGTTGTACAGCCACGGGTCCACGTAGTAGCTGTTGTTGGTGATCTCGACGCCGTGGTCGGCGGCGAACACGAAGGCGCAGACGACGCTCTCCGGGTAGAACAGCTGGGTGGAGTCGGGCTGGGCCACGGTGATGCCGGAGACCTTCACGCCGGGCGCGACACCGGCGACACCGACGCCGTTGCGGGCCGCCGCGATCTCACCGGCGACATGGGTGCCGTGGTAGTGGTCGGCGTCCACCGGGCGCCAGGAGCCGTACGTCGTGTCCGGCTTGCCGCCCACGCAGTTCGCGGACTGGGAGGCGGAGAAGTTCGGCGCGATGTCCGGGTGCGTGTCGTCGACGCCGACGTCGATCACCGCGACGGTCACCTTCTTGCTGCCCGGGTTGACCGCGGCCGCCTTGTCGGCGCCTATCGCGCGCAGATCCCACTGGTCGGCCTCCAGGGGCTCTTCGCCCGGGGCGGCCGTCTTCGCGACCTTGGCGGCCTCGGCGGCCGACAGCACCTGCGCCGCGCCCTCGTCCGTCGTCCCCGCGGGCGTCAGGGCCGAGGTGCGCGTGGCACCGGCCGACTGCACTCCGCGCGCCGCCCGGATCTGCCGCCCGAAGTCCGGGTTGGCGGAGTGGACGACGATCACACCGATCTGCTCGTACGCGATGACGACGCTGCCGCCGGCCGCGGTGATCGCCTTCTTCACCGACGCGACGGTGCGGTGGTCCGCCCGCGTGTTGACCACGTAGGACAGGTTCGGCCCGTCCGCCGCCGTCACGGCGGGCGCGGTGGCGGGAGCGGCGGACGCGACACCCGGCAGAAAGCCCAGCGAAGCGGTGAGCGACAGAACGACCGGCACGGCGAGGGCGAGACGGCGTCTGGAACGCAGATGAGCCACGGGATCTCCACATCATCCGGAAAACGGAGCTGCCCGAACACAGGTGGTGCCCGGGCAGGTACATGACGGAAATGGCGCAGGCCGAAGCTATCCTCCCGGCGCCCGGGCCAGCAATGACTTCCGGCGACGACTTCCGCGGGAAGGCGACTTCCGAAAGAACCCAAGGGAGTTGAACCGGTCCACGCGTGGCGCCGTGACCTTGGGCAGGGAGCCCGTGGACGATCGAGGCCCTCTGCCGGATCACGGAACGGAGCGGCTGTGCCGCATACCGTCACGTGATCCACGTCACTGTGAGGTCAGCCCCATGTCCGTACCCGAACCGTCCCCGTCCGCGAGCACCGGCTCGCCCCCGCCCACCGTCGCAACCGCACCCGCAACGCGAGGAGACACCGTGGCCACCGACGCACCGCCACCCGCGAACGACGCACCGCCGCCCGCGAAGACCCGCGCCCCCCTGCCGTCCACCGAGGAGTTCATCGAGGTCCAGCAGAGCGCCGAGTTCGGTGAACTCCGCCGTTCCCACCGCTCGTTCGCCTTCCCGCTGACCGTCGGCTTCATCCTCTGGTACCTGCTGTACGTCCTCCTCTCGAACTACGCGGGCGACTTCATGGGCACCAAGCTGTTCGGCAACATCAACGTCGCCCTGGTGCTCGGTCTCGCCCAGTTCCTCACCACGTTCCTCATCGCCTGGTGGTACTCGCGGCACGCCGCCGCCCAGCTCGACCCCAAGGCCGAAGCCATCAAGTCCCGGATGGAGGGCGGCGCATGAGCTCCGTACAGACCAGCGTGCACACGACGGTGCTGGCCGCCGGCGAGGCCAGTGAGCACCGGCCGCTGATCATCACCCTGTTCGCGGTGTTCGTCGCCGCGACCCTCGTCATCACCGTCTGGGCCGGCCGCCAGACGAAGGACGCCGCCGACTTCTACGCGGGCGGCCGCCAGTTCACCGGCTTCCAGAACGGCCTCGCGGTCTCCGGCGACTACATGTCCGCCGCGTCCTTCCTCGGCATCGCCGGCGCCATCGCCCTCTTCGGCTACGACGGCTTCCTCTACTCCATCGGCTTCCTGGTCGCCTGGCTGGTCGCCCTGCTCCTGGTCGCCGAGCCGCTGCGCAACTCCGGCCGGTACACGATGGGCGACGTCCTCGCCTACCGCCTGCGCCAGCGCCCGGTCCGCACCGCCGCGGGCACCTCGACCATCGTCGTGTCGATCTTCTACCTGCTGGCCCAGATGGCGGGCGCCGGCGTCCTCGTCTCGCTGCTCCTCGGCATCACCAGCGACAGCGGAAAGATCGGCATCGTCGCGCTCGTCGGCGTCCTGATGATCGTGTACGTCACCATCGGCGGCATGAAGGGCACCACCTGGGTCCAGATGGTCAAGGCCGTCCTCCTGATCATCGGTGCCCTGCTGCTCACCTTCCTGGTGCTGCTGAAGTTCAACTTCAACATCTCCGACCTGCTCGGCAAGGCGGCCGAGAACAGCGGCAAGGGATCCCCGTTCCTGGAGCCCGGCCTCAAGTACGGCGCCACCTCCACCACCAAGCTGGACTTCATCTCGCTCGGCATGGCGCTGGTCCTCGGCACCGCCGGCCTCCCGCACATCCTGATCCGCTTCTACACCGTCCCCACCGCCAAGACCGCCCGGAAGTCCGTCAACTGGGCCATCGGCCTCATCGGCGCCTTCTACCTGATGACCCTCGCCCTCGGCTTCGGCGCGGCCGCGCTGATCAAACCGGACGAGATCATCGCCTCCAACAAGGCGGGCAACACGGCGGCACCCCTGCTCGCCCTGCATCTCGGCGGCGTCGACTCCAGCTGGGGCGCGATCCTGCTCGCCACCATCTCCGCCGTCGCCTTCGCCACCATCCTGGCGGTCGTCGCGGGACTGACCCTGGCCTCGTCCTCGTCGTTCGCGCACGACATCTACGCGAACGTCATCAAGAGGGGCCAGGCCACGGAGAAACAGGAGATGAGGGCCGCCCGCTACGCGACGGTCGGCATCGGCGCCGTGTCGATCCTCCTCGGCGCCCTCGCCCGCGACCTCAACGTCGCCGGCCTGGTCGCGCTCGCCTTCGCGGTCGCCGCCTCGGCCAATCTGCCCACGATCCTCTACAGCCTGTTCTGGAAGAGGTTCACCACCCAGGGCGCGCTCTGGTCGATCTACGGCGGCCTGGCCACCGCGGTCGGTCTGGTGCTGTTCTCCCCGGTGGTCTCGGGCAAGCCCACGTCGATGTTCCCGGACGTCGACTTCCACTGGTTCCCGCTGGAGAACCCGGGCCTCATCTCGATCCCGGTCGGCTTCCTGCTGGGCTGGCTCGGCACCCTGCTGTCGAAGGAGGAGCCCGACGCCGGCAAGTACGCCGAGCTGGAGGTTCGCTCCCTGACGGGCACCGGAGCGCACTGAGGCACCGGCATCGCGCGGGCCCGTCGTAGGCCGCTGGTGGATCACCACTAGTAGGTCCCTACGACGGGCCCGCGCCGCGTCTCGTGGGATCGGGCCGCTGTCCTTGTCGGCCACGTCACGTAGGCTCGCACATGTCCGGAAAACGTGATCAGCATCGAGGGAGGGGGCCCACGTGCTCATCGACACCTTCGGCCGGGTGGCCACTGACCTGCGGGTTTCCCTGACAGACCGGTGCAACCTCCGCTGTACGTACTGCATGCCCGAAGAGGGGCTGCAGTGGCTCGCCAAGCCCGATCTGCTCACGGACGACGAGATCGTCCGGCTGATCGACATCGCGGTCACCCACCTCGGCATCGAGGAGGTCCGCTTCACCGGCGGCGAGCCGCTGCTGCGCGCCGGCCTCGTCGGCATCGTCGAGCGGGTCGCGGCGCTCGCCCCCCGCCCCCAGATGTCGCTGACGACCAACGGCATCGGCCTCAGGCGCACCGCCGCCGCCCTGAAGGCCGCGGGCCTGGACCGGGTGAACGTGTCGCTGGACACCCTCCGGCCCGACGTCTTCAAGACCCTCACCCGCCGGGACCGGCACAAGGACGTCATCGAGGGACTCGAAGCCGCCCACAGCGCCGGCCTGACCCCCGTGAAGATCAATTCGGTCCTGATGCCCGGCCTGAACGCCGACGAGGCCCCGGACCTCCTCGCCTGGGCCGTCGCCCACGACTACGAACTCCGCTTCATCGAGCAGATGCCGCTGGACGCCCAGCACGGCTGGAAGCGCGACGGCATGGTCACCGCGGGCGACATCCTCGCCTCCCTGCGCACCCGCTTCGAGCTCACCGAGGAGGGCGACGGCGAGCGGGGGTCCGCACCCGCCGAGCGCTGGACCGTCGACGGCGGCCCGCACCGGGTCGGGGTCATCGCCTCGGTGACCCGCCCCTTCTGCGCGGCCTGCGACCGTACGCGTCTGACCGCCGACGGCCAGGTGCGCACCTGCCTCTTCGCCACCGAGGAGACCGACCTGCGGGCGGCACTGCGCTCGGACGCCCCCGACGAGGAGATCGCCCGGATCTGGCGGGTCGCCATGTGGGGCAAGAAGGCGGGAGCGGGTCTGGACGACCCGTCGTTCGTGCAGCCCGACCGTCCGATGTCGGCGATCGGCGGCTAGGCCTGCCGTTCGGATCAGGTGGCGTCCGGATGCGCGCCTGCTCAGGCCTCCGGGGACTCCCACTCCTCCAGCCGCACGACGTCCTTCAGGAACCCGCGGATGCCGAGGAACTTTGACAGGTGCTCGCGGTGTTCGTCGCACGCGAGCCAGGTCTTCCTGCGCTCGGGTGTGTGCAGCTTCGGGTTGTTCCACGCGAGCACCCACACGGCATCCGCGCGGCAGGCCTTGGCCGAGCAGACGGGGGAGGCGGGGTCGGAGCCGGGCACGTTCAGAATCACGCTGCCGACCCTAGCCGAGGCCTCACTTCGCGCGTCCCGCGCGGTCGGGCGGCATCCCCGGGAAAAGCCTCCGACGGGGCCTTCGGCACCCCCACAAAGGCGACGCCGAGCAGCCACGGGGGGAGCTGCCCGGCGTCGGTCCGTCGCTCCGACGGGGGATGCGGAGCGCGTACGAAGTATGTCACGGGCGACCCGCCGCCCGGCACCTGAACAACATGATTGATCTGAGGTTTTCTTGAGCTTGGCGCGTGGCCGGATTCCGTTTTCGGAGGTTCCTCCGGGGGCGTTTCCGAGGGTGTGACGGAGCCTCTTCGGAAGGGTTTCGAAGACGGTTCCCGTACCGTCGCCGACCCGCTTCGCGTCAGCTCGAGTCGTGCGGCTCGGGCCGCGGCGGCGTCCCCGGATCGGCGGCGACATCGTCCGGGAACGCCGCCGCGGGACCGTCCTGACGCGGTGGCGCGATCATCGGCCGGGAGGGCGCGGCGACGAACGTCGAGGGGAGCCCCGGAGCGTTCTCGCGGCCCGCGTTGGCGATGACGACGGCCACGTAGGGGAGGAGGATGCCGAGCACCAGCGCGACGATCGCCACGTGCCGCTCGACGTTCCACAGGGTCGCCCCCAGGATCACCGCGACCGTACGGACGGACATGGAGATGATGTAGCGGCGCTGTCGGCCGCGGACGTCCTCGTCCAGTCCCTGCCGCGCTCCGGTGATCCGGAAGACCTGGACGTCGCTCTGCTTCCTGATCACACTCCACCACCCGCCTGTCTCGGACGCCCACCGGGCCGTGCCCGGCACGAACCCGTGGAGAGCGGGCCCGGACTGCCTCCACGGTACGCCGCGGCTGCGCCGCCTTCGAGACCGGGGCAGGTACCCGGCGGGTGGATCGGGTGCGCGGTACCGCGTATGGCTCCGCCCGACATGCGACGTATGACCGCCACCCCGAGACTGGCTGTACTGCTCACGGAGAGCCGTACTAGGAGGCAGACATGGGCTGGTTGTGGGCGATCATCGTCGGTTTCGTGCTGGGCCTGATCGCCAAGGCGATCATTCCGGGCAAGCAGCACAGCCCGCTCTGGCTGACCACCATCTTCGGCATCCTCGGCGCCATCGTCGGCAACGCGATCGCACGGGGCATCGGCATCGCCGAGACCCGGGGCATCGACTGGGGCCGGCACGCGCTGCAGCTCGCCGCCGCGATCGTCATCGTCTTCCTCGGCGACATGCTCTACATGGCGGTACGGGGCAACAAGGTGAACGCGACCCGGTGAACCCCACCCCGTGAACGCCACACCGTGAACAAGACGACGAAGGGGCGGCCCCGGTCAGGGAGCCGCCCCTTCGTCGTCGTACGTCACACCGCGCGCGGGCGGTGCCTCAGGCGCCGGTGACCTCGACCGCGGCCAGGCTCTTCTTGCCCCGGCGCAGCACCAGCCACCGTCCGTGCAGCAGGTCGTCCTCGGCAGGGACCGCGTCCTCGGCGGCGACCTTCACGTTGTTCACGTAGGCCCCGCCCTCCTTGACCGTGCGCCGGGCGGCCGACTTGCTGGCCACCAGACCGACCTCGGCGAAGAGGTCCACGACGAGACCCGGCTCGGCGACCTGGATGTGCGGCACCTCGGAGAGGGCCGCGCTCAGCGTCCGCTCGTCGAGCCCGGTCAGCTCGCCCTGCCCGAAGAGGGCCTTGGACGCGGCGATCACGGCGGCCGTCTGGTCGGCGCCGTGCACCAGCGTCGTCAGCTCCTCGGCCAGCGCGCGCTGCGCGGCGCGCGCCTGCGGCCGCTCCTCGGTCTGACGCTCCAGCTCCTCCAGCTCCTCACGGGACCGGAAGGACAGGATCCGCAGGTACGTCGAGACGTCCCGGTCGTCGACGTTCAGCCAGAACTGGTAGAAGGCGTACGGCGTCGTCATCTCGGGGTCGAGCCAGATGGCGCCGCCCTCGGTCTTGCCGAACTTGGTGCCGTCCGCCTTCGTCATCAGCGGCGTCGCCAGCGCGTGCACGTGAGCCTGCGGCTCCAGGCGGTGGATCAGATCCAGACCGGCGGTCAGGTTGCCCCACTGGTCGCTGCCGCCCTGCTGCAGCGTGCAGCCGTACCGGCGGTACAGCTCCAGGAAGTCCATGCCCTGGAGCAGCTGGTAACTGAACTCCGTGTAGCTGATGCCCTCCTCGGACTCCAGCCGGCGGGCGACCGAGTCCTTGGTGAGCATCTTGTTCACACGGAAGTGCTTGCCGATGTCCCGGAGGAACTCGATGGCCGACAGTCCGGCCGTCCAGTCCAGGTTGTTCACCATGACCGCGGCGTTCTCGCCCTCGAAGGACAGGAACGGCTCGATCTGCGAGCGCAGGCGCGTCACCCAGTTCGCGACCGTCTCCGGGTCGTTCAGCGTGCGCTCCGCCGTGGGGCGGGGGTCACCGATCTGGCCCGTCGCCCCGCCGACCAGCGCGAGGGGCCGCAGGCCCGCCTGCTGGAGCCGGCGCATCGTGAGCACCTGCACCAGGTGGCCGACGTGCAGGCTCGCCGCGGTCGGGTCGAAGCCGCAATAGAACGTGACGGGGCCGTCCGCGAGCGCCTTGCGCAAAGCATCTTCGTCAGTGGACAGGGAGAAAAGCCCCCGCCACTTCAGCTCGTCGACGATGTCCGTCACGGTTCTCGTATCTCCTTGGGTGGTCTCGTGGATCAGGTACGAGGTTATACGCCCTGGCTGACGGAGCTCATATTGAAGTCCGGCACCCGCAGGGCGGGCATCGCAGCCCTAGTGAACCAGTCGCTCCACTCGCGCGGCAGCGTCTTTTCCGTCCGCCCCGCCTCGGTGGCGCGCCCGAGGAGTCCCACCGGCGACTCGTTGAAGCGGAAGTTGTTCACCGCGCCGACGACCTGGCCCTTCTCGACCAGGTAGACGCCGTCCCGGGTGAGCCCGGTCAGCAGCAGCGTCGCCGGGTCGACCTCGCGGATGTACCAGAGGCAGGTGAGCAGCAGACCGCGCTCGGTGGCGGCGACCATGTCCTCCAGCGACCGGTCCTCGCCACCGTCCAGGACGAGGTTCCCGATCGACGGCGTCACCGGCAGCCCGGTCAGGTCCGCGCTGTGCCGGGTGGTGGACAGGTGCCGCAGCTCACCCTCCCGGATCCAGTCGGTGGCCGTCAGCGGCAGCCCGTTGTCGAACACGGAGGCGTCGTCGCCCGAGGAGTGCGCGAGCACGAACGGCGCGGACTCGAGGCCCGGCTCGTTCGGGTCGCTGCGCAGCGTCAGCGGCAGCTCGGTGAGCCGCTCGCCGATGCGGGTGCCGCCGCCCGGCTTGCTGAACACCGTCCGGCCCTCGGCGGCGTCCCGGGCGGCCGCCGACCACATCTGGTAGATCATCAGGTCCGCGACGGCGGTCGGCGGCAGCAGCGTCTCGTAGCGCCCGGCGGGCAGCTCCACGCGCCGCTCCGCCCAGCCGAGCCGTACGGCCAGCTCCGCGTCGAGCGCGGCCGGGTCGACGTCCTTGAAGTCACGCGTCGAGCGCCCCGCCCACGCCGAACGCGTCCGGTCCGGGGACTTGGCGTTCAGCTCCAGCGTCCCGTTCGGCTGGTCGTGCCGCAGCCGCAGCCCGGTCGACGTGCCGACGTAGCTGGTGACGAGTTCGTGGTTGGCGAAGCCGTACAGTTCCCGGCCGCCCGCACGCGCGCGGGCGAACGACTCGCCCAGCGCGGGCGCGAAGTCGGCGAACACCGCGGAGGAGGTCTCGGCCGGCGCGTCCGTGAAGTCGGGGGACTGAGCCACGCCCGTCACCAGCGGCCGGCCGTCCTCGGCGGGACCGGCACCCCGTGCCGCGGCCTCGGCCGCCCGCACCAGGGGTTCCAGTTCGTCGGCGGTCACCGCCGAGCGCGAGACCACGCCGGACGCGGTGCCCTCCCGGCCGTCGACCGTGGCGATCACGGTGAGCGTGCGCCCGCGGGTGACCCCGTTGGTGGTCAGCGCGTTGCCCGCCCAGCGCAGGTTGGCGGAGGACTCCTCGTCGGCGATCACCACACAGCCGTCGGCCCGGGACAGTTCGAGGGCGCGCTCGACGATCTCGTGCGGCTTGTTCTGCTGGCTGGAGCGAGCGCTCATCGACCGGCCTCCTGGGTCGTGTTGAGGATGTTGACACCCTTGAAGAGGGCGGAGGGACAGCCGTGCGAGACCGCGGCGACCTGGCCCGGCTGGGCCTTGCCGCAGTTGAAGGCACCACCCAGGACGTAGGTCTGCGGACCGCCCACCGCGGCCATCGAACCCCAGAAGTCGGTGGTCGTGGCCTGGTACGCGACATCCCTCAACTGGCCCGCGATCCGGCCGTTCTCGATGCGGAAGAAGCGCTGGCCGGTGAACTGGAAGTTGTAGCGCTGCATGTCGATGGACCAGGAGCGGTCACCCACTACGTAGATGCCGCGGTCGACACCCCCGATCAGGTCCTCCGTGGACAGACCGCCCGGGTCCGGCTGGAGCGACACGTTCGCCATGCGCTGCACGGGCACGTGCCCGGGGGAGTCGGCGTAGGCGCAGCCGTTGGAGCGGTCGAAGCCGGTCAGCTTCGCGATGCGCCGGTCCAGCTGGTACCCGACGAGGGTGCCGTCCTTGACGAGGTCCCAGGACTGGCCGGCGACCCCTTCGTCGTCGTACCCGATGGTCGCGAGGCCATGCTCGGCGGTGCGGTCACCGGTCACGTTCATCAGCTCCGAGCCGTACCGCAGCTTGCCGAGCTGGTCGAAGGTGGCGAACGACGTGCCCGCGTACGCCGCCTCGTAGCCGAGCGCGCGGTCCAGCTCGGTGGCGTGCCCGATGGACTCGTGGATCGTCAGCCACAGGTTGGACGGGTCGACGACCAGGTCGTACACCCCCGCCTCGACGCTCGGCGCGCGCATCTTCTCGGCGAGCAGCCCGGGGATGCTCTCCAGCTCGGTGTCCCAGTCCCAGCCGGTGCCCCGCAGGTACTCCCAGCCGCGTCCGACCGGCGGCGCGATCGTCCGCATCGAGTCGAACTCGCCGCTCGACTCGTCCACCGCGACCGCGGTGAGCTGCGGATGCAGCCGTACCCGCTGCTGCGTGGTCACGGTGCCCGCGGTGTCCGCGTAGAACTTGTTCTCGTGCACCGACATCAGCGACGCGTCGACGTGGTTGACGCCGTCGGCCGCCAGCAGCCGCGCGCTCCAGTCGGCGAGCAGCCCCGCCTTCTCCTCGTCCGGCACCGAGAACGGATCGATCTCGTACGAGGAGATCCACGTCCGGTCGGCGTGCACCGGCTCGTCCGCCAGCTCGACCCGCTCGTCGGAACCGGCCGCCTTGATCACCTGGGCCGACAGCTTCGCCATCGCCACGGCCTGCGAGGCGACCTTCGCCGCCGCGTCCATCGTCAGATCGACGCCCGACGCGAACCCCCAGGTCCCGCCGTGCACCACGCGCACCGCGTAGCCCAGGTCCGTGGTGTCGGACGACCCGGCCGGCTTGGCGTCGCGGAGCCGCAGGGACGCGCTGCGCACCCGCTCGAACCGGAAGTCCGCGTGCTCCGCGCCGAGCGCCCGCGCCCGCGCGAGCGCGGCGTCCGCGAGGGCGCGCAGCGGCAGCGCCGTGAACGCTTCGTCGATGGAATGAGGCACCGAGGTCTCCCTGCTGTCGTGGCCTGTCGGGTCCGATCATGTCGCGCGGGCGGGCTCCGCGGCCACGCCTTTCGTGCGACCGGGCGCTTTTTCGGCCGGGCCTCCCCGGCTTTCTGTAGGGACCCGACAGAGGGCACCCGAACCCACTGTCGGTGCCCGATTCTCTGACAGGCCGGACGGACCGATAGGTTTTCGAGGTAGGCGCCTGTCATGCAGGGGTTTCAGTCCGCTATCGAAAGGGTGATCCGTTGAGCCGCTCGGTTCTCGTCACCGGAGGCAACCGAGGCATCGGCCTCGCCATCGCCCGCGCATTCGCCGACGCAGGCGACAAGGTCGCGATCACATACCGGTCCGGTGAGCCGCCGTCCGGCTTCCTCGCCGTCAAGTGCGACATCACCGACACCGAGCAGGTGGAGCAGGCCTACAAGGAGATCGAGGCCGAGCACGGCCCGGTCGAGGTCCTCATCGCCAACGCCGGCGTCACCAAGGACCAGCTGCTGATGCGGATGTCCGAGGAGGACTTCACCTCGGTCATCGACACCAACCTGACCGGCACCTTCCGCGTCGTCAAGCGCGCCAACCGCGGCATGCTGCGGGCCAAGAAGGGCCGCGTCGTCCTCATCTCGTCGGTGGTCGGACTGCTCGGCTCCGCGGGCCAGGCGAACTACGCCGCCTCCAAGGCCGCCCTGGTCGGCTTCGCGCGCTCGCTCGCCCGGGAACTCGGCTCGCGCAACCTCACCTTCAACGTCGTCGCGCCCGGCTTCGTCGACACCGACATGACGCAGGCGCTCACCGACGAGCAGCGCGCGAAGATCGTGTCGCAGGTGCCGCTGGGCCGTTACGCGAAGCCCGAGGAGATCGCCGCGACGGTGCGGTTCCTCGCCTCGGACGACGCCTCGTACATCACTGGAGCCGTCATCCCGGTTGACGGCGGACTGGGAATGGGTCACTGATCACCATGAGCGGAATTCTCGAGGGCAAGCGCGTCCTGATCACCGGTGTGCTGATGGAGTCCTCCATCGCCTTCCACACCGCCAAGCTGGCCCAGGAGCAGGGCGCCGAGATCATCCTGACCGCGTTCCCGCGGCCCACGCTGACCGAGCGCATCGCCAGGAAGCTCCCGAAGCCCACGAAGGTCATCGAGCTCGACGTCACCAACGACGAGCACCTCGCCCGTCTCGCCGGCCTCGTCGGCGAGGAGCTGGGCGGCCTCGACGGTGTCGTGCACTCCATCGGCTTCGCGCCGCAGGACGCCCTCGGCGGCAACTTCCTCAACACGCCTTTCGAGTCGGTCGCCACGGCCATGCACGTCTCGGCGTTCTCCCTGAAGTCGCTGACCATGGCCTGCCTGCCGCTGATGCAGAACGGCGGCTCGGTCGTCGGCCTCACCTTCGACGCGCAGTACGCGTGGCCGCAGTACGACTGGATGGGTCCGGCCAAGGCCGCCCTGGAGGCCACCAACCGCTACCTCGCCCGCGACCTGGGCAAGCAGAACGTGCGCTCCAACCTCATCTCCGCGGGCCCCATCGGCTCGATGGCCGCCAAGTCCATCCCGGGCTTCAGCGAGCTGGCCTCCGTGTGGGACTCCCGCGCGCCCCTGGAGTGGGACATCAAGGACCCCGAGCCCGCGGGCAAGGGCGTCGTCGCCCTGCTGAGCGACTGGTTCCCGAAGACCACCGGCGAGATCATCCACGTGGACGGCGGCCTGCACGCCATCGGCGCGTAGCACCCACGCCCGGTCCGGACGCCCCGTTTCCCGCAGCTCGCGGGGGACGGGGCGTCCCCCGTTCGGCCCATTCGGCCGGGCGCCGCGGGTACCGCAGCACGCAGTCTGGGAGAACGCACCGCCCCGCAGCCGTACGGCCGAGGAGGTCCCCTTGTGCGCCTGTCCCGCCGCATTGCCCCGGCGTTCGCCGCTGTCGCTCTGGTGATGGCCGTTCCGTACGACGCGATACCCCGGACGCTCGCAGACCACGACGGCGCGGGGGCCGCACGCCCCTCCGGATCCCAGCCCTTCGGCGCCGAGTGCCGGACGACCGTCACCGGCTCGCACGCGGTGGCGTACTGCCACAACCCCTATGTGGACACCGACAGCGTCCGGCTGCACGTCGAGTGCGCCCGCTGGTGGGACATCGACACCGACAGTGCCCCCGTCGACGTCGGACCCGCGACGACGGTCCGGCTGACCGGACGGTGCTGGAAGGAGATCCGCGCCGTCTGGATCACGCACGGCACCTGACGGTCAGCCGCGGCCGGTTCCCAGCGCCCGCCCCCGGGCGTCCAGCCGTCCCGGCCGGCACATGAACGCGTAGCTCCCCGCCTCCTCGGCGGCCGCCTCCGGGGTGCCCGAGCGGATTGCGTCGACGAGCCGGGCATGGTCCATGTGACTCTCCGGCGTCAGCTCCGCGCCCACGTCCTCGCGCAGCCAGTCGCGCAGCACCTCGCCCAGGTCCGCGTACATCGCCGTCATGACGTCGTTGTGGGACGCGGCCACCACGGCCAGGTGGAAGGTCGCGTCGGCGGTCACGAAGGCTTCCGTGTCACCTGACTCCCAGGCCTCCTCCCGGCGCACGAGGAGGGCGTCCAGCTGCTTGAGATCGCGCTCGGTGCGCCGCTCGGAGGCCAGCGCGGCGGCGCTCGACTCCAGCGTGGACCGCAGCTCGGCGATGTGCCGCGGATCGGCGTCCGCGAACCTGCGGTGCATCACACCCGCCAGCTCACTGGTCGCCACGACATACGTGCCCGAGCCCTGCCGGATGTCCAGCAGGCCGTTGTGGGCGAGCGCCCGGACGGCCTCGCGCACCGTGTTGCGGGCGACACCGAGCTGGTCGACGAGTTCCGGCTCGGTGGGGATGCGGGAGCCCACCGGCCACTCGCCCGAGGTGATCTGGTTCCGCAGCTCGGCGATGACCTGCTCGGACAGTGCCGAACGGCGGGGGTGGCTCAACGGCATGACGGTCCTTCGTACGGGCCCGGGTGCGGTCGGTCGCGCGGGCCGGAGATTCCGGAGATTAACCCAGCGGGATTGGACAGCCAATCATCCCATGATTCTATGATGGGCGACATGGCAAGCGAGGAGACCCGGACGACGATGACGTCCCCACCGACACACCGCCCCACCGAGAGCACGGCACCCCGGCCGCCCGCCCCGCGCGCGTGGACGACGCGACTCGTGGTCGTGGGCATCGTCCTCACCGCCCTGAACCTGCGTCCGGCCATCACCAGCCTCGGCGCGCTCCTCGAAGAGGTGCGCGACGGACTCGGCATGAGCGGCAGCGTCGCCGGACTGCTCACGTCCGTGCCGCCGCTCTGCTTCGCCGTCTTCGGCGTGACGGCTCCCCGGCTCGCCCGCCGCTTCGGGCCCGCCGCGGTCGTCTGCGCGGGCATGGCCGCCATCACGGCCGGCCTCGCGCTGCGCCCGTTCATCGGGGGGACGGCCGGGTTCCTGGCCGCCAGCGCGCTCGCGCTCATGGGCATCGCCGTCAGCAACGTCCTGATGCCCGTGATCGTCAAGCGCTGGTTCCCGGACCGGGTCGGCTCCATGACGGGCCTCTACTCGATGGCCCTCGCGCTCGGCACCTCGCTCGCCGCCGCCGTCACCGTGCCCGTGACCGACGCCCTGGGCGGCTCCTGGAAGTCCGGACTCGTGGTGTGGGCCGGCCTCGCCGCGGCGGCCGTTCTCCCGTGGATCGCGCTCGTCCGCGCGCGGGGCGCCGCTCCCGGCTCCGTCGAACCGGCACAGGACCCGACGGACGCCCGCCAGGAAGCCGCCACCCTGCGCATCACCCGCAGCCGTACGGCCTGGGCCCTCGCCGTCTTCTTCGGCCTCCAGGCCACCGCCGCCTACATCACGATGGGCTGGATGGCGCAGATCTTCCGCGACGCCGGCGTCGCCGCGGGCACCGCGGGGCTGCTCCTCGCGGTCACCATGGTGATGGGCGTGCCGCTGGCCTTCGTCATCCCGCGCCTCGCCACCCGGCTGCCCCACCAGGGCCCCATCGTGGTGGCCCTCGGCGTCTGTGGACTCGCCGGATACGCGGGCCTCTACCTGGCCCCGGCCGGCGGCGCCTGGGCCTGGGCCGTGCTCCTCGGCATATCCAACTGCGCCTTCCCGCTCGCCCTCACCATGGTCGGCATGCGGGCCAGGACCGGCGCCGGTGTCGTCCAGCTGTCGGCGTTCTCCCAGAGCACCGGCTACCTGCTGTCGATCCCCGGCCCGCTCCTCGTCGGAGTCCTCTACCAGCACAGCGGCGGCTGGGGCCTCCCGCTCGCGCTCATGGCCGGCCTGATGATCCCGCAGATCGCGGTCGGCATCCTCGCGGGCCGCAACCGCACGGTCGAGGACGAGCTGGCCGGCTGACCCCGGCCGGCGCGGCCCGCGAACCGGGACCCGGCGGCGGCCGGGCCCACCCGGGGTGCGAGACTGACATCATGCCTGTGCTCGACCCGAACCCCCAGAACGGCCAGAAGAAGCTGCTGCTCGTGCTCGGCGCGATGCTGGCCATCACGGTGATCATCGGCATCATCGCGTCCATCGCGTCACCGTGAACGACCGCGCCCGTCGACCGGTGAACGGCTGACCCCGCGCCCGGTCCACGGCCGAACTCCCGCGCCCTGAGCCCCAGGGCCCCCTCCAGCGCTCCCCCTACCCCGCCGCGTCCTGCGCCGGGGCATCTCGGGGCCCGGGGGTAGGGCTAACCCCCCGTCCCCTAGGGGGCGAGTGTCAGGGTCAAGTGGGTGGATCACCGGATGGGTCGGGGCCCGCGCAGTCCGTACCTTCGAATCGTGGCCGCGAGGAGTGGCCCGCGACCACTCGAAGACCCACGGAGGCGGCATGTCGGCCCGTACGCACACCCGGATCCACCCGGCGACGCCCGGCCGCGTGGACATCCGCCTGCCCTGGTGGGCCCTCGCCCTCCCCACGCTCGCCTTCATCACGCTGCTGCTCATGATCCTGAACCCGTCGGACGCGCACGCCGCGAGCGGGGACCCGGCCCTCACGCACGTGTTCGAGCGCATCCAGACGGTGCTGCACACGGCACCGTGACGCGGCACGCGGCACGCGGGCGGCACCGGCTCCTCGACGGAGACCCACTGCCCCCTGCCGCGCTGCCCACCATCCCGGGTTCTGCGCACGCACCCCACACCCGCACCCCACATCCGCGCCCCTCGCCCCGCCTCCATCCCCCCACCCACGACGCACCCACCACGACCAGCCACACACCGACACTCCACGCCACCACGACACTCCACGCCACCACGAACCGCATGCCACCGGGGCACCACACGCCACCCATGCACGGGGACGGCGCCGATCCCGCGTGATCTCCCGCGGTCGACACCCGCACGCCACCCAGAGCGACCGCTCCACCCCTCTCGGGTACGGCATCACCCCTGACGGGGGAGGGCGTCACCCGTGCCGGGGGAGCACCTCAACTCCCTGCGCCTCGTGGCATGTTTCGTGCGAAGCTGGGACGCATGAGCGTCGCAGAACCCCGCAGGATCGTCCTCTTCCGGCATGCGAAAGCCGACTGGCCCCAGATGTCCGACCACGAGCGGCCGCTCGCCGACCGGGGCCGTATGGACGCCGCCGTCGCCGGGCGCAGGCTGGGCGAGACCGGCATCCCCTTCGACCTGGCCCTCTGTTCCACGTCGATCCGGACCCGAGAGACGTGGAAGCACGCTGTCCAGGAGCTCCCGCACCGGCCGAAAACGGTCTACGAGGAGCGGATCTACGAAGCGTCGCCCGGAGAGCTGATCGCGGTCCTCAACGAGACCCCGGACGACGTTCAGAGCGTGATCCTGATCGGTCACAACCCCGGCGTCCACGGCCTCGCCGACGTCCTGGCGGGCCAGGCCGAGGACGACACCCGCGAACGGATGAAGGCCCAGGGCTTCCACACGGCCGCCTTCGCGGTGCTCTCCTTCGAGGGCCCCTGGAAATCCCTGGAACCCGGGTCGGCCTCGCTGACCGAGTACTGGGCGCCCACGGAGTAGACCGACCCCTGACATCGACGGGGCCCGGCACCATCAGGTGCCGGGCCCCGTCCGCAGTGCGCGCGCCGTCTCAGTGCGCGGCGGCGTCCTCGTCCTCGTGCATGTCGGCGGCCTCGACCTCTTCCCGGGTGACGCCCAGCAGGTACAGCACCGTGTCGAGGAACGGGAAGTTCACCGCGGTGTGCGCGGCCTGGCGCACCACCGGCTTGGCGTTGAAGGCGACCCCGAGGCCGGCGGCGTTGAGCATGTCGAGGTCGTTCGCACCGTCGCCGACCGCGACGGTCTGGGCCAGCGGCACCCCGGCCTCGGCGGCGAACCGCCGCAGCAGACGTGCCTTGCCGGCCCGGTCCACGATCTCCCCGGTCACCCGGCCGGTCAGCTTGCCGTCGACGATCTCCAGGGTGTTGGCATGGGCGAAGTCGAGCCCGAGCCGCTCCTTCAGATCGTCGGTCACCTGGGTGAACCCGCCTGACACCACGCCGACTTGGTAGCCGAGCCGCTTCAGCGTACGGATCAGGGTGCGCGCGCCGGGGGTCAGCCGTACCTGCTCGCGCACCTTCCGCACGACCGACTCGTCGAGCCCGGCGAGGAGCGCCACGCGTGCGTGCAGGGACTGCTCGAAGTCCAGTTCGCCGCGCATGGCGGCCTCGGTGACCTCGGCGACCTTGTCCTCGCATCCGGCGTGCGCGGCGAAGAGCTCGATCACCTCGTCCTGGATGAGGGTCGAGTCCACGTCCATCACGACGAGTCGCTGGGCGCGCCGGTGCAGGCCGGCGGCCACGACGGCGATGTCGACGCCGAGCGCGGCGGCCTCGGTCACCAGCGCGGTCCGCAGCGCCTCGGTCTCGGCGCCGGACACCGCGAACTCGACCGCTGTCACGGGGTACTTGGCGAGGCGGAAGATGCGGTCGATGTTGCCGCCGGTCTTGGTGATCCGGGCGGCGATGGCGGCCGTCGACTCGGCGGTGAGGGGGTGCCCGAGCACCGTCACCAGCGAACGTCCGGAGCCGCGCGGCCGGTTGTCACCGAGGCCGGAGATGATCTCCGCCTGCATCTTCATCGACTCCGCCCAGCTGTGGACGGTGGCCCTCAGATCACCTTCGATACCGGGGGTCGGCTCGGTCACGAGCGCGCACAGCACCATGCGGCCACGGGTGACGACCTGCTCGATGTCGACGACGTCGACGGAGTAGGCGGCGAGGGTGTCGAAGAGTCCGGCGGTTATGCCCGGGCGGTCCTTGCCGAAGATCTTGACGAGGAGTGTGGGCACATCAGAGGTCTGCGAAGCGCTCATGGTGATCCCACCGTATCCGGCACTGCGTGCCGTCCGCCCGCCTGGTCCGCCTGACGGACAGAGAACACTGTCCAACACCTGAGCATCCCCCAGGTGACCCCCGGGCACCTTGCCCACCGGGCACCCCGCCCCGGGCCGGCATCCTGCCGCCCCGCAGCCTCGAACCCCCAACCGACCCCCAGCCCGCAGCTCCCGCCGCGCCAACCACCTTTTCTCGCCCCCTCCGCCCCTACCCGTCCCCTACCTGGGCTCCGCCCCGGACCCCACTCCTCAAGCGCCGGAGAGGCTGGACTGTTCCCCACCCCTGGGGCGCCGCCCCAGACCCCGCTCCTCAAACGCCGGAGAGGCTGATTCTTGCCCCGCCTGACTGATCGCAGGATCGAGGGTCGGCCCCCCCTGCCCACAGTCGGCGTCCGCCGTGAGGGTCGGCTCCCGCCCCCACGGCCCGCAGTCGGCGTCCGGCGGGAGGGGCCGTGCCGGTACATCGGATGCCCGTCGCTCACGTCCGGATCGAGCAGCCTGGCGTTGTTGACCCACGTCTGGTCCAGCGGCGACGGGCGGATGTACCGGCACGGCCCCGACCCACCCACCGGCACCACACCCGCAAGCGCGCGCACCCACCCGGAGGGCTACGTCGGCGCAACGGGCGGATGTACCAGCGCGGCCCCGCCCCCCACCGGACCGCACCCGCAAGCGCACCCGCACAACACCCGGAGGGCTACGCCGGGGCGACGGGCGGATGTACCGGCATGGCCCCGGCCCCCCACCGGCGCAGGCGCTGGGCCCGCCTCAACGCCGGGGCCGTCCCGACGGAGGTGCGGGCGGCGGTGGCGGCGGGGGCGGAGGAGGCCCTCCGTCGGGCCCGTCCGGCCGCCGCTTCGGCAGCGGCCCCCTCGGCCGCATCACCGTCGGCGCCCCGTACACATCCCCGGGCCCCGCCCCGGGCCCCGCCCCATACCCCGCCCCCGACCCCGCTCCCGCCCCGGACCCCGACCCCACCCCCGGCCGCCGATCCTCCGGCTCCGACCCCCGCAACTCCTCCGGCACCCTCAGATACGGATTGGTGTCCGGATTGGGCGCCCGGTACGACCCCCGAGGCCGATACGGCCCAGCACCTTCACCGGCGCTCCCACCACCCGCCGCCGGAACACCCGCACCCCCTGGGCCCCCCAAGCCCCCCACCACACCCAACACAGCCACCCTCCGCCCCGCAGCCCCACTCGCGCAGGCCAGCAACGCCCCCAGACCCCCGGCCCCCGCCCCCCACACCGCACCGAGAACCAAGGCCATCCCCAGTCGCCCGTGCAACAGGATCCCCGCCCCGAAGGCGTCGAACCCGAGGACCGACAGCGACGCGTCCACCGACACGTCCGTCAGCCACGCGAGCAGCGGCAGTGCCAGCGCGGTCACGACGCCGAGCCGAAGTGCGCAGAGACCGGCGAACCGCAGCGCACCCCCGCCTCGTACAGAGGTGTCAGCCGGTGCCCCCGCAACGGCTGCACCCCCGGCCCGTACGAATGGCGTACGGACAGCCGTCAGCACGCCCGCGTACAGCATCATGAGCGCGGTCGCGACGGCCAACAGCCAGACCCGGCCGTCGAGTTCGGCGAGTCGGCTCAGGGTGACGGGTCGGTCGGTGCCGCCGCCGAGGAGCCGGTCCAGCGGGTCGGGCAGCAGCTTGGCGAGTTCACCGGTGGCCCGGCCGTCCCAGGGCACGAAGAGCCCGAGGGGGACGGCGAGCCACACGCCGTTGGGTGCGCCGAGCAGCGCCGCCCCCGCGATCCGCTTCGGATGGTCGTCGCCGACCGCCGCGTACGCCGCCGCCGCGAGCCCGGCGAGGACCGCGACGAGCAGCACGGCGACGAGGGAGGCGGCGGCCGGCCGTACGACGCGGTGCACGGCGTCCCAGCCGGGCGGCAGGGGCGTACGCCGGGAGGCGAGCAGGGCGATCAGCAGGACGCCGGCGGCCCACGCGGCTCCACCGAGGAGGGTCGGCACGGTGTCGACGGAGAAGCCGACGGCCGCCTTGGCCTTCACGAGGTCGCCGACCTTGTCGGGAAGGAGCCCCCCGAGATCCCCCAGATCGCCCAGCCCGCCCGGCAGTTTGTCGGTGATGTCCCCGAGCCCGCCGTCTCCGCCGGTGACCTTGTCGAGCCCGAGCCTGCCGCCGTCGATGGTGATGACGTCGTGGCCGGCCCAGGCGAGGCCGCCCAGGGTGGCGACGAAGAGGACGATCACCGAGCCCGCCCGCGCGAGGAGTTCGGACGGCGCGATCACAACTCCGGCCCCGCGCAGGGACCGTAGGAAGAACCATGCCATGAGGAGGGCGCCGACGAGCCCGACGCCGAGCGGGGTGATCTGGATGGCGGTGTGGGCCTGCGCGCCTTCGAGGCCGAAGGCGGACACGTCACCGGAGGGGGTCACCGACCCGTTCGCCCCGAGGGCCACGACGGCCGCGGTCATCGGGCCGAGCGAGCCTGCCGTGTCCGCGCCGAGGAGGTGCAGACCGAGCGCCGCGGTGCCCGCCATGCCGATCAGCGCCCAGCTCACGGACGCGATCGCCGACAGCAGCACGTCACCCCACGGCACCCCCCTGGTGCCTCCGCCGTGCTGCTCGGTCCCGTTGCCCATCCCCAGACCCCCCGATCCGCGCCGCGGTGATCCCGCGGATGTCCCCCTCGCGGGGGATTACCACTCTCCGGTCCGGTTTCAACCCCGTCAACGGAAACGGGCAACTCGCCCGTACCCATCCTTCACATGGCCCGACTTTCGGTCAGGGGGCTCCTACTGAAATAGTTCCCCACGATGTTCGACATCCCTAGACTCCCTGTGTTGGGGGTAACTCGGGGGACAACACAGTGGGGCTGGAGTGCCGGAACTCGTACTGGAATTGAATGGACGGACCTGGACGCTCGACGCCTCCAGGTCCTACGCCCTCGGACGCGATCCGCAGGGGGACATCGTGGTCGACGACGCCAGGGTGTCCTGGCGTCACGCCACGATCAGCTGGAACGGCCGCAGTTGGGTCATCGACGACCACGGGAGCACCAACGGCACGTTCGTACAGGGGCAGCGCGTCCACCAGACGGAGGTCGGCCCCGGTTCGGCGGTGCACCTCGGCAACGGGACCGACGGTCCGCGGGTGAGCCTGTCCGGCACGGCGGCCTCGGTCGCACAGCCGCAACAGCCTTACGCGGCGCAGGGCGCGGGCCCCGGCTGGGCTCAGCAGCCGACGCCGCAGCAGGCTCCGGGCCAGGGCGGGCAGCAGCCGCCGCGGCAGGCGGCGGGCATCCCGCAGCAGCAGGGACCGGGTGGGGGCGCGGGGGCGCCGCCGGTCTACGGCGACCGCAGCCCGACGACGTTCCACCAGTTCTCGCTGGGACGCGTGATGCGCATCGGCCGTGCGCTGGAGAACGAGCTGGTGGTCTCGGACCTCCAGGTCTCCCGGCACCACGCCGAGTTCCACGCGACGCCGGACGGCCGCTTCGAGATCCGCGACCTCGGCTCGCACAACGGCACGTACGTCAACGGCATGCCGATCGCCAAGGGCGGCTCGACGCTGCTCGGCCCGAACGACATCGTCGGCGTCGGCCACTCCACCTTCCGGCTGGTGGGGGACCGTCTCGAGGAGTTCGTCGACACCGGTGAGGTGTCCTTCTCGGCCCGCCATCTGACGGTGACCGTCGACGGCGGCAAGCAGATCCTCAAGGACGTCTCGTTCGGCGTGCCGGAGAAGTCGCTCGTCGCGGTGATCGGCCCGTCGGGCTCCGGCAAGTCGACGCTCCTGAAGGCGCTCACGGGCTACCGCCCGGCCAACCAGGGCGACGTGCTCTACGACAACCGAAACCTGTACAAGCAGTTCGCCGAGCTGCGGCAGCGCATCGGTCTGGTTCCGCAGGACGACATCCTGCACAAGGAGCTGACCGTCAAGAAGGCCCTCAAGTACGCGGCCAAGCTGCGCTTCCCCGCGGACACCACGGGTCAGGAGCGCGAGGCCCGGATAGACGAGGTCCTGCGCGAGCTGAAGCTGGACGTCCACAAGGAGAAGAAGGTCACCTCCCTCTCCGGCGGCCAGCGCAAGCGGGTGTCGGTGGCACTTGAGCTGCTGACCAAGCCGTCGCTGATCTTCCTGGACGAGCCGACCTCCGGTCTCGACCCGGGCATGGACCGCGACGTCATGCAGCTGCTGCGCGGCCTCGCCGACGACGGCCGTACGGTCCTGGTCGTCACGCACTCGGTGGCCGAGCTGGCGATCTGCGACAAGCTCCTCGTGATGGCGCCCGGCGGCGCCGTGGCCTACTTCGGCCCGCCGGAGGAGGCGCTGAACTTCTTCGGCTACGAGACCTGGGCCGACGTCTTCTCGGCGTTCGAGAACTACCGCGACTACGACTGGGCGGGCCGCTGGAAGGGCTCGCAGCACTACCAGATGTACGCCGCGGACATCGACGCCGTCGCCCCGCAGTCGACGCAGATGCCGTCGGCGCAGGCGATGAAGCCGCCGAAGCCGCAGAGCTGGGGATCCCAGCTGACGACGCTGATCCGGCGCTACGCCTCGGTCATCGCGTCCGACAAGGGCTTCCTGGCGCTGACGGTGATCCTGCCGGCGGTGCTGGGCTCGGTGAGCCTGCTCATCGACAGCGGCAAGACCCTGCTGGTCAACGACAAGGTGCTGCCCTCGGGCGTCCATGTCGCGAACGGCACGGCCACGACGGTGCTGCTGATCCTCGCGGTCGGCGCGTGCTTCGCGGGCGCGGCCAACTCCGTCCGTGAGCTGATCAAGGAACGGGTGATCTACGAGCGGGAACGGGCGACCGGTCTGTCACGGTCCGCGTACCTGATGTCGAAGGTGATCGTCCTCGGAGTGGTCACGCTGTTCCAGGGTGCCCTGGTCGGCGCGATCGGCTTCGGCAGCCGTACGGTCCCGGACGAGGGCCTGATCCTCAAGAGCCTGCCCAAGGTCGAGCTGACCATCCCGATCATGGCGCTGGGCTTCGCGTCGATGATGTTCGGCCTGGTCATCTCCTCGCTGGTGAAGACCGCCGAGAAGACGATGCCGCTGCTGGTCATGTTCGCGATCGTCCAGGTCGTCTTCACCGGCTGCCTGTTCATCCTGAACGGCACTCCGGGTGTCAACCAGTTCTCGTATCTGATGCCGGCCCGCTGGGCGGTCGCCGCGTCCGGTACGACGCTGGACTTCAACAACATCTTCCCGAACCAGGACGATCCGTCGAACACGGACCCGCTGTGGGACCACACGGCGGGGGCCTGGGCCCTGGACATGGTCGCGCTGATCGCGCTCGGTATCGCCTGCGGGTTCCTCGTGGCCCGCTTCCTGCGCCGCCACGAGCCCGAGGTCATGCGCAAGTAGGTTCCGCGTCCGAGGAGGGCGCGAGGGCGGCACCCCGGTTCGGGGTGCCGCCCTTCGGCGTCTGTGACGGGAGCTCCGCGCTCGGCCCTCAGTACGCGCTGTTGACGTTGTCCATCGAGCCGTACTTGTCGGCCGCGTAGTTGGCGGCGGCGGTGATGTTGGCGACCGGGTCGTAGATGTTCCACGACGTGCCGGCCACGTGGTAGGCGGTGAAGGTCGGCGGGATGACCTGCAGCAGACCCTTCGACGGGATGCCGTTGATGGCGTTGATGTCCCAGTCGTTGATGGCCTTCGGGTTGCCCGAGGACTCACGCAGGATGTTGCGGTGCAGCCCGTTGTAGGAGCCCGGGATGCCCTTCGACTTCATGATGTCCAGGGACTCGCGGATCCAGCCGTCGAGGTTGTTCGCGTAGGTCTTGGCGGCGACGGGCTGGACCTTGATCCGCTCGGAGGAGCGGCTCGCGGCGGCCTTGGTGCGCGCCTGGGCGGCCTTCTTCGCGGCTGCCTTCTTCTTCGCGGCGGCCGCCTCGGCCGCCTTCTTCTTCGCCGCGGCGGCGTCGGCCGCCTTCTTCTTCGCGGCGACGGCCTGGGCCTTCAGGTCCGCGCCGGCCAGCTGGTCGGTGACGCTGGCCTTGACGTCCTTGATCTGCTTGTCGCTGTAGGCGACCTTCGCGGTGGAGACGGCAGCGTCGTTCGTGGTGGTGTGGGAGTTGTCCGGCACCAGGGAGAACGCGAGGGTGGCGGCACCGAGGGTGGCCACGCCGGCGATCGAAAGCTTGTGGAGCTTGGTCAGCTTCGGACTATGTCCAGGAGTGGTGATGTTCTTGGGCATGACTGAGACCTCTTCGAATAGCGCGGAGGTCGCTCGCGGTCCGAGGGGACATTGCTTCATTGCGTTTCCGGACGAACACCCCGGGGCAGAACCCGAGGCGCTGAGCGACGAGGGCAATTCTTAGCGGCCGCAAAATGCTGTGGCAAAGGTGTGACGTACGAAGCCAGGTAGTGGAGACGGAAAGGGCAAAACGGGGCAGACTGGCATGTCTGCCCCGCTCATCTAGGGTCTGCTTGTCTCCTATGTCCGTTCGTACGTGATGTGCACCCTATGTGCGGGCTCACATCGGGGGCGTTGCGATCTCACCAAGAGTTGCGGGCGCAACGCTCTCTGTGAGGGGCCTCCTCCGGGAGGATGAGGTGCACGTCGCCGAACTCGTGCCAGAGGTAGTGCCCGGCCAGCGCGGCCTCGTAGCTGCGGTCGACGGCAGCCCTTCCGGCGACCGCCTCCAGCATCAGGAGATGCGAGGCCTCCGGCTCGTGCAGCCCGGTCAGCAGCCCGTCGACGACCCGTACCCCCCGCTCCGGGGTCACCACCAGGTCCGTCCAGCCCCGCGCCGCCCGCACCAGCCCGTCCGGCCCCGCCGCGGACTCCACGGCCCGCACGGCCGTCGTACCGACCGCCACGATCCGGCCCCCACCGGCCCGCGCCGCGTTGATCAGCCGGGCCGACGCCTCCGGCACGGCGTACGGCTCCGGATACGGCGGCTCGTGCGCCTCCGCCGACGCCACCCCCGTGTGCAGCGTGACCGGCGCGAACTGCACCCCCCGGCTCACCAGCTCCGCCACCATGCGCGCGGTGAAGGGACGCGCCGCACTCGGCATCTCCGCGCTGCCCGCCCCGTCGTCCGAGGGCAGCGCGAACACCGTCTGGTACACGGACAGCGGCTGGTCCCGATCCGTGTAGGAGTAGCGGATGGGCCGCCCGTGCCGCCGCAGCAGCCCCAGCACGTCCCCACCGCCCGGAACCCGCGCCCACCACAGCCGTGGCCCGCGCGCGCTCAGCGGCTCCTCCAGGACGAGGCGTACGTCCCCCGGCAGCCGCACCTCTGTCCCCGCGGGGCCGCCCGCACGCGCACGCGTGGTGCCCGCCCCGTCCGGATCCCGCAGCTCGACGGCCCACCGCCCGTCGTCCCCGCGCGTCGAGAAGTGCACCACCACGCGCGCGTGCCCGACCCGCCCGTCCACGGCCGCCGCCAGGGTGGCCGACGTGTTCACGATCAGCAGGTCCCCGGCCGCGAGCTGCCGCGGCAGCTCCACGAACGCGTGATGCGACACCGCGCAACCGCGCGACACCAGCAGCCGTACGGAGTCCCGGTCGCTCCCCGCGCCCCGCTGCTCGGCCGGCACCCGCGCCGACAACTCCTCCGGAACCTCTCCCCATGTCCGGCCACGCCCGACCGGAGGCACCCCCATGGCCGTCGTCATCGCTCCTCCAGCAGGGCCGGAGCGGCGTAGCGCCCACTGGCCGGCCGTTCGTCGAGCAGCCGCAGGAACGCCGGGACCACCCGGTCCGGCGCCGGCCGCGGACCCTCGTCGTCCGGCACGGCCGCCCGGTACAGGTCCGTTCCCATGTCCCCGGGGTCCACGGCCCAGACCCGCAGCCCGGGCTCCTCCTCACCGAGCACCGCCGACAGATGGTCGAGCGCGGCCTTCGAGGCCCCGTAACCGCCCCAGGTCTCGTACGCCTCCGCCGCCGCGTCCGAACTGACCGCGACGACCGCACCCGCCCGCGCCGCCCGCAGCAGGGGCAGCGCCTCCTGGACCAGGCCCAGCGCCGCGACCACGTTGACCTCCAGCGCACGCCGCAGCCCGCCCAGACCCAGCTCCTCCAGACGCACCAGCGGCTCGGCGCCCAGTGCGCTCGCGTTGTTCACCAGCAGGTCGACCCCGCCCAGCCTCCCGGCCGCCGCGACGAGAGCGGCACGGTGGCCGGCGTCCGTCACATCCCCGGGCAACGCCTCCACCCGCGTTCCGTACGCGGACAGGTCCACCGCCGTCCTCTCCAGCACCTCGGCCGTTCTGGCGTCCAGCACCAGATCCCAGCCGCGCTCCGCCAAGGCCGCGCCCAGCGCCCGTCCCAGTCCCTTCGAGGCCCCCGTGATGATCGCTACCGGCATGACGTCCGTCCCCTCGTCCATGACCCGCCCTCCGGCGGATGCCCTCACGCTAGGAACGGGACCCGCCCGGCCGCCTCGTACGCGGGCCGCAGTGATCCGGGTCCCTTCGTCCTAGGTCCGGCGAGGCGAGGGGCCGGACCGGTCCTAGGTACAACGACCCAGGTCGGCGCCATCACCGGCCCGATACGCGGTGTCACCGGCCGCCGGTACGTTGGGGTCATGAGCCAAGGACCCCGGTCGGGCCTGTACGCGGTGAGCACCGCGCTGCTGGCCATGAGCCGGCACCTCGAAGTGCGCGACGTCCTCAAGACGATCGTCGCCTCGGCCCGCGAACTGCTCGACGCGCAGTACGCGGCCCTCGGCGTGCCCGACGACCACGGGGGCTTCGCCCAGTTCGTCGTCGACGGCGTCAGCGACGCCCAGTGGAAGGCCATCGGCCCGCTCCCGCGCCAGCACGGCATCCTCGCCGCGATGCTGAGCGAGGCCCGCCCCGAGCGCCTCGCCGACGTGCGCAAGGACCCCCGCTTCGAGGGCTGGCCCTCCGCCCACCCCGACATGTCCGACTTCCTCGGACTGCCCATCCGCGACGGCGACGAGACGATCGGCGCGCTCTTCCTGGCGAACAAGCGGCGCACCACGGGGGACGGCTCCACCCCGTCGGAGGCGAGCGCCTGCGGCTTCACCGAGGACGACGAGGAACTGCTCACCATCCTCGCCCAGCACGCCGCGATCGCCCTCACCAACGCCCGCCTCTACGAACGCAGCCGCGAGCTGACCATCGCCGAGGAGCGCTCCCGCCTCGCGCACGAGCTGCACGACGCCGTCAGCCAGAAGCTGTTCTCGCTGCGCCTCACCGCCCAGGCCGCCGCCACCCTCGTCGACCGGGACCCCTCCCGGGCCAAGGGCGAACTCCAGCACGTGGCGGCCCTCGCCGCCGAGGCCGCCGACGAACTGCGCGCCGCCGTCGTCGAGTTGCGTCCCGCCGCACTCGACGAGGACGGCCTCGTCGCCACCCTGCGCACCCATATACACGTCCTCGACCGCGCCCACTCCGCGCGCGTCACCTTCGTCGGCCGCGGCGTCCGGGCGCTGCCCGCCTCACAGGAGGAGGCGATGCTGCGCGTGGCCCAGGAGGCACTGCACAACGCGCTGCGCCACTCCGGCGCCGCGCGCGTCGACGTCACCGTGGAGAAGCGCGGCCCCGGAGCCGTCCTGTCGGTCGTCGACGACGGCAGCGGCTTCGACCCCACCGCGACACGCAACGCCGGCCGCCACCTCGGCCTGGTGTCGATGCGGGACCGGGCGAGCGGGGTCGGCGGCACACTCACCGTGGAATCGGCGCCCGGAAAGGGCACCACGATCGAGATGGAGGTCCCTGGTGGCTGACGCAATCAAGGTGCTGCTCGTCGACGACCACCAGGTCGTCCGCCGCGGCCTGCGCACCTTCCTGGAGGTGCAGGACGACATCGAGGTCGTGGGAGAGGCGTCCGACGGCGCCGAAGGCGTCGCACGCGCCGAGGAGCTGAAGCCCGACGTCGTCCTGATGGACGTGAAGATGCCGGGCATGGACGGCATCGACGCCTTGCGCAAGCTCCGCGAACTCGCCAACCCGGCCCGCGTGTTGATCGTCACCAGCTTCACCGAGCAGCGCACGGTGGTGCCCGCCCTGCGAGCGGGCGCCGCCGGGTACGTGTACAAGGACGTGGACCCCGACGCGCTGGCCGGCGCCATCCGCTCCGTCCACGCGGGGCACATCCTCCTGCAACCCGAGGTCGCGGGCGCCCTGTTGTCCCAGGAGGAGGCGAACTCGGGCCAGGGAAGGGGAGGTTCGCTCACCGAGCGGGAGCGCGAGGTGCTCGTGCTGATCGCGGACGGCCGCTCCAACCGGGAGATCGCCCGCGCCCTGGTCCTCTCCGAGAAGACGGTGAAGACCCATGTCTCGAACATCCTGATGAAGCTCGATCTCGCCGACCGCACCCAGGCCGCGCTCTGGGCCGTCCGGAACGGCATCGCGGGCTGATCGTCCCGGGCCTGTCACCAGCGGATCCGTGCTCCGGCGCGCCTTTCGCGCGCTTTCCTGGCCGCGCGCCCACGGGCGGGTTCCGGTCCGGAATGAGATTCATACCGTCGGGTGTATGTCCCCCGAACGGCGCAACCTCCGAGGGGTGCCGCCGTTCTCCAGTGCGTGCTGCGGCGACCTGCCGCAGTGTTCGCTAGGAGGGGTTTCAGAAGTGAAGAACCTGAAGAAGGTCACCGCTGTCGCGATGGTCGCCGGTGGCCTGGTCGCCGCCGGCGCCGGTATGGCCTCGGCCTCCGACGGATCGCTGGCGGTCGGCAAGGCCGTGGGTTCCCCGGGTGTCATCTCCGGCAACACCATCCAGGCCCCTGTCCACGTCCCGGTGAACGCGGTCGGCAACAGCGTGAACGTCATCGGCGTGCTGAACCCGGCGTTCGGCAACCTCGGCTTCAACCGCTGAGGTCCGCCACCGGACGGTCGTGACCACCGGCCCCTGGGGATTCCCCGGGGGCCGGTCTGCTTGTCCACTCATCAGTGGAATGCATCGAACGGGGCAATCGTGACGGCCTCCCGTGCCGTCCCGGCCTCCCCGGCGTTGCTCAGCGTACGACCCGCGGGCCGGGTCGGATCCGTATACGCAGGAGGAACGCTTCTCATGAACATCGCCAAGAAGGCCGCCCTGGCCATCACCGTCGCCGGTATCGCCGCTGGCGCTTCCGCGGGTGCCGCTGTCGCCGACTCGGGTGCCGAGGGTGCGGCCATCGGGTCGCCGGGCGTCGCCTCGGGCAACGTCGCGCAGGTCCCGGTCCACATCCCGGTGAACGTCGTGGGCAACTCCATCAACGTCATCGGCCTGCTCAACCCGGCCTTCGGCAACGCCGGCGTCAACGGCTGACGCACCACCTGGAAGAGCCCCGCGAACGGAAACGATTCGCGGGGCTCTTCCGCGTCCCCGGCCCCGGCCCGACACCACGCACGCCGGCGTCCGCCCGCCAGTGAGGGCCGGAACGGTCCGGTGACCCGACGCCCGTATCCCTGTGAAGGTCGCCGACAGGCGCTGGAGTCACGCAGCGGGCCGACTCAGCGGACGCCCCGCTCCCGCTCCTCCACGAACGCGTTGTACGCGGCCACCTGTGCCCGCCGCGCCGTCCGCTCCACCGGCCGCAGCGCCTCGGCCCGAGCGGCCATCTCCGAGGCGCTCACCGCGCCGCCGTGCCCGTTCTCGTAGGCGACCGAGATCAGCAGCCCCACCCGCTGGGCCAGCTCCAGCACGCGCACCGCACGCGGCGGGTACCCGGGGGCCAGTACTTCCCGGCCGCGCTCGGCCCGTGCTCGGTACGCGTCCACCGCCGCCTCGGCCACCGGCCCCGACCCGGCCACGTCCAGCCGCGACAACACCGCCGTCGCGTCACGCAGGGCCTCCGCGAGTTCCCGCTCGGCCTCCCCGAGCGAGGGCACGTCGGCGGGCGGCGCCTCGCGTACGGCGAGACAGTGCCAGACGACCTCGACGTGCACATCACCCTCGGGCCCGGCCTCGTACACCTCCGGGACGAGCCCCAGCGCCGAGCCGTGGCACACGACGGCCTCCTCGGCTTCGAGGGCGCGCGCGTTGAAGGCGGGAGGGCCGCTGAGTCCGAGGGGGTGGCCCGGCGCGGGCAGCGCCACCCGCAGCCCGGTCACCCCGAGCGCGCGCAGCCGGCCGAGGGCGAGCGTGAGCCCGACGGGCCCCGTCTCGCCCGGCAGCCCCTCGACCCGGTGCACGGCGTCGTCACCGACGATGGCGAGCACGGCGTCGTCCGGAGAAACAAGTCCGGCCAATAGGGCATTTCCCCATGCGGCCAGTTGTCCTGAGCGTGGTTCCGAGAGCATGCCTCCACCCTAAGGACCGGCCGATGGATCGGTGTGGCCGACCGGTGGCGTAGGTTTTCCCTGGGGGCTGCGTCCACAGACGTAAGCGACGGCCGAGACTGCAATGGGAGACAACGCGCTCATGAGCGATGTACTGGAGCTGGAGGACGTATCCGTGGTCCGCGAGGGCCGGGCTCTGGTGGACCAGGTCTCCTGGTCGGTCAAGGAGGGGGAGCGCTGGGTCATCCTCGGTCCCAACGGCGCCGGGAAGACGACCCTGCTCAACGTCGCCTCCAGCTACCTCTTCCCCAGCGCGGGTACCGCCACCATCCTCGGTGAGACCCTCGGCAAGGTCGACGTCTTCGAGCTCCGTCCGCGCATCGGCATCGCCGGCATCGCGCTCGCCGAGAAGCTCCCCAAGCGCCAGACCGTCCTGCAGACCGTCCTCACCGCCGCCTACGGCATGACCGCCGGCTGGAACGAGGACTACGAGGACATCGACGAGCGGCGCGCCCGCGCCTTCCTCGACCGACTCGGCATGAGCGAGTACCTGGACCGCAGGTTCGGCACGCTGTCCGAGGGCGAGCGCAAGCGCACCCTGATCGCCCGCGCGCTGATGACCGACCCCGAGCTCCTCCTCCTCGACGAGCCCGCCGCCGGCCTGGACCTCGGCGGCCGCGAGGACCTCGTACGCCGCCTCGGCCGCCTCGCCCGCGACCCGATCGCCCCCTCCATGATCATGGTCACGCACCACGTCGAGGAGATCGCTCCCGGCTTCACCCACGTCCTGATGATCCGTCAGGGCAAGGTGCTCGCGGCCGGACCCCTGGAGCTCGAACTGACCTCGCGCAACCTCTCGCTCTGCTTCGGCCTCCCGCTCGTCGTCGAGCAGGTCGGCGAGCGCTGGACCGCGCAGGGCCTTCCGATGGCCTGACGGCCCCGGGCGCACGGACGCGCAGATCCCGTCAGGAGCAGGCGAGTTGATCGTGCGCCCTGTCCGCGGGAGGAGCGCGGTCCTACCATGACCACGTGGACGACATCGACGCATGGGTGTGGTGGCTGATCGGCGCCGCAGGACTGGGCATCCCGCTCGTGGTGACGGCGATGCCGGAGTTCGGCATGTTCGCCGTGGGGGCGGTGGCGGCATCGGTCGTGGCGGGGCTCGGCGGCGGCATCGTCGCCCAGGTCCTCGTCTTCGTCGTCGTCTCGGTCGCCCTCATCGCGGTCGTACGCCCCATCGCGGCCCGGCACAGCGCGCAGCGGCCCCAACTCGCCTCCGGCATCGACGCGTTGAAGGGCAGGCAGGCCATCGTCCTGGAGCGCGTGGACGGTTCGGGCGACGGCAGGATCAAGCTCGCCGGAGAGATCTGGTCGGCACGCTCCCTCGACTCCGGACAGGCCTACGAGGTGGGCCAGGAAGTCGATGTGGTCGACATCGACGGAGCCACGGCGATCGTCATGTGACCTCGGACAACACAAGTGAACCGAACGCCCCACGCGGCAGACGACGTTCTGTCAGACTCGTCCAGCAAGATCTTCAACAGCCATAAGATCTTTCGGAATTACCGAGTGGAGAAGGGTACGGGGAGCATCGATGGAACCGATCATCATCGTCCTGATCATTCTGGTGGTGTTGGTCTTCATCGCCCTGATCAAGACCATCCAGGTCATCCCACAGGCCAGCGCCGCCATCGTCGAACGCTTCGGCCGCTACACGCGGACACTGAACGCCGGCCTCAACATCGTCGTCCCGTTCATAGACTCGATCCGCAACCGCATCGACCTGCGTGAACAGGTCGTCCCCTTCCCGCCCCAGCCGGTGATCACCCAGGACAACCTGGTCGTCAACATCGACACGGTCATCTACTACCAGGTCACCGACGCGCGCGCCGCGACGTACGAGGTCGCCAGCTACATCCAGGCGATCGAGCAGCTCACCGTCACCACGCTGCGCAACATCATCGGCGGCATGGACCTGGAGCGGACCCTGACCTCCCGCGAGGAGATCAACGCGGCCCTGCGCGGAGTCCTCGACGAGGCCACCGGCAAGTGGGGCATCCGCGTCAACCGCGTCGAACTCAAGGCGATCGAGCCGCCCACCTCCATCCAGGACTCGATGGAGAAGCAGATGCGCGCCGACCGCGACAAGCGCGCCGCGATCCTCACCGCGGAAGGCATCCGGCAGTCGCAGATCCTCACCGCCGAGGGTGAGAAGCAGTCCGCGATCCTCCGCGCCGAGGGTGAGGCCAAGGCCGCGGCCCTGCGCGCCGAGGGCGAGGCCCAGGCCGTCCGTACGGTCTTCGAGGCCATCCACGCCGGAGACCCGGACCAGAAGCTCCTCTCCTACCAGTACCTCCAGATGCTCCCGAAGATCGCCGAGGGCGACGCCAACAAGCTCTGGATCGTGCCCAGCGAGATCGGCGACGCCCTCAAGGGGCTGAGCGGCGCGATGGGCAACTTCGGTGGCCTGGGCGGCGGTTCGGGCAACAGCGGATCCTCCGGGAACTCCGGCGGCAAGGAACGCCGGGAGAAGCCGTCCATCACGGACTGACGCCGTACGACGTAGGGGCCCACCTCCTGGCCAGGAGGTGGGCCCCAACGGCGGTAGGCGGGACGCCGCGGGCGGGGGCC